>NVRF01000006.1 GCA_002400775.1 Gammaproteobacteria bacterium
GGCAGGCTGAATAAGCCTGACGTCAGCCCTGCTAACGGGTCATCGTAAAACCGATGACACAAACTCCGTTTATTCCTTGTTGTGTGCCAAGGCTACTCCGGCAAACAGGTTTTTGTAAAGTGATAGTTTCTTTTCACTTTTGTTTGAGTGGGCTGTCTCTTTTCTCTTTTGCTCTGTCAATGTATCGACTCACTCGGCAAGTAATGACTTTTGCCGAAAACGTTCTGCGTCTATCACGATATATCATGCCCTTTCGTAGCACCTTTGACTTCGTCCGTGACACTACATCGATTAAAGCTGTAGCAGCTTCTTAATCTCTCTAGCATCCAGAAACAGACAAACGGGGTTGGCAATCAAGGACTAGCCGCCTCCGTTTCGCCCTCCCTGGCGATCAGCGATAGTGGTGCTGATTAAGACACCAGGTGAATCTGTCGCTAAAATAAATAACGCAAACGGCCTTTTTAGCGTATTAGCCATTAGGTGACGAAGCGTAGCGCCAACACCTAAAGGCAACGTGTACCCCTCAAGGGGGCATTAAAAAGAACCCTTGGCGTGCAACGCTGGCGACTTTATGTGTCACCAGTGCCACACTGAAGGTCAGACCGAGAAATATCAGCACAGGCGACTAAAAGCAGCCCTGCACCACCCCCAACAAATGCGGAGAAAGCGTTGGCAATGAGTGAAATAATCAACAATACCCTCTGGCTTGGCCAATCCAAGATAAACTCTCACTCGATTGTCAGGGCATGATTCGCTAATATAGCCTGATATGTTAAATTCAGGATCAAAAAAAGCCTATAGATTTAGTCTGCTTGCGAGCATTGGGCTGAGCTTGTGCTTAATGTCGCCCCTGGCCTCGGCCAAGCTGTTTAAATGGGTCGACGAGGACGGGGCTATACATTACAGCGATAATGTCCCACCGCAGCATGTAAACCGTAAACGTGAAGTCATTAACAAATCGGGGGTGAGCTCTGTTGTGGCCGACGAGGCCAAATCCAGGACAGAACTGATTACCGAACGTCAGCAGGTAGAGTTACGTAAAAAAGAAGAAGAAAATCAGCGTCAAGCCGAGGTTTATCAGCGTAATTTAATCGCCAACTACCGTGATGAACGCGACTTGATTGCCACCCGTGACCGCAATATCGAATCAATTCAGGTCAGTGTTAATTTTGTTGAAGCTAATCTTGGCAACCTGCGTTTTGATCTTGATGGGCTAGTTAAAGACGCAGCGGCCTTTGAGCGTAGTGGCAAAAAAACACCGAAACTGCTCAAGACACAAATTGCCGAAACACGTAACAAAATTGATGAGGCCGAGATATTTATCAAGGAAAAACGTATCGAACAAGACAAGGTACGTGACAAATTCAATCAAGACCTTGAGCTTTACCGAACATTAACTGGAACGCAGAGCGATACTGCGACCGCTCGCTAGGCCTGAGCCCATCTAAGCTCGAATTAAGGTACCGACCCCTTCATTGGTAAAGATCTCGAGTAATACGGCATGTTGTACCCGACCATCAATAATATGTGCTGTCGACACCCCCCCTAATAGAGCGTCAATCGCGCAGCCAACCTTGGGCAACATGCCGCCATGAATTTCACCGCTATCTATCAGCGCTTGAATGTCCTTGGTTTTCAGGCCCGACAATACGTCACCATCGCGGTTTAAAACACCCGCGGCATTGGTCAATAAGATGAGCTTTTCTGCTTTCAGCACTTCAGCTAATTTACCCGCAACGAGATCAGCATTGATGTTATACGACTCGCCATCTTCACCAACACCGATGGGTGCAATCACCGGGATAAAATTACCACTGATGAGCATGTCGACAACACTTGTGTTGATATCGACCACCTTGCCGACATGGCCAATATCTATAATCTCGGGAGCCGTTAATTCCTGCGCATCGCGTGTAAAAGTAAGCTTCTCAGCACGCAGTAAACCACCGTCTTTACCGGTAAGCCCGACAGCGTTACCGCCATGGCTATTGATTAAATTAACAATATCTTTGTTAACCAGCCCACCCAACACCATTTCAACAACGTCCATGGTTTCGCTGTCGGTGACACGCATACCGTCGACAAATTTGCTTTCCTTGCCAAGCTTGGCGAGCAAACTACCAATTTGCGGCCCACCACCATGAACAACGATGGGGTTCATGCCAACGAGCTTCATCAGCACCACGTCACGCGCAAAGCTGTTCTTCAGGTTTTCATCAACCATGGCATTACCACCGTACTTAACAACGATGGTTTTGCCATAAAATTTTTGAATATAAGGTAGCGCCTCGGTGAGGACTCGCGCAATGTCCAACGCTTTATTATGTTGTAGCGTCATAACACCATTAGAACGGAAGTATCAGCGCCGAATCAAGCCCTAACATCAGTTGTCGGAATTCACCTTGCACGCGCTTCAATGCAGACGGGTTATCTGCTTCAAAGCGAATCACTAGACAGGGTGTCGTATTCGATGCACGAACCAGCCCCCAGCCATCTTCAAACTCAACACGCAAGCCATCGATAGTGATGATATTGGCATCCGGAAAATCTGCGGCAGCAATCAGGCGCTGCATAAAGCTGGCATGGATGGCATCATCCATATCAAGCTTTAACTCAGGTGTACTAACAGCATTTGGAATCTCGGCAAAAAGCTCATAGCTGCTGCGTAAGTCGGCCGCAACAATTTCAAGCAAACGTGCCGCTGTATAAAGCGCGTCGTCAAAACCATACCACCGTTCTTTAAAGAAAATATGCCCGCTCATTTCACCCGCAAGCAGCGCGCCAGTTTCCTTCATGCGCGCCTTGATTAGAGAATGACCTGTCTTCCACATAACAGGTTTACCACCGAAACTCTTAATCGCAGGGCCCAAATGACGTGAACACTTCACATCATAAATAATCTCTGCGCCTGGGTTACGGCTGATTACATCTTTGGCGTACAACACCATTTGGCGATCAGGCCAAATCACATTACCACGCGAATCGATCACACCGAGACGATCACCATCGCCATCAAAAGCCAAGCCCAAATCAGCATCATGAGTCATCACTGCCTCAATCACGTCACTGAGGTTTTCAGGCTGGCTGGGGTCTGGATGATGATTAGGAAAATTTCCATCAATCTCACAAAATAATTCGATAACCTCACAACCAAGACTTCTCAGCAAACGCGGCGCCAAATCGCCCGCAGCACCGTTACCACAATCCACCACGACCTTAAGCGGCCTTGATAGCTCGACATCACCCACAATGCGTTCAATATAATCAGCAACAATATCAATCTCTTCTACGCTACCAATACCGCTTTGATAATCACCGTCTTCAATACGTTTACGTAATGCTTGAATGGTATCGCCAGAGAGGGTTTCTCCCTTTAGCACCATTTTTAAGCCGTTATAGTCAGGTGGGTTATGGCTGCCTGTCAACATAACACCAGAGGTGGTATTCAAATAATTTGTACCAAAATAAAGTACTGGTGTTGGCACCAGGCCAAGATTGATGACATCACGGCCACTTTCGGTCAATCCTTTAATTAAAGCATCGAGCAACTCAGGGCCGGACAAGCGGCCGTCACGGGCAACTGCTACGGTTTGTTGGCCACGAGAAAAAGCCTCGCTACCCAATGCACGGCCAATATCAGTCACCAACTCAGGGGTCAGCGTTTTACCGACGATGCCTCTAATATCATAAGCCTTGAAGATACCTGCTGGCACCTGTTGGGTTTTCTGAAGCTTTGGTACGACTTCTATATTTTCTACTGACATAGCTTTATTGTCCTGAAAGATTAAATCAATGGTTTCAAATCCTGAACTATGAATCTCGGCTTGCTCGTATTCATCGTCATCAACACTCTCATTCACTTTTACTGGTGTTGGCGTTACATCAACATCGATGCGACCAATGACGTCGTAGGTGCTGGTAAAATTGCGTAAACGTATATCACTCACCTGTCGTAATATACGGCCAGCCACCATGTCACGCACTAAGGATACAATACTGCTAAGGTCTTTGCGCACTGAACTTGCTATCAAACGAGCGAATACCACTACCAATATCAACAGCGCCAAAGCGGCGCCCAAAAATATCATGGCGTAGTTGCGCGGATTCAACTCAAAACCCAAGGACTCTGGCGCCGGCGCAAAATACTGCAAACGCCATGCAGTGCCCTTTATGTCGCGCACCAAAGGGCTACTGTTTTCAGACAATACTGCATCACCTTGCTTAGCCAGCACCAAGGGCTTGCCCTTACTTATTACTTGCTGTAGCTCAAAATAGCCGTCACCGTATTGCGCCATCTCTTTCATTGCTTCATCAAGAAAGCTGCCTTTAAAACTCACCAACAAAAAACCTAACAAACTACGGTTGGAACGGCTCTGTATACGATTAACGAAATCAATATGACTAAAATCAGTGCCAAACAAATGGCTCTCTAAAGGTGGCGTAATATCCCGGCTCAGCGTATCAAACAGGTCGATATCGGCAAAACCAAGTTCAGGGAAATCAGCGGGGCGTGCTGTTCGCACAATATCTGCGGGCAACAACATTACTCGCATCGCATCAGGGAACAGTACCGCAATCTCTGCCTCACGCTGATGCAAGGCATCTGAATTAACATTTTCTAATGCCTGTTCAGCGACAGGATCATTGGCGAGAATTTCTATGCGTAAATGAAAACGCGTAAAATAGTTGGATAACTCGCGCTCAATAGCATCCGCATCGGCATTAATTTGCTGTTCGTGACGTTGTGCAAAGTGCTCTGTCAACAGCACATAGACACCGGCACCGGCCACCAGCATAACGGCAACGGCAAGAGTCGCCAGTATCCATAACAGGCCTTGAATACTGAACTTCGCCAGATGAACAGTCTGTGCGGTGATGTACGAGTTAGAGTCCTGAGCAGACTTATTTAATAACTTAAGCTTTTTCTTCATTATTTTTAATATATCGACTGCTCGACGCTAAGTCTTATCTCTGAACGGCTCTCAACTACATGCGTCCAGAATGTCCGAATCCTCTGGCAGCACGGTCGCTTGCATCAAATTCATCAACGATAGCAAACTTCACTTGCGCCACTGGAATCACCACCAACTGAGCAATGCGCTCGCCAATTTCGATACTAAATTCTGAATCACCACGATTCCAGCATGACACGAACAAACCACCCTGGTAATCGGAATCGATCAACCCAACCAAATTGCCCAGCACAATACCGTGCTTATGGCCTAAACCTGAGCGCGGCAATATGACTGCAGCATAAGCGGGATCACCAATATGAATAGCAATTCCGGTCGGTATCAAGATCGTCTCACCGGGACGGATAATCGTCGTCTCATCAAGCATGGCACGCAAATCGAGGCCTGCTGCACCCTCGGTAGCATATGCGGGCAATGGAAACTCATTACCTACCCGTTCATCAAGAACCTTAAGTTCGAGTTGTTGCACGATAATGCTCCCCGATTATGGTCACCATTTGGCGCGCGAGCTTGGCTTTGCTGGTTTTCTCCAAATGCTGACTGCCATCCGCCCAATATAGCGTCATAGCGTTTTCATCAACCTCAGCACCTTGCCCGTCGCCAACCTGGTTGGCGGCAATGAGGTCAAGCCCTTTACGTTTGAGCTTAGCGCGGGCATGAGCCTCAATATCACTGGTCTCAGCGGCGAAACCTACAGTAAAGGGCTTATCGGGCAAAGCGGTAACACTCGCGACAATATCGCGATTTTGCGTCAGCGCCAAGTCGACATTATTGTCTTTACGTTTCACTTTTTCTTTGGAAGGATTAGCCGGTTTATAGTCAGCAACGGCGGCGGCGCAAATAAAAACATCGCTGCCAGCCACCTCTGACATTACTGCCTCATACATCTCATCGGCGCTATTTACATCAAGCCGTTTCACCCTGTCAGGGGTCGCCAACGCGACCGGACCGCTCACCAGTGTGACATCAGCACCGGCCTCAATAGCAGCCTGAGCCAAGGCATAACCCATTTTACCAGAACTGCGGTTGCTGAGAAAACGCATCGCATCAATCGGCTCGCGTGTCGGCCCCGCAGTCAGTAACAATTTAGCACCACTAAGTATGCCACTGCTAAACAGGCCTGATATCCCCTGCACCAACTGTTCTGGCTCCAACATGCGGCCAAGACCAACTTCGCCACAGGCCTGACCTCCCGCACCCGGGCCCAAAACATGAATCCCACGCTGCTTAAGCACAGCTAAATTCTCTTTTGTTGCAGCGTTATCCCACATCAGTCGGTTCATGGCCGGCGCAACGGCAATCGTGCTGGCGCTGGCTAAACATAGGGTCGTCAGCAAATCATTTGCCATGCCTTGACGCAAACGTGCCAATAGATCGGCGCTAGCCGGGGCAACCACTATCACATCAGCCCAACGCGCCAATTCAATATGACCCATGCCATCACCACGGTCGGCGTCATCCCAGGCGCTGTAAACAATGTTGCCGGATAAAGCCTGAAAGGTCAGTGGCTGAATAAATTCGGTTGCGGTAGACGTCATGACAACACGCACTTCAGCACCCTGCTTACGCAACAACCTTACAAGCTCGGCACTTTTATAGGCGGCGATACTACCACTCACACCTAAAAGCACGCGTTTATTAGAGAGTTCCATCATTAGGTAATTAATTTCAGATTAACCTGTATAATTTAAAACGCTTTAAGGTAACATTAAACACAGCAAAATCAATGGACTAATTCAACACATCAGAGGAAGACCATGGCAATACATGAATGGCCACTGGACGAGCGTCCACGAGAAAAACTGCTGAATCACGGTGCACACACACTATCCAACGCGGAATTACTGGCAATTTTCCTGCGCTCTGGCACCATAGGACAAAATGCCGTTGAGCTTGGCCGCTCTTTGCTTGACGAGTTTGGTGGCTTATCCCCCCTGCTCGGCGCTGACTGCCAGCGTTTTTGCCAGCACCGTGGTGTTGGCAATGTCACTTACACCCAGTTTCAAGCGGCACTGGAGCTGGGCAAACGCTACCTGTCTGAAGAGATCGCCGACACGGAGACATTATTAAGCCCAGGCCATACCAGCCGCTATCTGGCGAGCCAGCTACGCCATTATCCGCATGAGGTCTTCGCTTGCCTGTTTCTCGACAATCGTCATCGCATCATTCGCTTCGAGAAACTCTTTCACGGCACCATAGACCAGGCTTCAGTCTATCCACGGGAAATTGTCAAACAAGCCCTTAAACACAATGCCTCAGCGCTCATATTTGCCCATAACCACCCATCAGGTGACGCCGAGCCCAGTCAAGCCGACATAGCGCTCACACGGCGCCTCAAGGACGCGTTAGGGCTAGTCGACATCCGTGTTCTCGACCACATTATCATCGGGGCCGGCCACACCACATCGATAGCAGAGCGTGGATTAATATAAATGAGACCTTTGCACGACGGAGATGCTTCGTGCAGAGCTCTCATGATCCATTGCCAACCGCCAAACTTGTTCAGTGGCTTTAATTCTGGTATAAAGGCCGGCTATGATTTATTGCGCAGGCACTAAAGCCTGCGCCGTTTGAAATATTGGGTGGAGTTAAAACAATGTCTAAGGTATGCCAAGTCACCGGAAAACGGCCAATGGCGGGAAACAATGTTTCACACGCTAATAACAGAACGCGTCGTCGTTTTTTACCAAACCTTCTTTCGCGTCGTTATTGGCTCGAAGCTGAAAGACGCTGGGTACGCATTCGTTTAACGACAAAAGGCATGCGCATCATTGATAAAGTGGGTATTGACCAGGTCATTACCGATATGCGCAAACGCGGCGAACGCGTTTAATCAGGGGGGCATAGAAAATCATGTACGATAAAATCAGACTTAATTCTTCTGCTGGCACAGGCCACTTCTATACCACGGTAAAGAACAAGCGCAACACGCCAGACAAGATGGAAATCAAGAAATACGACCCCGTGGTTCGCAAACACGTGATTTACAAAGAAGGCAAAATCAAATAGAGAACATCCTGCTTTTGTCTGCAATAAAAAACCCCGCCTAGGCGGGGTTTTTTATTGCCCGCGAGCGCTAAACATATACGGGGTTTTCAGGGAGAGCCTTAAGATTTAAGCGACCGCCGGAGCGCCACCCATAGAATAACCACGCAAAGTCTGCGCAAAGTCCTCCAGAGCCTTAATCCCCGTCTCTTCAGCCTGATGACACCATTCTTGTATGGCCTCCAGCAAATGTTCATGGGTAACGCTTGAGCGACGCATAATCTCTTGCAACTGCTGTTTGAACGAGTAAACCGTCGTCAATGTCTGGTTGCTAACAAGCACGCTTTCAAGACGCTCTCTACTGACTCCGTCCATTAAGCTTTCTTCACGAATCAACAGCGGTAGGCTACGGTGTAAACCGTCACGCGCAACAACATCAGCCTTGCCCACTTCGTCACGATGAACGCGTTTGAGCACATCCTGGCAATAATGGGACATCACCTGCAAACGATTTCCCACCATAGCGATGACGGTGTCCTTATCCAGGATCAGTTTATCGCGATTAATAGCCAGCTCTGGCGGCAGCTTTTTCACCTTGGCCAGGCAAAACATCTCTAATAAGCAGATATACAACCAACCGATATCAAACTCATACCATTTTGAAGACAGTTTGGCAGAACTCGGGAAGGCGTGATGGTTATTGTGCAGCTCTTCACCACCAATCAAAATACCAAGCGGTGAAATATTGGTCGCCGCATCGTCACATTCATAATTGCGATACCCCCACCAGTGGCCAATACCATTAACAACGCCTGCTGCAAAAAAGGGTATCCAAACCATTTGAACAGCCCAAACAGCGATACCGGCGGCACCAAACACAGCGATATCAATAAAAAACATCAGGGCGATACCCCAATTCTTGGAACGCGCAAAGATATGACGCTCCATCCAGTCATCGGGCGTGCCCTTACCGTATCTCTCAAGCGTCTCAGCGTTATCAGCCTCTTCTTGATACAACTCAGCACCACGCCATAATATGGTGTCGATGCCTTTTGCGACCGGACTATGTGGATCTTCTTCTGTCTCACATTTAGCGTGATGCTTACGATGAATCGCTGCCCACTCTTTAGTACGCATACCGGTGCTCAGCCATAGCCACACGCGGAAAAAATTACTAACAGCAGGATGTAAGTCCAGCGCACGGTGCGCCTGGCAGCGATGTAAATAAATAGTCACCCCAGCGATGGTGATATGGGTCAGCAATAATGTCCAACCAATATAGCCCCAGACAGTTAGCTGCAATAAACCACCATCCAGGAAATTCAGTATATTATTCAATGTCATATGTCATTCTCCACACCCCTTAAGGCGGATGATACCTGAGTTTAAACTAACTAACTACGGTATTCTGCATTGATACGCACATAATCGTAAGATAGATCACACGTGGACACGCGCGCTTTTTCCGCACCGCGGCCCAGCCCAATATGTAGACAGTACTCATGTTGCTGCATGACTTGCTTTGCCGCTTGCTCGCTATAATTAGCGGCTCGTGCACCATGCTCTGCAATTAAAACCCCGTCAAGGTGGATGGTAACCCGTTCTGCATCAAGATCATCGATGCCAGCGCGGCCAACGGCCGCCAGCACTCTGCCCCAGTTCGGATCCTGCGCAAATAGCGCGGTTTTCACTAAAGGAGACAGCGCAACGGCATCCGCCACTTGACGACACTCCTCGCGTGAGCGGCCGCCAGTAACCTCTACATGCACTAGACGAGTCGCTCCTTCACCGTCAGCGACAACAGCCATGGCGAGTGCATGACATACTGCACCAACGGCATCGCTTAAGGTTTCATACGCGGCATCATCAAGACTTTGTACAACCACGGTACCCTGACCACTCGCCATCAATACGCAGGCATCATTGGTCGAGGTGTCACCATCTACGGTAATACTGTTAAATGAATGATCAACTGCATTTTTTAAACAATGCGCTAACACATCATCTGCCACACTAGCGTCGGTAGCAATATAAGCAAGCATGGTCGCCATATTCGGATGGATCATGCCCGAACCCTTGGCAATACCGGTAACGGTCAATGTTTGACCAGCACTATCAAGCTGCACAGAAGCCACTTTCTCAACGGTATCGGTGGTCATGATAGCCTTCGCTGCAGACAACCAATTATCGCTGGCAAGCCCCGCAATCAAATCATCCATCACAGCAGCAACCCTGGCTACAGCCAGACGCTCACCAATGACACCAGTGGAAAAAGGCAATACTGATGTTTTATCAACACCGGTTCGCGATGAAAGTTCGGCGCAACTGGCCTCAGCATCCGCAAGCCCAATCGCACCCATGCCGGCATTGGCATTACCACTATTGATCAATAAATAACGGGGCCGGGTCTGTTGCATATGCTGTTTGGCTAGCACCACGGGCGCTGCGCAAAAACGATTGCGTGTAAACACTGCTGCACAGTGCGTATTATCAGCTAACTCAATCAGCGTGACATCATCACGCTTGGTTTGCTTTATTCCGGCACATGCCGTCGACAGACGAATCCCTTTAATGGGTTTAGCGTCGTGCTCGACAGCCACGGCTAAATACGGAGCGTCACTCACAGTAATTTCGAATTAAGCCAACTTACCATGACATTGCTTGTATTTTTTGCCCGAACCACAAGGGCAAGGTTCATTACGACCCACCTTAGGTTGCTCACGAACAAAGGTCTCATTCGCAGGTCCTGCTGCTTGTTCGCCCTGCTCAGCTTGCTCAAGCATAGCCGAACTTTCCGCATGCTGGTACTGCAAGTCAGTCTGCTGTCGACGTTGCGCTTCAATCGTCTCCACGTCTTCCTCGTCACGCACCTGCACTCGACTAATAACTGTCACCACCTCAAGACGAATTCGCGCAAGCAGGCTATTGAACATATCAAAGGATTCACGCTTGTATTCCTGCTTGGGGTTCTTTTGCGCATAACCTCGCAGATTAATACTTTGGCGCAGATGATCCATCGCGGCCAAATGATCTTTCCACAAATTATCCAATACTTTTAACATCACCGCTTTCTCAAGGTGACGCATGGCCTCATGGCCCACCTGATCTTCTTTTTTCTGGTAGAAATCTACTACCAAATCAAAAACCCTCTGGCGTAATGTTTCTTCATGCAGGCTATCATCCGCATCCAGCCACTCGCGCAGGGGTGCATGCAATGCAAACTGTTGCTCGATATCTTTTTCCAGATTGGGTATATCCCACTGCTCTTCTAAACTACCTGGCGGCAAGTGGCGGCTGATTACTTCGTTAACCACATCTTCACGTATTGCTTTTATGGTGTCAGAGACGTCGTCACTGTCCATCAACTCATTGCGTTGCTCATAGACCACCTTACGTTGATCATTGGCAACATCGTCATATTCCAGCAATGTTTTGCGAATATCGAAGTTATGGCCTTCGACTTTACGCTGGGCATTCTCAATAGCTTTAGAAACCAAGCCATGCTCAATCGCTTCTCCTTCTTGCATACCGAGCTTTTGCATCATGCTAGCGACACGCTCAGAAGCGAAAATACGCATCAAATTATCTTCTAACGACAGATAGAACCGCGTCGAACCGGGATCACCCTGACGACCGGAGCGACCACGCAACTGGTTATCAATGCGCCGTGATTCGTGGCGTTCCGTACCGATCACATGCAAACCACCAAATTCCAGCACTTGCTGATGCACGGCCTGCCATTCATCATTAGCTGCCTTGCGCGCAGACTCATCATCGCTATCAATCTTGCTTAAGGCTACGTCGAGGTTACCACCCAGAACGATATCGGTGCCGCGACCAGCCATATTGGTGGCAATAGTGACCGCGCCCGGACTGCCTGCCTGGGCAATGATGTCGGCCTCACGCTCATGCTGCTTGGCATTAAGCACTTCGTGTTTGATACCCGCTTCTTTTAATAAACCAGACAAATATTCTGATGTTTCAATTGAGGCCGTACCGACCAATACGGGCTGTTGACGCTTACTGCAATCACCTATGTCTTCCAAAATCGCATTGTATTTTTCTTTAGCGGTAAGGAAGATTAAATCACCCATATCATTACGTATAGCATCACGATGCGTGGGGATTACAACAACTTCTAAACCATAAGTTTGTTGAAATTCAAAAGCCTCGGTATCAGCCGTACCGGTCATACCACTTAGTTTGCGATATAAACGGAAGAAGTTTTGAAAGGTAATCGATGCCAAGGTCTGGTTTTCTTGCTGAATGGCGACATTTTCTTTTGCTTCTACCGCTTGGTGCAAACCATCTGACCAACGGCGCCCAGGCATGGTTCGGCCAGTAAATTCATCGACAATAACCACTTCATTGTTATTAACAACGTAATGAACATCTTTTTGGAACAAAACGTGGGCGCGTAAGGCGCAGTTAATATGATGCATCAACGTAATGTTAGCAGCGTCATACAGGCTTTCACCAGGCTGCAATAGCCCAGCAGTTTCTAAAAGCTCTTCAACCTGCTGATGCCCTTGCTCGGTTAAATAAACCTGTCGTGCCTTTTCATCAAGACTGTAATCACCTTCGCCGTCCTCTTCTTCCTGCTTAGCGAGGCCTGGCACCAGCTTATTAACCTTTACGTAAAGGTCGGTTTTATCCTCAACAGCACCGGAAATAATAAGTGGTGTACGCGCCTCATCGATAAGAATGGAGTCAACCTCATCGATAATGGCAAAATTCAGCTTACGCTGAACGCGGTCATCGGATGAGAAGGCCATATTATCCCGAAGGTAATCAAAGCCGAATTCATTATTGGTACCGTAGACAATATCGCAGGCATAGGCCGCTCGTTTCTCTTCCTGACTTTGGCCACTGTAAATAACACCCACAGACATACCAAGAAAGCGGTATATCTGTCCCATCCACTCGGCATCACGATTGGCAAGATAGTCGTTAACGGTAATGACGTGCACACCCTCACCCGACAGTGCATTGAGGTAGCCCGCCAGTGTTGCCACCAGGGTCTTACCTTCACCAGTCCGCATTTCAGCAATCTTGCCCTGATTTAAGACCATGCCACCGATAAGCTGCACATCGAAATGGCGCATGTTATGCGCTCGCTTACCCGCCTCTCTTACCGTAGCAAAGGCATCAGGAATGAGGCTGTCTAAAGATTCACCATTTGCAGTACGTTGACGTAGTGTCTCTGTGCGCAAAGCGAGATCCTGGTCAGACAATTGACTCACATCTGCCTCAAGCGCATTTACACTCTCAACTATTGGACGTAAACGTTTTATATATCGGTCGTTACGACTACCAAAGACCTTCTTAAAAATTTTTGCAACCATAATTTGTATTAGAATTAGTGACTTATGTGGGTTTGAGGGTAATATGCGACTTGCGCGCGAAATAGTAACATTGCTAAGCTGGTGACGCCTAGGATAAAAAGCAAGTTAAATGACAACTATTACTTCACGACCAAGATCAATCAGCCAGATACTCCATTCACGTAAGGGGGGATTGTCGGATTTAATAGCCGGTGCCAGCGCTCGGATAGAACTCACGCAACTTGTCACCAAGTATCTACCTATGGCGATGCATAGTCACTGTTGGGTAACAACGATTAACGACTCTGAACTAACGATTGTCACCGATTCGCCTGCCTGGGCATCAAAGCTACGCTATCTAAGCCGCGACCTTATCAACAAGCTCAAGCAAGAACCATCACTACCCACTATCAGCTTCATTAAGGTCAAGGTGTCACCAAACATCGTAGAGGCCAGCTAAAACACCACTAAAAAACGATCTTTGTACAGCTTAGCGCTATACTAACCAATAGAAACGGGCTGCGTAAAGGATATAGGCACAGGCTCAGATTCATCAAAAGTAACCACTTCCCAAGCCTCTTGGTTTTTAAGCAGCTCGCGCAACAAACGGTTATTCAGCGCATGGCCCGACTTATGACCAATGAATGCACCTATCAAACTATGGCCCAATAAATATAAATCACCAATCGCGTCTAACACTTTATGCTTAACAAATTCGTCGTCATAGCGCAGGCCATCTTCATTGAGAATACGGTAGTCATCAACGACAATCGCATTTTCCATGCTACCGCCTAAAGCCAAATTACGCGCCTGTAACTGCTCCAGATCGCGCATAAAACCAAATGTACGCGCACGACTGACTTCTTTCACAAAAGACGTGGTTGAAAAATCAACTGTCGCAGTTTGTGCACGTTCACGAAAYGCAGGATGATCAAAATCAATATTAAAAGTGACCTTGAARCCTTCAAAAGGCTCAAACCGCACCCACTTATCACCGTCAACGACTTCAACAGCTTGTTTGATACGAATAAAACGYTTGGCAGCATTYTGYTCTTCGATRCCWGCAGAYTGYAACAAGAACACAAACGGGCCAGCACTACCGTCCATAATCGGCACCTCGGCAGCACTGATATCAACATACGCATTATCGATACCCAAACCAGCCATAGCGGACAATAAATGCTCCACTGTCGACACACGAATGTCGTTATAGACAAGCGTGGTCGACATACTGGTGTCACCAACATTATGGGGGTGCGCTGGAATCTCGGGATTCCCCTCAAGATCAATACGACGAAAGATGATGCCCGTATCCACAGCAGCGGGACGTAAGGTTAATAACACCTTTTTACCAGTATGCAACCCAACGCCAGTGGCGCGAATCACATTTTTCAGGGTTCGTTGTCTAATCATAATGTCTATGGGCCACGCCCGTAATTCCTTGATTCATACAAAGCCTTTTACACTACAGTAGTATGCATTGTCAAAGATGGTGCCAATATCACATTTTCGGCAGACTGTAGTAATAATTTAACATTTAATACCTGTATCTTCGCTTAATCAGCCTGACGGCGCAAAAATGCTGGGACATCCAGGTATTCAAGGTTACTGCCTGACTGATCCTGACTGGCATAACGATCGCCTGTAGGAGTTGGATTGCCGCGCATTACCGTAGGGCGATCCAAGTTAGTATAATCCACTTCGCCACCATTAGCCTCTTTATGTACCAGTCGCACTGGAGGCTCTTCGACCAATTCGCGTCTTTCCTGGCCTAAACCCGTGGCAACAACGGTCACGCGAATCTCATCACTAATGGCTGCATCAAGCACAGTACCCATGACAACCGTAGCATCGTCAGAGGCAAAGGCCTTAATGGTGTCCCCAACTTCAGCAAACTCACCGATAGAAAGATCCAGGCCAGCTGTTACATTGATCAAAATACCCCGCGCACCAGCTAGATTAATATCTTCCAGCAAGGGGCTGGCAACAGCACGTTCAGCTGCCTCACGAGCACGATCTTCACCACTTGCAGAGCCCGACCCCATCATCGCCATACCCATTTCTGACATCACCGTACGTACATCGGCGAAATCAACGTTGATCAGGCCAGGGCGCGTAATCAGCTCGGCAATACCCTGCACCGCGCCGAGTAATACATCGTTGGCACCTTTAAAAGCATCCAGCAATGTGGCACTACGATCAAACACAGACAATAATTTTTCATTGGGAATGGTAATAAGAGAATCAACATACTGACCTAATTCATCGATCCCGGCATTGGCAATCGCTGTACGTTTGTTACCTTCAAACGGAAATGGTTTGGTGACTACGGCAACAGTGAGTATTCCCATCTCTTTCGCTATCTGCGCAATAACTGGCGCGCCCCCGGTACCCGTACCACCACCCATACCAGCAGTAATAAAGACCATATCAGCGCCTTCAATTATTTCAGCAATACGGTCACGATCTTCCAATGCGGCCTGCCGGCCAACCTCCGGGTTAGACCCGGCACCAAGACCTTTGGTTAGTCTATCGCCTACCTGTAAAATAGTACGTGCATGCGCATTTTTAAGCGCCTGCGCATCGGTGTTAATACAAATAAATTCAACACCATCTATGTCAGCATCGACCATATGTTCAACTGCATTACCACCACTGCCGCCAACACCTATTACCTTGATTACTGCATTTTGTGCGTGTGTATCCAATAATTCAAACATCGCCTCTCTCCTCATTTAAACTCGTTGCAAACCTAAAAAAAAACAGAATTAATAATTCCCTTGAAACCAACTTTTTACTCGCCCCCAAAGTATTCGCGACCCACCTTTGTGCGCATCCACCCTACTCTCACCCCTATCTTTACCACCAAACAAGAGTAAGCCCACCCCTGTTGCATAAATCGGATTGCGCACCACATCTACCAAGCCACCGTTGTACTGTGGTGAACCGAGACGCACTGGCATATGAAAAATCTCTTCTGCTAACTCTATTAAGCCTTCCATTTTTGAAGAACCACCAGTCAGCACAATACCTGCTGCCACCAGGTCTTCGTAGCCGCTACGTCGCAGCTCGGCTTGAACCAGGGTAAGCAGTTCCTCGTAACGAGGCTCTACCACTTCAGCCAGAGTCTGCCGTGACAAACGGCGCGGCGGCCTGTCACCAACACTTGACACTTCAATAGTCTGATCTTTTCCTGCTAATTGTGTTAGTGCGCAGGCGTATTTAATTTTTATATCTTCGGCATTGGGTGTCGGCGTACGTAGCGCTACCGCAATATCATTCGTTACCTGGTCACCCGCTATAGGAATCACTGCCGTATGCTGAATAGCACCCTCTGCGAAAACGGCAATATCTGTCGTGCCGCCTCCGATATCCACCAAGCACACGCCTAGCTCTCGCTCATCGTCGGTCAGCACTGCGTAACTGGATGCCAGCTGCTCAAGGATGACTTCATCAACTTCAAGGCCGCAACGACGAATACACTTAATAATATTTTGTGCCGCACTGACAGCACCGGTGACTAGGTGCACTTTTGCCTCAAGACGAACGCCTGACATACCAATAGGCTCTCTAATACCCTCCTGGTTATCGATGATGTATTCCTGAGGCAGAACGTGAAGAATTTTCTGATCCGCAGGCACTGCTACGGCGCGTGCCGCATCAATAACGCGTTCGACATCGCCCGCCATTACCTCTTTGTCTCGAATAGCAACAATGCCATGCGAATTCAGGCTTCTAATATGGCTACCGGCAATACCAACATAGACGGAATGTATTTGGCATCCAGCCATTAGCTCAGCTTCTTCAACGGCACGCTGAATCGACTGCACTGTCGATTCAATGTTAACTACCACACCTTTTTTAAGACCACGTGACGGATGAGAGCCGACCCCGATAATTTCAATTTCACCAGCTTGATTAATTTCACAGACGATCGAAACGACCTTTGACGTCCCGATATCAAGCCCAACAATTAGATCTTTTTCTGTTCGTTTTACCATTGCTAAAAAATCAGCTCCCCGTTATTTTTGGCAACCAATGCCTGTTGACAGACATTTGATTTTTCGCATTCAGCACCAGGCTGATGTTGCCATTGCACAGCAATGCCCGTGTCATAACGCATATCTACTGTGACAATATTCGATTCGGATTGGCTTTTTTCCAGTTCACGATATAGACCAGCAAGTCGCTGCATACGCTGGCCTATATTCTCTCGCCCCAACATGACAACCTGCCCGCCTTCAAATTCCAATTGCCATGAACCGCGCGCGGTATAATCCAGGCTCACTAGCTTCACATCAATATCTCGCAGTAGCGCCGCCGATGTTTTATATTGATCCGCCACCTGCTTTTCACTACCCTTCGGGCCGACTAGCAGTGACAGACTGTCATCAATAGTATTCAGCTCAGGAAAAAAAGACTCGCCATTGCGGTTTAACAATCCATTTTCTCCCCACCGCGCCAAAACCCTTTGTTCTTTAATATGTACATACACGGTATCCGGCCATACTTTACGAACTACTACCGCATCGACCCAGGGCATTTCACCCAAAGTCTGCTTAATGCTGTCAACATTTAACTGGAAAAAACCACTGCCAATAAAAGGCATCACTGCTGCGCGAACATCTTCTGGCGAAACATGTTGAAAGCCACCTTCAACATTTACTTTGGTAATTGGAAAATTATCGGTATCACCCAACCATCTTGCCGTAGTTACCACTAAAGCGATAACCAAAGCTGTTCCTGCAATCGTCATCAACATAGAGCTATGACGCATAGCTCTAGTGGCAAACCCCACCTGCTTACGATTAGGTTTACGCCGCTTAATAGCCATTAAGCGCCCCAGACCCTACAAACATTGCTCCGACCGAGGTATCTGCATAACCATCTGCCAAGCTGGTATCCAATATCTGCATAACTAATTCAGAAAAGCTAAGCCCTGCCGCAGCAGCAGCTTTTGGTAAAAGACTATGATCGGTCATACCCGGCACAGTATTCACTTCAATCACATAGGCTTTTCCGGACTGATCACACATAATATCTACACGCCCCCAACCCGAGGCGGACACGGCTGAATAGGCCTGCAAAGCAAGCTTTTTCAGTGCTTCCTCTTGCTCTGGACCAAGTCCACAAGGACAACGATAGCGTGTGTCATTACGATGATATTTTGCATCGTAATCATAAAATTGATTTGTCGTCTCGATACGTATCACCGGCAAGGCTTTATTAGCCAGGATTCCGATTGTGTACTCCGCGCCTTGCACCCATTCTTCAATCAGTATTTCCCGATCAAAACCAGCGGCCACATCGATAGCACTGGCAAGCGCATCAGCATGTTCTACCTTACTCATACCGAGGCTTGAACCCTCGTTTGCTGGTTTGACCACCATAGGAAACGACAACGAGCACTCATCCACATCAGTATTCGCATCCGCAATCATAAACCTCGGCGTTGCTATACCTTGCGCTTGCCACAACTGCTTGCTGCGTATTTTATCCATTGCGACAGCTGACCCAAGCACCCTGCTACCGGTGTAAGCAATACCCATCGTTTCCAGATAACCCTGCATAGTTCCGTCTTCACCACCGCGGCCATGCAACACAATAAAGGCACGATCAAATTGATTAAGCACGGATAGTGAATCTGTTTTTGGATCAACGGCTTCAGCATCTACTCCGTTAGCACGCAATGCTTCCAGTACTGCTCTACCACTACTTAGTGATACGTCACGCTCGGCGGCATTACCACCTAACAGAACTGCTGTTCTGCCGTATTCTTTAGCATCTCGCTTCATTGTTTTGTGAAACGACGCAGTGGCATGAACAGTGTCAATCATGCGCAGGCCCCTCTATTACTTCACCAACAACCCTAACTTCGGGCTGCAAACGAACACCGTGATCAACAAACACTGTATCGGAGACATCAGCGATCAGTTGCTCAATGTCACTCGCCATAGCATTTGAATCATTCACAATAAAATTAGCGTGCTGTTCTGATACGCTGGCACCACCAACGCGATATCCTTTTAATCCACTCGCTTCAATTAAACGCGCAGCATGATCATTGACCGGGTTACGAAACACGGAACCACAACTGGGCAAAGACAAGGGCTGAGTTTCTGCACGCTGACGCAATAATTGCTTAATTTTTTGGCTACTGGCCTCGGAATCACCCGCCGCCAACTCAAATTGCGATGAGACGAACCATTCTTCGCGATCATTGACAACACTGCGGTAGCTAATTTCAAAATCAGCGGGAGTACGGCGATGACGTTGGCCATAGCGATCTATAGTCTCAACAGACAGGACTTTGGGCCAGGTCTCTCCACCATAGGCACCGGCATTCATCGCTAGCGCACCACCTACCGTACCGGGGATACCGGCAAAAAACTCGGCACCGACCAAACCATGCTTGGCGCAATAACGAGCCAGCCTGGCACAACTTACACCTGCCTCAACTTCCACCACGCCGTTTGACAATAAGTGCATTTCATCCATCACACCAAATAGTGCAATAGCCGTCCCACGCAAGCCACCATCCCTAACTAATATATTGCTTCCTAGGCCAAGCCAGTGTAATGGCTCATTCGGCTCGACTTGGCGCAAAAAATTAACCAAATCATCAATATCTGCCGGTTGATAAAAACGATCGACATTACCGCCAACACGCCAAGAGGTATGGCGCTGCATCGGCTCATTAAACTTGAGCTGACCGCGTAATGGTATGTGATCTAACATCGCCATCATGCGGAACGCGCCTCTAGCCGCATTGGCAGCTCTGATGCCATGCGACCAATGTCGCCCGCGCCTAGAGTCAACAATAAATCATCATCTAGCAACACGTTATTTAGTGTCGCCACCAACTCATCCATATCCTTAACCAACAAGGGATCAACACCACCACGTGCGCGAATACTACGACACAGATCCGTGCTGTCTGCGCCACTAATAGGTGCTTCTCCTGCCGCATACACCTCGAGCAACAACAAGACATCAACATCTGCAAGAACACGCACAAATTCATCAAATAAATCACGGGTACGGCTATAACGATGCGGCTGAAACACTAACACCAAACGTTTTTTTGGCCAGCCTTGCATAACCGCATCAATACTTGCACGCAGCTCGGTCGGGTGATGCGCATAATCATCCATCACTAACACTTCTTTATCACCAACATGTATCTGGCCATATTGCTGCATGCGACGACCAACACCTTCAAATGTTGACAAGGCATCTTGCATCGCTTCGCGTGACACACCAAGTTCGTAGGCGACGGCAATTGCACCCAGGGCATTTTGCACATTATGCTTGCCCGCCATGTTGAGCTGGATATCAAGCAACCCTGACTCCAACGGTAGTGCAACGTTAAAATATGTCACATTGCCTTCCTGCCGTAGGCCGCTGGCTCTGATTTGTGCCTGCTCAGAAAAACCGTATGTCAGGATGGGGCGCTGTATATTTTCGATAATTTCGTTAATCACCGGATCATCGATACAGACAACAGCAAGACCATAAAATGGCAAGTGATGCAGAAACTCTAAAAAGGTATCACGCAAACGAGAAAAATCATTTTCATAAGTCGACATATGATCATGATCAATATTCGTCAGCACAGCCATCATCGGTTGCAGGTGCAAGAATGACGCATCACTCTCATCAGCCTCTGCAACCAGGTAACGCCCACCACCTAACTGCGCATTAGCACCAATACTATTTAATTTGCCACCGATAACAAAAGTGGGATCCAGACCTGCTTTGCCTAATAAGCTTGCAATGAGGCTCGTCGTACTCGTTTTGCCATGCGTACCTGCAACGGCAATGCCGTAACGAAAACGCATAAGCTCTGCCAACATCTCGGCGCGCGGTACCACTGGAATATGCTGTTCATGCGCATAAACCAACTCAGGATTATTAGCACTTACAGCAGTAGACACAATAATAACATCGCTATCTTTTGCGTATGCAGCATCATGCCCTTGATGAATGGCTATACCCAAACCACTAAGGCGCTGCACCATGCTGTTTACAGATGAATCAGAACCGGTGACGTGATAACCGAGGTTATGCACTAGCTCAGCAATACCACCCATACCAGCGCCACCAATGCCAACAAAATGCATGCGACGAATACGCCCCATAACCGGCAACGATGCCATGTACTCATGCTTTAAGGGAGCCATGTCAGCCACGCATAGCCTCCTTGAGAAAAGCATCGGCAACCTGTTTGGCTGATTGTGGCAAGGCTAGCTGTCGCGCCTTTATCGCCATACTACATAGCTTGCTACGATCATTTTTTGCGTCATCAACAAACTGATCAATCACACCTTTGAACGCGCTAGTAGTTAGATCATTTTCATTGAACAAATACGCCGCACCATTCTCTACCAAATACTGCGCGTTTTTCGTCTGGTGATCATCTACCGCATAAGGATAGGGAACAAATAAGGCTGGCAGGCCTGCTGCAGCTATCTCAGAAACAGTTAGTGCACCGGCGCGACACAACACTAAATCTGCCCAGCTATAGGACTCGGAAATATCACTAAGAAACGCTGACACATCGCCCTTGATATCACTTTCGCGGTAGCGGGCTAGTGTTTCTTCATAATGACGCTCACCGGTTTGGTGCCTCACTAACGGTCTATCCGCTACGGAATACTGCTTCAATAGCTCAGGTACCATGCGGTTGAAAACCTGCGCACCTTGACTGCCACCTACAACCAATAACCTAAGAGGCCCATCTCGACCCGAAAAACGATCAGCAGGCGGTGCGATCTGGACAATATCAAATCGCACCGGATTACCAACCGCCACTGCATGATAACGGCGCGGAAAGCTGCCCGGAAATGCTTCAAATACACGTTTCGCCAATGGTGCCAATAAACGGTTAGTCATTCCTACAACCGCATTTTGCTCATGCACCAAAAGAGGCTTCCGTAACAACCACGTGACGAGGCCACCTGGGCCGGCGACAAAACCACCCATACCCAGAACTGCCATCGGACGATGACGCAGCAGCGCAAACACTGACTGTATCACCGCCAGGACAAGACCAAACGGGGAGAGGAGCCGTTTAGCCAGAGACTTTCCGCGCAAACCGGAAATTGAAATCCACGCTACAGGTATCCCCGCAGCGGGCACTAAGCGGGACTCAATACCCTCTCGCGTCCCCAGCCAAATTACTTCCGCACCACGCGCCAATAATTCATCGGCAACGGCAAGGCCCGGGTAGACATGCCCGCCCGTTCCTCCTGCCATAATCATCACACGCATCACCATGTCCGTTGCATCACTTTTTTGCGCTTTTGCCGCATCTCGTAATCGGCGCGCAGCAATAAAGCACAACAAACACAGGTCACCACAATACTGGAACCACCATAGCTCATCAGCGGCAAGGTCAATCCTTTGGTCGGCAATACCCCCATATTGACGCCTATATTAATGAACGCCTGCATACCCAGCATCAAGGCAATAGCATAGGTGACATAAGCGACAAATGGCATATCAAGTATTTGACACTGATATGCAATACGAAAACTGCGTAAGACGATATAGCCAAATAAAGCAATCACTAGTAACACAGCGATCAAGCCCAGCTCTTCCGCCATTACCGAGAACAGAAAGTCGGTATGCGCTTCAGGTAAAAACGATAGCTTCTGCACACTACTACCCAAGCCAACACCAAACCAACCGCCACGTCCGAAAGCAATTAAAGCCTGTACCAATTGAAAACCACTATCGAACGGGTCTTGCCAGGGATCGAGAAAAGAAGTGAGTCGTGCCAAACGATAAGGCGAATAAACAGCCAGTGCACCGAGACTGGCGCCGCCAATCAGTAACAACACCAAAAACTGATAAAGCTTCACACCCGCCAAAAACATCAGGCCGA
Source organism: Gammaproteobacteria bacterium (assembly GCA_002400775.1). Lineage (GTDB taxonomy): Bacteria > Pseudomonadota > Gammaproteobacteria. Next base: position 23,172 of record NVRF01000006.1, read on the forward strand.
ATGCTGAGATCGCCAACACCACCACCGAACCAAAATCAGGTTCAAGTAACAATAATATGGCGAACACAACAAAGATTGCCATTGGCCTGACAAAGCCCTGCATAACATCACCTAAACGTTTTTGATGATGTTTTAGATAACCAGCCAGATAAATCAAAAAAGCCAGCTTTGCAAACTCTGAAGGCTGTAGTCGCACCACGACCAAATCAATCCAGCGCCGCGCACCATTAACGGTGACCCCAATCCCCGGCACCAGCACTAAAATCAGAGAAACAAAAGCGGCGACCAACAGCCAAGGGGCCAGACGCTCCCAAACCGTCATCGGAACCTGAAAACAAATATAGGCAGCAATCAATGCAACAACCAAGAGACAGGCCTGACGCACAAGAAAATAATAAGCGTTACCTGTTTGGTCTTCAGCAATACTCAATGACGCCGAAGCGACCATGACAATGCCGAGCCCGATAATCACTGCCATCGTTGTCAATAGAGATAAATCTACAGGGGAGGCATAAGCCGCAACAGCATCACCTTGCTTAACACCTTGTTTTACATAGCGCCGTGTGTGCGTAGTCGCACTCATTGCTGCAAACCCCGCACTGCTTCGACAAAAGCATTGCCACGCGCTTCATAGCTACTGAACATATCGAGACTTGAACATGCTGGCGACAATAACACTGTGCCACCTGTTTCCGCACAAGCGGCTGCTTCCTGCACAGCCTCTTTCATATCATAGGCGCGTATAGTGTTAATCACGCCCAGCAGCAGATTTTCAATTTCTGCGGCGGCCTTACCGATGGTAATAACTGTTTTCACTCTACCAATTGCGATATCACGCAATGGTGACAAATCTGCACCTTTAGCGTCACCGCCTGCAATCAACACAAGCGGTGTATCAAGTGAATTGATTGCTGCAATCGACGCATCGACATTAGTGCCTTTTGAATCGTTAATAAACATAACGTCATTAACAACGGCTACTAACTCACAACGATGTGGCAAACCCGTAAATGTTTTTAGGGTATCAAGCATTGCTGATTCAGATAGCCCCAATACTGAACCCATAGCCAGTGCGGCCAGGGCATTTGAAACATTATGTGTCCCTTTAATGCCTAAATCGGAGAGCAGCAATAAATTGCGACGACCACGAGCTAGGTATTTTTCTCCATTCAATTCATGTAAACCAAAATCTGAATCAAACACGGGCTCAGCTAAGGAATAATTGATTGCGGCTTCAGCCAGGTACTGTGACATGACAGGCAGGTATCGCTGAGTGCTGGCAATAAAGTCATTATTCGCTACAGGGTGCATGCAATCTTTGTAGACAGTAAGCTTAGTTTCAGCATAAACCTGCATGGAGGCATGCCGATCCAGATGGTCAGCAGTCACATTCAATACAACCGCTGTTTTTGTTTTTAACGATGAGGTTAAATCCAGCTGAAAGCTCGATAATTCCAGCACATACAACTCAGGATCATCAGCAAGCAGATCAAGCGCTGGAATGCCAATATTGCCACCAACCGCTACTTTAACCCCATCGGCAACGGCCATCTTTCCTAACAATGTTGTGACAGTACTTTTACCGTTAGATCCTGTAATTGCGACAACTGGCGCAACAGCGTAGCGGCTAAACAGCTCTATATCACCAATAATACGCTTACCCGCTGCACGGGCCGCCATTATCTCAGGTGTATCAAGCGCAATACCAGGGCTGACAATAATTTCATCTGCGACATTAAATAAAGCACTATCAAAACCACCCAAGGCACAAGTAATTTCGGGGAATTGCTGCCGTAAATCTGCACTGTAAGGAGTGATGTCCCGGCTATCCGTCACGGCAACGTTAAACCCTTGCGCCATCAAAAAACGAACACAAGACCAACCACTGACCCCAAGACCAACGACGAGTGATAGACGTGCAGTGTCTCTCGATGACGATATCATCTCTGCATTTCCCAGGTTTTTAAACGCTGCCCACATAGTTTCACCGCAGCTTCAAGGTCGACAGACCGACCAAAACAAGAATAACTGTCACTATCCAGAACCGCACAATAACTTTTGGTTCTGCCCAGCCTTTTAGCTCAAAATGGTGATGCAATGGTGCCATGCGAAAAATTCGTCGCCCGGTCAATTTAAACGACGCTACTTGCAAAATCACAGAAACAGTCTCCATAACAAAGACCCCCCCCATAATCAGCAGCACCAACTCTTGCCGGGCTATCACTGCAATTACGCCCAAAGCCGCGCCCAATGCCAGCGCACCCACATCCCCCATAAACACTTGTGCTGGATACGTGTTAAACCATAGAAAGCCAAGGCCAGCGCCAATTAATGCGCCACAGAAAACAGTGAGTTCACCAACACCAGGAATAAATGGATAACCGAGATAGTCAGAGAATTTTACGTTGCCAATGATGTACGCAAAAATACCCAGCGCAGCGGCCACCATAACCGTTGGCATTATTGCCAAACCGTCCAGGCCATCGGTAAGGTTAACCGCATTGCTGGTACCAACAATAACGAAATAAGTGAGGACGACAAAGCCCCAACCTAAAGGTATGGCAACATCCTTAAAAAAAGGAACGATTAATTCTGTCTCAGCAGGGTTACTGGCATTGTAAAAAAGCACAAGGGCAGCGAGCAGTGCAGCGATCGATTGCCAAAAATACTTCGCTTTGGCCGACAAACCTTTGCTGTTGCCAAGCACAATTTTTTTGTAATCATCGACAAAACCAATCACACCAAAGGCAGCGGTAACTAACACCACTACCCAGAGCTGACGATTTTCCAAATCCCCCCACAATAGCGTACTAAATATCACCGAGATCAAAATCAGGGTGCCACCCATGGTCGGCGTCCCGGCTTTAATCAAATGCGTTTCAGGGCCGTCATCACGAATCGGCTGACCCGCAGACTGGTAGCTTAGCTTTCTAATAACATAGGGACCAAACACAAATGAAATTAACAAGGCAGTTAATACAGCCATAACACTACGTAATGTCAGGTACTGAAAAACGCCAAAAGGGCTATAAAACCCGGCAAGATAATCTGTTAAATAAAGCAGCATTACCCTGCCATATCCTTAGAGATTGTTGACGCAACAGCACCCTTCCCTGCAACCAAGGCATCAACCACACGTTCCATACCTGCACTGCGGGAACCTTTAACCAAAATCGTATTCGCCTGACATGTACAATCACTATGCAAATCAGCGATCAATTCATTCACTAACTCAAGTTGAGTTGCACAGTGTTTTGCACCTTCACCAAACGCTTTTACGGCATGTGCGCTTAGCGGGCCGACGCCATAGAAACTGTTTACACCTTGCTCACGAGCAACACGTCCGATCTGCTCATGAAGCGCTATCGCATCATCTCCAAGCTCCGCCATATCACCCATAACAACTATTTTCGCGCCAGGCAATGTCGCCAACATATCTATAGCTGCGTGCAGWGAAACAGGGTTAGCATTRTAGGTATCATCRATAACAGACCAATCACCTATGCCTTTTTTRATTTGCATACGCCCSGCGACGGGCARCATTRCAGCTAAACCGCYARCAATGTCGKYCAAAGGAATGTYCACCGCRCAGGCYACCGCGATAGCTGCRAYAGCATTYTGCACGTTATGACGCCCRGCCAAAGCCAATTCAATAGAAACGACCCCTTGYGGAGTAACAACATCAAAATGAGTYAGCCATTCACCAGRCTCCATCGTGCTRATAACCAAGGTATCSATRAGCAGACGCACATYCGCCTGCTCATGCTCACCAAAACKGATCTCGCGATATGCACTGGCTTGGCYTGCRAGGTAATCATAATAAGYATCATCACGATTCAACACTGCAATGCCCTTATCTTTTAAACCACGGAATATYTCTGATTTAGCCYTGGCAATATTATTCATGGAGCCAAACCCTTCCAGGTGGGCTGCACCTATATTGGTAATTAATGCTACATCAGGCTCAACCAGCAAACTCAAACCTTCGATTTCAGACAGGTGATTTGCACCTAACTCAATAACAGCGTAATCATCGTCGTCTGACAAACCCAACAATGTCAGTGGCACACCCAAATCGTTATTAAGATTACCCTTGGTGACCAACACGCGATGGCGTTGACGAAGAATTGCAGCCAACATTTCCTTTACAGTGGTTTTACCATTGCTACCGGTAATGGCGATCAACGATCCGTTGTAACGCTGGCGCCAATCCTTAGATAAGGCAGACAATGCCTTGCGCGTATCGGTCACCTTCAAAACAGGTAAAGAGGTATCGACTGGCTTACTCACCATGGCAGCCACGGCCCCACGCTGATGAGCAGCWKCRATRAAATCATGACCGTCGAAATTYGGGCCTTCGATGGCAACAAAYAGYTCGCCYGGTGACAMGTTACGGCTATCAATGCTGACACCGGAAAAATTYACMTCSRYRCCTTCGTCAACACCTTCGATGATCGTCATTGCTTCATTCAAACTCATAGCAATCATTCAAGCCGCCTGCGCCATAAATTCGCGCACAAAGTCGCGATCACTAAACACTAAACGTTGATCGCCCATTAATTGATAAGCTTCATGCCCCTTGCCGGCGACCAGCACCACGTCACCCTGCTTTGCTTGCTCAAGACAAGACAAAATAGCCTTGGCGCGATCACGCTGGACACTTACCCTACTGCTATCGTTAGCACCCATCAAAATGTCATCGATAATTTTTTGCGGCGATTCGTGACGTGGATTGTCATCAGTCACCACAACAACATCAGCGAAACGCTGCGCAATCTCACCCATCTGCGCACGCTTATTCTTGTCCCGCTCGCCACCACAACCAAACACAACATAAAGCTTGCCAGGGAAACATTGTTTTAACTCGGATAAAGCCGCTTGTAGCGCTGCAGGGGTGTGTGCGTAATCAACAAACACTTGAGGCTGAGCCAAGCCACCAAAATTCTCCATACGCCCGATAACCGGCTTCGTCTTCGACAATTTCTCCACTGCCACATCGAAGTCAATGTCATTAGCCAACATAGCGGCTAGCACAGCCAGCAGATTTTCTGCATTAAAATGCCCCAACACCGGACTAACAAGAGTTGCGCTGCCATAAGGGCTTTTAATATCTATCTCCATACCCGTAGCGCTAAATTGCCGAATAACACCCTGAATCATAGGTATGACTGAGGTGTTAGTGCCATCAGCACGTTGCAAACCATAACTAACAAGATCAACATTTGCTGGAAGGCTGGCCGCCAGTTGCGCGCCAAAGGCATCATAAACATTTACTACGGCATACTTCAGACCTGCAATATCAAACAATCGACGCTTGGCAGCAGCGTACTCTTCCATAGTCTGATGATAATCAAGGTGGTCTTGACTAAGGTTTGTGAATATTGCGGTACTCACCTGTGTCGCAGCTAAACGATCCTGCACCAAGCCGTGTGAAGAAGCCTCCATAACAACATCTACAACACCATCAGCTCGCATTTGCATAAGCATTTTTTGCAAGCTAAGAGCTGATTGGGTGGTTAACGAGGAATTTGCCAAACTTCCCCACAATCCGTTACCCAGCGTACCCATCACACCAACTGGACGATTACTATTGAGTGCCTGCGCCAGAAAATGACTAACCGATGTTTTACCATTAGTCCCTGTCACAGCGTAAAGATTCATATCCTTTGATGGATGACGGAAAAAACGTGCCGCAATAAGCCCGACACAAGACCTTAAATTATTGACAGCCACTAACGGTATCGTGCGATCAATGGGCTTTACAATATCGCCATCATTGTCGTAAATCACTGCAACAGCACCCGCAGCAATGGCGCTATCAATATAATGACGACCATCGCTATGACTACCTGGGTAGGCAAGAAATACCTGCCCAGGGCTTAAGTTACGACTGTCATCACTAAGCCCGATCACTGAACAATCAACATTTTTGCTGACGTCAGCAATACCTTCAAGCAATACTTTTAAGGTCATCACAGCCATCAGCCTGCAACCTCAGCAACAGTTGCCACGCTATCAGGAACAATGCCAAGCAGGCGCAAGGCTCCCTCTGTCACCGCACTAAAAACAGGTGCTGCCACTTTACCGCCATAGTATTCACCCGCTGATGGCTCTTCTATTAATACAACGGTAACTAAACGTGGATCATTTGCCGGCGCCATACCAGCGAATACAGATAAATAATGGCCGCTGCTATAGACACCGTTAACCGCTTTTTTAACTGTTCCGGTCTTGCCTGCCACCTGATAACCGGGCACCGCAGCCAATGTTCCGGTTCCACCGGGTAAAACAACCCGGGTCAGCATGGCTCGAATATCCGACACTGTCTTGGACGCCAAAACTCGTTTACCAATCGGCGCCTCATCCAACTTGAGAAAACTAACTTGTTTTAATATGCCGTCATCAGCAAGCGCGCTATACGCACGAGCAAGCTGCAATGGTGTAACAGCAACGCCATAGCCAAAGGCAATAGTGGCTCGCTCAATATCCCGCCAACGCCATGGTTCACCTAGCACGCCTGATGATTCGCCTTGCAAACCGCTTCCACTTACCTCACCGAAACCGAAAGCATTCAGCGTGCCCCACAACTGCTCAGCACTAATTGTCAGTGCCAATTTGCTCGCGCCAATATTGCTAGACTTCTGAATTAAGGTAGGTATATCGATGACGCCATAGTTAATCGTGTCGCGTATGGTATTGGCACCGACTCGCCAATGACCCGGTGTCGTATCGATTTGGGAATCCACCTGAAATAAACCTGATTCCAATGCTGCTGCGACAGTAAACGGCTTTAGAGTGGAACCTGGCTCAAAGACATCCGTCACTGCTCTGTTGCGATACCAATCACCACGCATACTTCTACGATCATTTGGGTTAAACGCTGGCTGGTTTACCATTGCCAGCACTTCACCGGTACGCGCATCAAGCATAACCACTGAGCCGGAACGCGCCTTGTGCTTTTTAACCGCACGCTTCAACTCTCTATAGGCGAGATGCTGCAAGCGACGATCAATACTAAGCTGCAAGTCCTTCCCTGCTTGTGGTTCAGTTATATAGCCAAGGTCTTCTATCACGCGACCATAGCGATCTTTAAGTACGCGTTTTTTACCAGACTGACCGCGCAACCAATCATCATAAGCACGTTCAAGCCCTTCTTGACCAATATCATCAATGTCAGTAAAGCCAAGTATATGTGCGGCGACTTCGGCATCGGGATAGTAACGTTTGTATTCGCGCTGAAGATCTATGCCTGGCATATTCAACCGTTGTACACGCAATGCCTTATCAGGATTAACGTGCCGGCGCAGATAAAAAAACTCACGTTCACTATTTTGTTTAAGCAGCTTATGTAAGTGCTTTGCTTTAATATCCAAGACATTGGCCAAGGGCGCAAAATCATCGACCTCAGCCAACAGCTGCTTAGGGTTTGCGATAATTGAATCTACCGGCGTGCTCACTGCTAACGGTCGACCACGACGATCAGTAATAATGCCACGATGAGCAGACAAGGAAACCGTACGCACATGACGTGCATCAGCCTGTGCCTGTAAAAATTCGCGTTCAACAACATGCAGATCAACAGCACGCCATCCCAGCACTGCCATCACCGCCAACACACTAATCATTACCGGATAGCGCCGCCAGGACTGAGGGAAATTGCCAGCTTTAGTTTTTCTGCTCATTGGCTAATTACCACGAAATTATCATGAGCGGGCACTTGCATACCGAGCTTATTGCCAGCAAAGCTTTCGATACGACTTGGCGTTGCCCAGGTACTTTGCTCTAACAACAACTGACCCCACTCTGTATCAAGGGTGTCACGTTCCTGATACAAACCCTGCAACTCAGTAACAAGCCCACGACTATTGTGCTGGCTTAGCACAATGGCAATGGCGCTCACCATGACAAGTAGCCCAAGGATAATCACAGTGATGTGATCACGAATCAACATGGGCAACGCTCGGCAATACGCAACGTGGCACTGCGTGACCGCGGGTTTTCAGCAAGCTCGCGTTTGCTCGCACTGCGCGCCTTACCCACCAACTTAAGCTGACTTGGCTTCGCTGGCGCTGCAAACGGAATATCGTGCGGCAAATCATCCGCTTGGCGCGAATACGTGCGCATGAAACGTTTAACAATACGGTCTTCTAAAGAATGAAAGCTAATCACCACCAAACGCCCCGCCGGCGCTAACACTAACAGTGCCTGATCAAGCAAGCGCGTAATCTCACCGAGCTCGTCATTAACCTGAATACGTAAGGCTTGAAAACTTCGCGTCGCAGGGTCTTTATGCCGATCTCTCTGCGGCGACGCCTTTATCACCAGTTCGCGCAACTCAGACGTTGTTGCTATAGGCCATTGATCACGGCGACCGACGATGGCGCGCGCAATACGGCGCGCATAACGCTCTTCACCAAAATCGCGCAAGACCAGACGAATATCTTCTTCATCAGCAGCTTGCAGCCACTGCGCCGCGCTGACACCCTGGCTTTGATCCATGCGCATATCAAGTGGCCCATCCGCTCGAAAACTAAAACCGCGCTCAGCATTATCAATTTGCGGAGAAGAAACACCTAGATCGCACAATAAGCCATCAACCTTGCCAAGCAGCCCGTGCTGGCTGACAACATCGCTTAGTTGACCAAAGGTAGAATGGATGATTTCAAATCGTGGCTCATCCGCCATGCGCTCGCGCGCATCAGATACTGCTTCGACATCTCGATCAATGGCCAACAAGCGTCCATTAGAGCCAAGACACGAAAGAATCGCCTGGCTGTGGCCGCCGCGACCATAGGTCGCATCGATGTATATGCCATCCGCTTTGATCGCCAATCCCTCAATCGCTTCGTCGAGCATGACGGGGTAATGCCCGGCTGCCGCAAAATCTGCCATTACAAGTTTTTCAAATAATCAGGCAATTTACTGATATCAATTGCCCCAGGATCGCCAGACAGCCATTCCTGGCCAATCGCGTTCCAGCTCTCTTCATCCCATATCTCAAATTTATTGCCTTGCCCTGCCAAAACAATACTTTTACCGATACCTGCGTATTCTTTTTGGCCCGCCGTCAGCAATATCCGGCCTTGCCCATCAAGCTGACGCTCTTCGGCATAGCCCATCAATACGCGACCGACATTACGGGCAACACTGTCAAACACTGTTGGCATACTGGATAATTTGCGTGCTAATTTTTCCCACTCAGGTTGCGGATAAACCAGCAGACAGCGATCATTAAAGGCAGCAGTAACGCAAACCTGGTTGCCGCAGTGCTGTTCGAGCAAGGAGCGATAGCGGGTTGGCACCGCTAATCGTGCTTTAGTATCGAGATTAATGTGAGTTACGCCGTAAAACAAACCCGGCCCCCCACACTTTCCCCACTATTTTCCACTTTTCCCCACATTCCTGCACTATATACCTATGGATGAAGCTGTCAAGTGGCGTGCTTACAGGTTTCCGGTGTTTTTGAGGCGAGACAAAACGGATGCTTTTTGGATGCCCGCAGACATCGCAAAAAATCAAGCACTTAGCGTGCTTTGAGGGAAAAGAGAAGAAAAAAACAGAATATAAGGAAAGTGGAAGTCAGCCGATAAGCCGGGTTCTGTCGTGGACAATCATTTCTCTGCGATACACGTCACCGTGCACCTCTAGCAACCTACCCGGGAACAGTGCGGGCCACACCAACGTTCCCCTATTTGGTCTTGCTCCGGATGGGGTTTACCCTGCCACTACTGTTGCCAGCAGCGCGGTGCGCTCTTACCGCACCATTTCACCCTTACCATCACTGAAACAGCGATGGCGGTATATTTTCTGTGGCACTTGCCGTCGGCTCACGCCGCCCAGGCGTTACCTGGCATCCCGCCCTGTGGAGCCCGGACTTTCCTCCATACCGCAAGCGATACAGCGATTGCCTAGCTGACTTCCTCCGTTAGCTTAAACTCTCACTCATCGCCTGACAAGCCGCTTGTTATTTTACGCATTGCCAAGGCCTTTTGATAAAGCTCATTTTTATTGCTATCACTAAGCTTGCCGGCTAAAGCCGCCGCCTGCTTAACTGGCAACTCCTCCAACAATATGGCCAGAATTCGCTCCGCATTGACCGTATCCGTAAGCGGTTTTGCCCCCGCCACAACCAGCACAAACTCGCCCTTTTGCTGGTTCAAGTCACCGGCAACGAAGGCCTGCAATTGTTCTAGATTGGCTGAACGAATCGTCTCAAACTTCTTGCTGATCTCGCGTGCCATCGTCGCCTCGCGCTCAGCACCGAATACACCAATCAAATCATCAAGGCTTGCAAGAATGCGGTGCGATGACTCGTAAAAAACCAGCGTTCGCGTTTCATCAACCAACTGCTTTAATCGCTCTCGTCGCGCTGCCGACTTGGAAGGCAAAAACCCTTCAAAAACAAAGCGATCCGTTGCTATCCCGGCCACGCTCAGCGCCGCAATTAGCGCACTGACACCGGGGATAGGGCAGACCGTCAAGCCGGCCCGATGCACCTCGCGCAGCAAAACATACCCCGGATCACTGATTAAAGGTGTGCCGGCATCAGAAATAAGGGCAACCGACTGCCCCTTCTGCAATAATTCAACAATTCCTGCGCTGGCGTTGCGTTCATTATGATCGTGACAAGCAATGGTTTTAGTTGAAATACCAAAGTGTTGTAACAAGCGCGCACTATGACGCGTGTCTTCACAGGCAATAACATCCACTTCGTTCAATATTTTCAGTGCACGCGCACTGATATCGTCGAGATTCCCAATCGGTGTAGCCACTACATATAAGGTCCCACTACTAATTGACACTGTCACCCCCTGCACGCTAACGTGACAGACACGCTACGCGAATTTATTAAAAGGAACCAGTGTGCCGCAATTAAGAAGCATCGACCAACCCCCCTCTGCACGGGAATTTTATACGCCACACCTATTATATGTGCTGCTGTATGCGCTACTCAGCCTGTTTGTGCTCAACGCCTGCACCGGCACGTTGACAAAACCCGGCGGCCCGCTAACACAAATGCAAAAACAGGCGCTTACTGCTGAGCAAGCTGGCGACCACAGCAAAGCCGCCGAACTATATAAACAGCTAGCCGCCAAAAGCACTGACGACGGCCTTAGATACGAATGGCTGATTAAAGCGGCACAAAGTTATTTTCGCGGTGGCGAAAGTGAAGCCAGTGCCGAACTCTTAGCCGACCTTGACGTTAATCTGCTCGATACGCAACAATTACTGCAAAGGCAGCTGCTTGTCGCCGAATTGGCATTAGACAAACGTGACTACGCGCGCGCGCAAACCGCGCTTAACTTTGACATCCCCGAACAAACTGACACAGTAACGCAGCAGAAAATTCACAAACTGCGCATTACCACCTTTAATGCACTAAACGACCCTATTACCGCGGCACTCTCACACATCGCGCTTGACGCTTTAATTTACGATGAAGAAGCACAGCTCTTTAATCAGCAAACGCTTTGGCAACTCCTGCAATCAGCGCAAATAGCGGAGCTGGAAACTGCACAAGCCAATGCATTCAACTCAGAAGTCTTAGGCTGGCTGCAACTCGCCATCATTGCAAAGCGCCCTGCACAACAAGGCAATCGCAGCATCAATGACTGGCGCCAATTTTTCCCGTCACACCCCGCGGATATCACTATCGTTGATAGTGTACTCGCTCGCCAAAGCCAGCAAGCTTATCGCCCATCCAACATTGCATTACTACTGCCACTACAAGGATCTCTGGCAAATACGGCCAAAGCTATACGCGACGGCTTTTTCGCTGCATATTACCAAAGCGACCATCGCTCTACACCAAGTATTCGTGTCTACGACGTGACAACCGCCGATGGCAAAATCCGTGACGACGTCTATACGATATATCAAAATGCAGTCAGTGATGGTGCAGAGTTTGTTATTGGGCCCATTAGCAAAGATGCTTTAGAGCCACTTGCCTTTCGCAGCGATCTGTCTACGCCATTGCTCGCACTGAATTATGTCAGTGACACTGGCCTGCCCCATGATCTATTTTTCCAGTTTGGTTTATCACCTGAGGACGAAGCACGCCAGGTTGCTGAGCGCGCATGGAGCGACGGCCACAAGCAAGCCATTACCCTAACCCCACAAGGCGACTGGGGCCAACGCATGCAGACTGCATTTGCCGACCGCTGGGAATCACTGGGAGGCCGTCTCGTAGAAAGCAAAAACTACGATGCCAATAGCAATGACTTTTCGCGGCCATTGCGCAGTATGCTGCAACTCGTTCAGAGTCAGACACGTAAACGCAATCTGCAACAACAACTCGGGCTGGAACTAAATTTTGAACCGCGTCGCCGCCATGATGTTGACTTCATTTTTCTTGCTGCCTTCCCACGCCAGGGCCGTTTACTTAAGCCGCAGCTTAAATTTCATCATGCCGGTGACATACCCGTCTATGCCAGCTCACACATTTTTAGCGGTATCGCCGACGCTAATGCTGATCGTGATATCAATGGCGTAACCTTTTGTGACACGCGCTGGACCATCGACCCCACCTCATCAAGTATTGGCCAACAAGTCACTCGGCTGTGGCCACAAAATAGTCACAGTTTACTCCGCCTCTATGCGCTGGGCGCCGATGCCTTTAAGCTTATCCCCCATCTCAGTAAATTGCAGCAGTCCGAATCCTATTCCTACCAGGGACAAACCGGCTTACTGAGCATGGATAAACAAAGACGCCTGCATCGGCAACCATCGTGGGCTAAAATCACCAATGGCGTGCCCGTTGAATTGGCCGAACCTGAAAAACCAGTCGCTCCAACACTAAAATTATCACCACTATAATGAACTTACGTGCCCATCATCTTAAGCTGGGTGCCGACGCAGAATCTGACGCCGCACGCTATCTCATCAAACAAGGCTTAAAACTAAAAACACGAAACTATCGCAGCCGTTGGGGTGAGATCGATATAATAATGAACGATGGTGATGTACTTGTCTTTGTCGAAGTACGCTACCGTAGCCGCAATGATTTCGGTTCTGCTGCGGAAACTATTGACCACCGTAAACAACAGCGCATTGCTCGTACCGCTTTTTGCTACAACCAGGAAAATAATTTGCATGATGACGTTGCTATGCGCTTCGATGTTGTCTTAATTGAAAACTATGACAAACACGCCAGCCATAACAATGCTAAAATTGACTGGATAAAAAATGCCTTTGATGCCTGCCTCGATTAAGGCGGACGCAGACCATTGACTCAAAAACGTTATTGCAAAGGAGCCCCTTGGCCCATGAACAAAATAATGACGACAATATTTATTGTCCTACTATCTATTAGCCAATACGCTTGTGCGCCCCTTATAGTCGCTGGCGCAGCAGCCACAATTACCACAACCGTAATTGACCGCCGTACACCGGGAACCGTGGTTGAAGACCAAACCATTGAACTCAAAATCAGCGACCTGTTTGCCAAAGACGAAGGACTAAAAGAAACCGCGCGCGTTCGCGCCACCAGTTACAACAATATTGTTTTATTAACAGGCGAAGCACCAAACGAAAACTTACGAGACCGCGCCGCGTCATTAGCACGCAAAGTCGCCAAAGTGTCTCGCGTTCACAACGAAATCACCATCGGTGACGTCAAATCTTTTGGCAGAGGCTCGAACGATACCTGGATCACGACTAAAGTGAAAACAGCTATCACCAGAGAAAAAGGCATTAACCCCGTCCATATCAAAGTAGTAACAGAAAAAGGCACTGTTTTTCTAATGGGTATCGTAAAGCGTGATGAGGGCAACCGTGCCGCACAACGCGCCAGCAAAATCAAAGGTGTTAAGCGCGTTGTTAAAATCTTTGAATATCTTGACTAAGGGCACGCAGAGCATGGGAAAGTTACAAGCAGTAAACCGGCACTGTTAGCCACTTCCCCCAAAGAACGCTAGTCACGCACTGTATAGCCTTGCCCCGGCAAGTTTTCCAGTACGTTTTTGGTGTCTTATTACTATGTGACTAACTTAAGATGCGGCTTACCTGATGCTGGTGGGCTAGTAGGCGAGGTCGGCGGCGCCGTATCCCCCTCCTCGTTAAACACCATACCTTGGCCGTTCTCACGGGCATAAATGGCGAGTATCGCGCTCACCGGCACGTTAATCTGCATTGACTGACCAGAAAAACGCGCACTAAATTCTACAACATCATTGCCCAATGTTAATCCCTGTACAGACGAGCCTCCAATGTTAAGCACAATCTTACCGTTCTCAACGTAATCCTTTGGCACCACTGTTGACGGGGCTTGTGCATCAACTAACACATAGGGGGTTAAGTCATTTTCGCTAATCCATTCGTATAGTGCCCGGATAAGGTAAGGCCGTGACGAAGTCATGGGCTGGGTTGTCATAAAGCTACTCTCGCTAACGTAATTCTCGTTCCTGTGCAGACAAACTAGACTGGAATGCCTTTCTGGAAAACAATCGTTCGGCATACTTTAAAATCGGCTGCGACGTTTTTGGCAGCACGATATCATAATGCTGCAAACGCCATAATAACGGAGCAAGATAACAATCAATAACCGTGAACTCGCTACTCATAAAATAAGGTGCCTGACTAAACATTGGCGCCAGCACAGTAAAGCCATCACGAATGATATGACGCGCCTCTGTCATTTCAGCCTTGTTGCCACGCTCTAATTTGTCCAGTGCACAATACCAATCTCGCTCAATGCGGTAAAGCATAAGACGCGTCTTGGCTCGCGCTACAGGGTCAATCGGCATCAACGGTGGATGAGGAAAACGTTCATCAATATATTCGATGATTAAACGCGAATCGTACAATGCCAACTCACGATCAATTAGTGTAGGTAACATTTGATACGGATTGAGTTCAAGCAAATCGTCAGGGTAATTACCCTCTTCCACATCGACAACATCAACAACGATATTTTTTTCTGCCACGGCTAAACGCGTACGGTGGCAACGCGGACAGAGCGCATAGCAAAATAACGTCATCCCAGGTCGTTTGCTAAGCGCTAACGTCATGTATTCTCTCGACTAGTGTCTTTATTTCGGTAAGTAAATTCATTATAGCCCATCGCGGCACAACACTTTCGATCAACGTATATCGCGTTGCTCTTTTATTGTCTCATAAGCCTGTTTAATCTCATTGGTTTTTTCGGCGGCGAGCTTCATCATCTCTTCTGGTAAACCCTTGGCAACCAATTTATCAGGGTGATGCTGGTTCATTAAGCGCCGATAGGCCTTTTTTACTTCTGCATCACTCGCTGTAGTTGCGACATCAAGCACGGCGTAAGCATTAGGCAATGATGACCTCGACGAACGTGATGGCCCCTGCGGCCCAAACTGCGCCTTAACCATAGCCTCAAGATGAACAAATTCATGATCTGAAAAGCCAATACCATGACAAATTCGAAGCAAGAGTTTGCGCTCGGGCGCACTATATTGACCATCGGCATAGGCCGATGAAATCTGAATCTCCATAAACATACGCAACAAAGTCGTACGGCGATGGCATTCACGGCGAAATTGTTGCAACACCTCATCCAGAGGAAAGCCATCCTGGCACCCCTGCCGGAATAAATCTCGCGCCAATTTACGCTGATCATCCTGCAGGTTCATGCGCTCCATGACCTGATTGGCCATCTCGATCTCATGCGCCGAGACCGTACCATCCGCCTTGGCAATATGTCCCATTACAGAAAACGTTGTAGTAAAAAATGCCGTTTGTACACGTTCCTGAGACGCCTGATCCAGGCCTCCTTCCAATACCGTGAACTTGCCAAGCCCGCGATCAAGGTTATGTCCTAACGCCGCACCCAGCAATGCACCCAACGGCCCACCCAAGGCAAAGCCAAAAGCACCACCAACAATCTTTCCCCACCAACTCATAGCTTAACCACCATTATCCACTCAAGTTTGCTGCTAACCAGCCCGATAACCAATATATCAACGATACGGGGCGAACTGAAAAATATGATCGGCCCAGTAAATTCAAATCATAACGCATGTGATTAAACGATGCCGCAAATAGAACTGATTAAAGCCGAGCCTGGAATGGTGTTAGCTGCTGACGTCATTGGCCCCGGCGGCACAGTGCTTGTTACCTCAGGCTCGGCCCTCTCTGACCGCCATATCCAATTATTGAAGACACGCGACATCACTGAAATTGATATCCAGGAGCCAACAGCCATTGCCAGCGACAAAGAAATCAGCCCAAAAACATTAGAAATAATGACACAACGATTCCGTGAGAATGACGATAATCACCCGTTCATCAAAGAACTGAAAAATATTTGGCTCAATCAGGTCAACAAACAGTAATGGCACAACTTAACCCACATGAACTTATCGTAAGCAGCGTCGAACTCAGCTCACTGCCTGAGATCTATAGCAAAATTAATGGCATGGTTGATGCCCCCTATTGCGCTGTCAACGACATTGGCAAAGTTATTAGTCACGACCCCGGCCTGACAACAAGACTGCTAAAACTTGTTAACAGCCCTTTCTATGGCTTCCCTTCACAAATTTCAACAGTAACGCGTGCCGTTGCCATCATCGGCATGCAGGAACTACGTGATCTCGTGCTCGCAACCTCGGTTACTCGAATGTTTACCGGTATACCTGGCGACCTCGTTGACATGTCGCAGTTCTGGCGTCAAAGCATTTATTGCGGATTAGTCGCACGCTCCATTGCCAGCCGTTGTGATAATATAAATCGTGAACAACTTTTTGTCGCTGGCATGTTGCACAAAATCGGCGCATTGGTTATCTACAAAAAAATTCCCGAACTATCGCGCGAAGCAATCAGCCGTGTTCAATTTAATAATGAAGTTTTATACAAAGCAGAAAATGATGTCATCGGCTTTAACCACGCCAATGTTGGCGGCGAACTAATACGCCAGTGGAAGTTACCCGCAAATCTTGAAACCGCAATTGAACATCATCTATTTCCATCAGACAGCCACGATAACAGCGGCAACACAGCCATAGTGCATCTGGCCAACCTTATTACCACCACCCTACAGTCCAGCAACAACGAAACCATCCCTCCACTTGACCACAAAGCCTGGGATAACGCGGGCTGCGCTGTCGAACTCCTTAGCTCCGTCATCAACGAAGCCAACGCCCAATTTGCTGAGACCTACTCCCTGGTACGTTGCGACCACTAAAATCAACTCCAAGCGACTGATTTCAGTGTCAATACCCATAAGCTCGCCCTCTTCATTTGGTCTTTTTCTCGTTCGTGGTAGAATTCTTTCCTACTTGGGGAAAGCCCTTGAATAATTTGATGAGGATAGAAGCATCATGGGTAAATTAGATCACTTTGCGTTCCTGATGGGACTCGTATTTTTCGCCGGAATGGCCAGTTTTGCCGGATCTGACAACGACGGTTGGCTTGTCGGTTTGTCATTTTTATTCTTTGCCGCGACCTATATCGGTATCGCTCTATTTGCGCCATGCAAAAAAACAAAAGCCTAAGACAAACTCGGCGCAAAAACAAAAAGGCTCCGCTCTATAGCGGGGCCTTTATTTATGTTACAGAAAAAATAAGCATCTCTATCCTGCCCATATCAAACAATATCACCGACAATTTTTTACTCAAGATAAGAGAAGGTCAACCCTAAAGCAGCTAATATATACGCCTGTTAAGATAAAAAATTATCTGGAGAAGACGACATGGTTTGCGTCAAACGCATCGTGCTGGATGTCCTTAAACCCCACCACCCTTCTGCACTGGAGTTCGCCCAAACCATTGGCTGGGGTTGGCACTGATTATCACGTACATTTGACGGTGATTACTGTTGATGAGAAAACAGAAACATTGCGGATTGAAGTGATTGGGGAGGATATTGATTTTAAAGCGGTGCAAACTGCGATCAGCAGCATGAGCGGCTCACTTCATAGCATTGATGAAGTCGAAGTGCAAAGTACAGCTGATGATAACTAGTGTAGCGTTTCATACTGAATGCAGATAGAAACTGGCAAGCTATGAGCCTGCTACGTCAGGCTAACTTCCTGCTGCGTATCACCCGCAGCCATGGCATCGTCCGCCGCTATTTCGTGGTTAACGGTTTTGACGGCGCACTGACCATGCTTGGCCTCATAATCGGATTTCTTATTAGTACCCCCACCGAACTACCCGTTATTATCAACGCATGCCTGGGAGCGGCCATCGCCCTGGGGGTAAGCGGTGTCAGCAGCGCTTATATCAGTGAGGCGGCAGAGCGCCAACATGCCCTCAACCTGCTTGAAGATGCCATGGTAACAAGCTTGCAGAATAGTGCCCACGGCAAAGCGGCGCGCTGGGTGCCGATGTTGATCGCAGGAGTTAATGGCTCGTCACCACTGATTATTTCACTGCTGATCCTGAGCCCGCTATGGCTTTCGCAGGCTGGTATAGCTATGCCACTGCCCCCCCTATACATGGCCATCACCATTGCTCTAACCTTGATTTTTTTACTTGGTGTGTTCCTTGGTCGCTCCACTGGAGGATCATGGCTGCGTAGCGGCACGCAGACATTGCTGGTGGCCGTAGTGACCGCTGCGCTTATTTATTCTGTTTGCGGGGTAATTAGCAGTGTCACGAACAACTAGCGCACCCGCCTCTAAGCTGATATTGCGGCAGGCTACGGCCGCTGACCTGGGTGGCGTAAATGCGGTCATCGAAGCTGCGATTGGTGGCTGGAATCTACCTGAACGCGTTAAGCGCCTGTCGCTGTCGAGTTATCGTTATGATGTCTATGACCTTGAACATTTGACCCTGATGGTGGCCGAAACCAAACCCGGCAGCATCGTCGGTGTGGCGGCCTGGGAACCGGCTGATGTTAGTGATACCCCGGCGGGCGCACGAGCGTTACTGTTACATGGTATTTACGTCGCGCCAAACCTTCATAGAAGTGGTATTGGCTCGCGGCTACTAGCAAGCGCTGAAGAGGCTGCGCGCAATCACGGTTTCGACGGACTGTTGGTAAAAGCAAATCGTGATGCACAAACATTTTTTTTAGCCAAAGGGTTACAACAGCTAACGATTAAAAACCCTAAACGTGATTACCCTTATCGTTTCTGGAAGTCGTTTATCAAAAACTGACTCAGAGCAGTGATGACTTGCAAATATTTTATGATATTCCATATCGCATTCCAATCAGCATCCGCTATGATGTTCAGCATTGTAAAATGTAATGGAGTTCAAAATGCCGGTCGCTATTAGCTTGCACCTGCTTGCAGCTGTTGTTTGGGTAGGCGGAATGTTTTTCGCGTACGTGGTATTACGCCCCGTTGCGGCAAACCTGCTTGAACCACCCCTTCGGCTAACGCTTTGGACGCAGGTGTTTAAACGTTTCTTCCCTTGGGTGTGGATGGCAATCATCATATTGCTCGGCACAGGCTTTTGGATGGCGTTTGCTGTGTTTGGTGGTATGGCAAAAATTGGCCTGCATGTGCATCTTATGATTGCACTTGGCGTGGTGATGATACTGCTATTTATGCATGCTTATTTTGGACCTTTCCGTCGTTTACAAGAAGCACTAGTTATAAATGACATGCCCGCAGGTGCAACAAAACTCAATCAAATTCGCAAATTGATTGCCATCAATCTGATCTTAGGTTTACTGGTTACCATTATCGCAACCGGCGGTCGCTATCTCTAGAGCACCTCTGAGTAAAGTCGGTTTAGCCTGTTAAATCAGCCCGCACCTTATTGTGCGGGCTGCCATCAAAGCTTTATAAATACTTACCTGGCTGCTCGTAGCAAACGTAAAAAGCTCCATAGATCGTGTAAATCAATACGTCCATTATTATTAAAGTCAGCCGCAGAATTAAAACGGCTACCCCCTGCTCTCGAACCAAAGCTGCTTACAAATTCACGTAAGTCGCCACGATCAATGTCACCATCACCATCACCGTCAAGATCACCGGGAATAACAACGACGCTACCGATGTTCACACTAACAAGAACAGGGTCATGATCACTGGCACGCTCGGGCACTTCGGCAAACTCAGTGTTGACATGAACGATATCAACGCTAGCGCCTTCAACCAAGGCATTACTCAGAAGAATGTGGTCAAGCTGTTGAGAATTACCCTGAAAAATAAAACTGTAGCGCTCATTGGCATCCAGAGTATCAGTACTATTACTAAGGTTTTCACCTAAAATCTCACTGACAGGAGAAACAAACTCAAACTCGTTCATATCACCAAGCACAACAATGTTAGCATCGGGGTTGTTTGCCAAAATGCCGCTGACAAACGTACTCACAGCCGTTGCTTGCATCTGCCGCTCGTCAACCGAGCCATTCACTGCCGCTTCTTCTTGTCTTGCATCAACCGGTTGCTCGACACCGAAGATCGGTGTACTGCCACCTTTAGAAGAAAAATGGTTGTTGACGACAGTAACGGTTTCGCCATTAAACTCAAAGTTTGCGGCGAGCGAGATGCGGCTAGCAAAGAACGGATTACTAGAGTTAGTAGCCTGATCAGCAAGGTCGGTTAATGGTGTGGCATCACCTGCCAGGGTGACTCGCTCAGGCTTGTAAAGGAAGGCAACGCGAATGTTAGCACCAGGCTGACCACCCACACTACCCGGCACAATACCTACCGTATCCAGAAAAGCGTAACGTGGGCCATCGGCAGCGACGATGGCATCAACCAGAGTTTGCAGCGTGGCGTCAGCCGCCGAAACATCGGTATTCGCGGAGCCATCGTTGTCTTGCACTTCCTGCAAACCAATAATATCTGGCTGGTTAAGGTTGTTAACAATTTGAGCAGCGATTGCATCAAAGCGACCCAGCGCGACATCAGCGTCGCCATCGGCATCATTAGGGTCGAGATTAAGCACATTATAGGACGCAACGGTCAAGCAACCGTCGGCACCACGAATGGCACTAACCTCCGCAGTCAATAATGAGTCAGTGACCTCAAATACCTCAATCGGATTAATCTGGAAATTGCCGAAGTCATAAGTGATAACACCCGTGACATCGCTCAAAACTGCGCCCGTATTAACAAACGGGAAAGTAAAACCAGGCAGAATCCCAGAATCTTCATCGATCTGAATCTTTTCTGGATTAAAGTCGCCAGGACTAATGTTAAGCGTTTGCCTTTCACTCAATCCGCTGGCAAAAGCGCCGCCATCACCAACAGTAAAGATTTCAAGGAAGCCGCTGATAGGTGATACAGCTAACGGTGCCGGGACAACGACACGCATTGCTTCCAGTGATTCGAAGAAATCAATACCGTCAGTTGCAGGGTCGAAGCTGGCAAAAGCGTCATCATCGATGTTTTCCGTTGGCGGTACACGACCGCCAACTCCCAACACGACCGGCACAGGTAAATCCGCTGTACCTGTCACCTCAACTTCCGGAAACGCCATTTGCGTTATTGACAGATTACGACTGCCTTCACCGCCGGGAAAAAACTCAGAAACAGCACCTGTTAACACGGCTAAATCGCCAACCGTAACACTTGGTGCAGCGCCAGTAAAAACAAACAACGCATCAGACGTTGCGATATTGCCATCGCCCTCAACATCCTGCGCATAAAAGCCATACGTATCAACGGCAGTCACAACACCTGAAGTTACCACCATTTCACCAAGCAATGGCGATGTGTGGCTAGCACCCTGAATTTCGCTGATTAATACAGCCCTAGCTACAACTGGTGGCGCTGATTCCGTTACCGTCGATGTAGGTGTGGCAGATGGAGCCGGCTGCGGTGAAAATTCCAAAAAGCCAACTTCACCACCACCATCCGATAAACGAAAGAAACCGGCTGGAAGACCGCTGCCATCGAGGCCGACACTCAAGTCTGCGGTAATCAGCGCACCGTTGATATTTGCAATGTCACTAGCGCCGCCATCCGTAACGAAAACAGTATTAACGACATTACCGTCTGCGTCCTGAAGTACTACCGTGTACGAACTGTTTTCAATGGCGTTAGAAGGCAAAGTGACATCGGCATTGACCGAGTACGTAGTCTGCGCCAGCTCGTTGGCAAACAAAAAAAACTGATTCGCATCGAGAATCGTACCGGCAGGCACAATGTACGGGCTTTGACCCTCATTACCACCAAATGTTGCCCCCTCATCGCTATCGAACAGCGCAACACTCCAACCACTGATATCGACCGGGCCCGCAGACCCGGTATTTAAAAGTTCGATATATTCGCTGTCCACACCCGTTGTGCTACCCAATACTTCATTTATCACTACATTTGCGCTGGCATTACCGCCTGTCGCTAACAATAATAATACGCCCGCGTGAAGATTGTTAATTCCAGACATTTTCCACCTCCATATAAAAACCAGGATTAAAAACACACACTAAAGTGAATTCATTACCAGACAATGACAGCATCACTCTACGAAATTATTTAATATTATCGAAACAAAAACGTAATGACCTGGTTTATACAGAAACCATGCAGGCTAAAAACACCACATCGCAACGAGCTCGCAGGTTTTAATAGTACGTTTTCTACAACACCTTGCCATCATAAAACCAGGCATTTAATTTAAAAAAGTGATTGAAACATAAAAACTCCAGGAGTCCGTTTAATTACAAGAAGCGCAGCAAAAATCACAACAATATTATGCGCTGAGCTTATAGAATTAGGTGAGATGACAAGAGCTTCTAATTCTCGGGCATGATCCTTGCCATTAGAACAATAATTAAGTGTATTCAAAATCCAGGCATTATGTGGGATTATATTCCTATATAATTAATTCACGGGTAAAAAGTTATTTTTAAAGCTTGAGAAAGCAATGATTTTTTAAATGTTCTTGAGAAGCGTTACAAATAACTGGGATTACCGGCAATATTATTTTGTGGGATGTTTATCCTATAAAGCATACTGTTATGTGTCTTGGATAGATGGGCAAGAAATATTACCATAGGAGCAAAAAACACAGCAATCACCTTTTTTTGCTTTAAGTAATGTACCGCATTTTTTACATTCATAAAAAAACTGGCAGTTATCCATACGCATAGTTTCAGTTTTTTTATGTTCACATTTAGGGCAAGTTATTGTTGATTGAGGCACTATCATGTTGGACTGCTTTTTATAAAGGCATAAGAAGTAACCCCTATAAAAAGAGCTAAAGAAGGCAAAAGCACGTAATCGGGATAACCAACAATAGAAGCTAAACCAATAGCTCCAAACAAAATAACCAATATTGGCGTAAAGCTACAGCCTCGTTATTTTTTGATAATTTATTCAGACATCCAATTTTCTAAAGAAAGGTCAGGAACTCTGTTGAATTCTCGAATATTGTTTGTAACCAATACTACATTCAGGCTTCGAGCATGAGATGCAATTAGGAGATCATTATTGCCAATTGGAGTACCTTGTTTTTTAAGTAAGGCTCTAATAAAACCATAGTGTCTAGCTACATCTTCATCCCAAGGATCAATTATTAGTCTTTGAGTAAAAAGGTCAAGCTGCTCCCAACGCTCTTCTCTTCTGGAGATGTCTCCATTTTCAATGCCGAAGCATAGTTCACCGTATGTTACGGATGAAATACAAATATTTTTTATAGCTTTAAATTTATGCCGTAGTTTATCGGAGTGATTTTTTAAAACATATATGCATATATTTGTGTCGAGCATGTACATTAATCAAATTCTCTCTCTTGTGGCTGGGAGTCTAGCCTGTCATTCAAGAAATCATCGCCAAAGGCAGATTTAGAATTAAAAAATTCATCCCAAGTCGTTTTTTTAGGAGAAATGATAATATTCTGACCTTGCTTAGTAACGTAAACCTCATCAGTATCAAAACGGTACTCTTTGGGTAAGCGCACTGCTTGGCTTCTGCCATTCATAAAAATTTTAGCTATTTTAGAGCTCATGCTATTCTCCTGCAATTCGATATATACCTGTCAGTATATATCATATGTGGGCAAGTACAAGAAATTCATTAAGCATATGAAAGTAAAGAAAAAATATAACAAGCGACTGTGATTGAAATCAACCCCACCTACGACATTTTATTGAGTTCGTTTGCCACTCCTGATTGTTGCGAATCATCGTGTTCAAAATGACGTAAGCGTTCAGCAACCCCCACCTTGCAAATCTACATTCCAGGGTAGTAGTGCTTCAATTTGATCTTCGGTCGTCGCTTTTGTCAGTTCTGAAAAGA
>NVRF01000007.1 GCA_002400775.1 Gammaproteobacteria bacterium
AAAAAGATCCTCTGTGCTAAGTTATTGCATGCGACACGGCATAGTGGCCGTCTTTCAATTATAAAAGAACGGTCACTTACCGCGAGTAACGATGACTAGGGGCAAACAAAAGCATTCCTTCAGGAATAATCAGACCCAACGCATGTAGCTTATTTCGAATCGGTGAGCAAACAATGGAGGGTAAGGGTATATCCGCAGCTTATAAAATTGTAGTCCTGGTAAGTCAGGCTTCAGGTCAATAGAAAATACAATCGCTGACCGCCAAGGAGAGCGAAGCGAAGGCGGTTAGTCGCCGTAGAGCCATTGAGGGAGTGCTACGCAACTTGCGATGTTGTGTGTAGTGGCGCGGACGCAGGGCGGCCGGGGCCTATAGGCTGTCGTACCCCAAGGGTTCTTTTTACCCTGAGGGCACGTAGCAATACCCCTTGAGGGGTACACTTCCTTTGGGGCGCGTAAGCGAGTTGATGTTGTACACGGAAGTACAAAATTTATCATGAGGTAGCGACACACTCAGTGGTTCTCTGTCGTGCTGTTTGTCAAGATCATCGGCTAAGAAAAGCTGATGGTGCCGGGAGCGAGAATCGAACTCGCACTCTGTTACCAGAACCGGATTTTGAATCCGGCGCGTCTACCAATTCCGCCACCCCGGCAGCGGGGCTAGCAGTATAAAAGGGCCGTTGCCGAGTCGCAAGCGTATTTACGAATAACTTGCTATTAAAGGAGTCTCTGATTAATTCATGGCCCGATGTCTGATGACTGAAACCGTCCCTCTCATCGTTGCAAATCTTGGCACCCCTCAAGGGGGTATTGCTACGTGCCCTTGGGGTAAAAGAACCCTTGGGGTGCGATTTGTGCCTCGATTTGAAAGATTTTATCTCATCATTCATTCAGCCCAGAATTAATCAGAGGTTCCTAAATGTTTAGACAGAAGCCATAATTATAAAATGTTACGTTCACAGTTTTCTTTTGATTTGCCGCCTGAACTGATCGCCCAGTATCCAGCGGCTGAGCGTGTCAGCAGCAGCCTGCTTTGCCTCGATGGGAGCAATGGCGCGCTGCAAGACCGCCAATTTCCGGATTTGCTCAGTGTGCTGAAGCCAGGTGATTTGCTGGTTATGAATGATACGCGGGTGATGCAAGCGCGTTTGTTTGGCCGCAAACATTCGGGCGGTAAGATCGAAATCTTGCTTGAGCGGGTGTTGGATTCGCAACGTGCGCTGGCTAAGGTGCGCAACTCCAAATCATTGCAGGCRGGCGCCAGTTTTGTAATTGCTGATGATATCGACGTTGAGGTTGAGGAGAATAAGGGGCGTTTCCTGGTGTTGCGATTACGCCAGGGCGATTGGTCTTCGCTTATGCGTCAACACGGCCATATGCCCTTGCCACCTTATATAACACGCGCTGATGAAAGTTTGGACAAATCACGTTACCAGACCGTTTATGCGCGTGCCGAGGGGGCGGTAGCGGCGCCGACGGCAGGGCTGCATTTTGACGATGCGCTACTTGAGCAGCTTAAAGACMTGGGCGTGACACTTGCCTGGGTTACTTTGCATGTGGGTGCAGGTACCTTCGAGCCGGTGCGTGTCGATGAGGTTAAAGACCATCAAATGCATGCGGAAACCTTCGAAGTAACGCCTGAAGTGTGTCAGCAGATCGAGGCTACCCGACAGGCAGGCGGCCGAGTCGTTGCCGTTGGCACCACCTCTGTCAGGGCGCTGGAGAGCGCGACCAACGAGGATGGCAAGACTCAGCCATTGCGGGCTGACACACGTATATTTATTACGCCGGGATATCACTTTCGTTGTGTCGATGCCATGATCACCAACTTTCATTTGCCGGAATCGACCTTGCTGATGATGATCAGTGCCTTTGCCGGTTACGAGCCAGTAATGGCAGCTTACCGTCATGCTGTTGCCAAAAGGTACCGATTTTTTAGCTACGGTGATGCCATGTTTATTACACGGCGTGAACAACAAGAACAGGAATAAAGCGTGAAATTTGAATTACTGGCCGAAGACGGTCTGGCCCGACGCGGGCGTATTAGTTTAAGCCGTGGTGTGATTGAAACCCCGGTATTTATGCCAGTGGGAACAGCCGCCACAGTTAAGGGTGTCACGCCACAAGTTGTCGATGATATCGGTGCGCAGATTATTCTGAATAACACTTTTCATCTGATGTTACGACCTGGTATGGATGTGATTAGCGCACATCATGGTGTCCATAATTTTATGAATTGGCAAAAGCCTATTCTCACTGATTCGGGTGGCTATCAAGTATTCAGTCTTGGTGAGATGCGTAAACTGACCGAGAAGGGGGTTGAATTTCGCTCGCCGTTTGATGGTTCCAAGGTTTGGCTTGATCCCGAAACCTCGATGGCTATTCAGCGCACTTTGGGTTCAGACGTGGTGATGTGTTTTGACGAATGTACGCCTTATCCGGCCAGCCCTGACGAGGCGCGGCAATCGATGGAGCTTTCCATGCGCTGGGCGCAACGCTCTAAAGATGCCCACGGCGACAACCCGTCAGCATTGTTTGGCATTATTCAGGGCGGTGTCTATCCTGGTTTACGGCAGGAATCACTACAACAGCTAAGCGATATCGGCTTTGATGGCTATGCTATTGGTGGTCTTTCTGTGGGTGAGCCGCAGAGCGAGATGCTGCATATTCTCGATGGTATAGCGCCGAGCATGCCAAAGACCGCGCCACGTTATTTGATGGGGGTCGGGACACCGCAAGATATCGTTGAGGCGGTGCGTTGGGGTGTTGATATGTTTGATTGCGTGATGCCGACGCGAAATGCGCGAAATGGTCATTTATTTACCAGTCACGGTGTGGTGCGTATACGCAACAGCTGTCATAAGCTTGATACCCGACCACTCGATGAGAATTGCGACTGCTATACCTGTCAGAACTTCAGCCGCAGCTATTTACGCCACCTGGCTCACTGCGGAGAAATGCTGGGCGGAACCCTGAATACTATCCATAACCTGCGTTATTATCAGAATTTGACTCGGGAATTGCGCGAAGCTATTGAACAAGGGCAGCTAGAACCTTACATTGAGAGCTTTTATGCGCGATACGAGCAATCTGACTAGCGCTTGGCCTATAATGGGCGATTTTCGCGGCCAGTCGTGGTGGCGGAAACAAAATCAAACCTAATTAAAGGAACCACCTATGAGTTTGTTTATCTCAGATGCGATGGCTGAAACAGCACCAGCCGCTGGCGCTACGGCGGGTATTGCCCAGTTTATTCCGCTAATTATCATCTTCGTCATCTTCTATTTTTTATTGATTCGCCCGCAAATGAAGCGCGCTAAAGAACACAAAAATCTGGTTGCAGGCATCACCAAAGGCGATGAAGTTGTCACCAATGGCGGCATTCTTGGCAAAGTGGTTGCGGTAGAAGACGGCTTTTTCAGCCTGGAAATAGACAGCGGTACCGTCGTTAAGATGCAGTCAAGCTCCGTTAGCCAGGTTATGCCCAAGGGCACCTATAAAGCTGCTTCTAACTAAGGTTTCGACAGGCCAAAATTAATGAATCAATATCCAGCATGGAAGTATTTACTGGTTGGCGCCGTAATGGTGTTTGCTGTGTTATTTGCTTTACCAAACATTTATGGCGAAGACCCTGCGGTGCAGGTTTCCGCTGCGACCGTATCCAATGAAGAAGGCCTTGGTGAGCGACTCAATAGCGTGCTTGCTGGAAGTGGGCTCGCTTATAAAAGCGTTGAGCAGACTGATTTTGGCTGGTTAGTGCGTTTTGACGATACTGAAGTTCAGCTTAAAGCTAAAGATTGGCTGGACGAGCGCCTAGGTGAAGGTTACATCACGGCGTTGAATTTGGCGCCAGCGACACCCGAYTGGTTGAGCRGTYTGGGCGGTAGACCCATGTATTTGGGGCTKGATCTTCGTGGTGGTGTCCACTTTTTATTACAAGTGGATATGGCAACTGCTGAAAAACAGGTTCAAAACAGTAATATCAAAGGGCTGCGCAGTTATTTGCGTGGTGAGAAGGTTCGTTACTTGTCAATTACTGAAGGCCCYAATAAYATTATCCTGATTAAGTTTCGTTCTGAAGAAGATCGCACTACTGCGCGTAAATTAATTTATAACGAAGCTGATTTTCGTGATTTAAACCTACTGGAAGTCGCAGGTGGTGTTTCTCCTGGGCTTGAAGTAACGATAAAAGAAGCCGCCTTGCGTGAAAAACGTAGCTTTGCTTTAAAGCAAAATATCACCACCTTACGCAATCGTGTTAACGAATTGGGTGTGGCTGAACCGATTATTCAACAGCAGGGCGAAGATCGTATTGTTGTTCAATTGCCGGGCGTGCAGGATACCGCGCGGGCAAAAGAGATTCTTGGYGCTACGGCAACATTGGATTTTCGTTTGGTAGACASYAAYAAYGATGTGCAGTCCGCMCTGGCTGGAAAAATACCATTAGGTTCGCGCATTTATCGYGARCGCGATGGCCAGCCYATTTTGCTGCTGAAAGATGAAATCATCACYGGTGATGCCATTATTGATGCTGCCTCAGGTATTGATCAACAAACAGGCAGTGCRTCGGTATTTATTACTCTGGACAGCGCGGGCGCTAGCCGCATGAGTGATATCACGCGTGACAATATYGGCAAACCTATGGCCGTGGTCTTTAAGGAATCAAAGGCGGAAGTGAAAGAGGTCGATGGCGAGAAAGTGATCACACGACGTACTTCAGAGAAGGTAATTAATGTTGCCACCATYCGMGATCAGCTCAGCAAGCGGTTCCAGATTACCGGTTTAGATAGCACCGCAGAAGCACGTGATCTCGCATTATTGCTAAGAGCCGGTGCCTTGAAGGTGCCTATTGATATTATTGAAGAGCGTACCATTGGCCCAAGTATGGGTAAAGAAAACATCGAAAAGGGCACCTTTTCGGTTGTAATTGGTTTTGTTCTTGTGCTTATCTTTATGGYTGTTTGGTATAAGCAGTTTGGTATGATTGCCAATATCGCATTGGCYTTAAATYTGGTAGTGATTGTTGCTGTGCTATCGATGTTGCAGGCAACGCTGACTTTGCCGGGCATTGCAGGTATCGTCTTAACCGTGGGTATGGCAGTTGATGCCAATGTRCTGATCTTTCAGCGTATACGCGAAGAGGTTGCCAATGGTAATACTCCGCAGGCCAGTATTCATGCCGGTTACGAAAAAGCATTGTCTACCATCGCTGACGCTAATATCACGACACTGATTGCCGCTCTAACACTCTATATCTTTGGTACTGGCCCCATTAAGGGCTTTGCGGTGACCTTGTCTATCGGTATCCTAACTTCCATGTTTACGGCGATTATGGGCACTCGTGCCATAGTTAATTTCTTTTATGGCGGTAAACGCATCAACAAGTTGTCGATATAAAAATGGATCTATTTAAAAATACACCTAAGTTTGATTTTATGGCGCAACGCTATGTTGCGATCGCTGTGTCTACCGTAGTTATACTGATTGCTCTTGCGTCATTATTGATACGTGGCTTAAACCTGGGTATTGATTTTACCGGTGGCACTATTATCGAAGTTGGTTATCCAGATAGTGCCGACCTGGTTACTGTACGCTCGCAGCTTAGCGAGAACGGCTATGATGACGCCATTGTCCAGCATTTTGGTACCACACGTGAAGTCTTGATTCGTGTTGCGCCGCGCGAGAACGTGAGCAATGCTGATTTAAGTAATCAGGTGATCGATGTGCTTAAAGGTACTGGCGATCCTGAAGTGCGTCGTGTCGAGTTTGTCGGGCCACAAGTGGGTGAGGAACTAACGAACGATGGTGGTCTGGCCTTGCTTTATGCGCTGGGCGGTATCTTGATCTACGTCTACTTTCGTTTTGAATTCCGTTTTGCTTTAGGTTCGGTTGCAGCGCTTATTCACGATGTCATTATCGTGATGGGTGTGATCTCGATACTGGGGATAGAGTTTAATCTGACTGTCCTGGCTGCGATTTTGGCAGTGATCGGTTACTCCTTGAACGATACCATTGTTGTATTCGACCGCATTCGTGAAAATTTCCGTAAAATGCGTAAAGGTAGTCCAATAGATGTCGTGAACGCATCACTTAACCAGACCCTGTCACGAACCTTGATTACTTCTGTGACCACCTTGCTTGTACTATTTGCTTTGTTTTTTCTTGGTGGTGAAGTGATTAGTGGTTTTGCTCTAGCCTTGATTGTTGGTGTTTTCGTTGGTACGTACTCATCTATCTACGTGGCGAGCAACATTACCTTGTTGTTAGGCGTGAGCAAAGAAGACCTGATGCTGCCACAGAAAGAAGGCTCCGAGGTTGACGACCTTCCTTAGTGATGTGTGTCTGGAGCTTTTTAGGGCGCGCCAGACTTAATTAATTTGGTAGGTGTGTGGTTATCTATGTTTACGCTGCTTATTGCATTCTTCCTCGTTTCTATTTTTTTCTCGTTTCTTTGTTCGCTATGGGAGGCCGTTTTACTTAGCATTACCCCAACCTATGCACATGTTAAAATGGAGCAAGGTTCACGTATTGGCCATCATCTCAAGTCATTTAAAGAAAACATAGACCGGCCATTAGCCGCGATTTTAACCCTCAATACGGTCGCACACACGGCTGGAGCGATCGGAGTCGGTGCTCAGGCGGCAGTGTCTGGAGCGAGACCCATCCGGTTATCACCCAGTTTACGGTGCCAGTAGTGATGACGTTGGCTATTTTGATTATCTCTGAGATTATTCCTAAAACAATTGGCGCGAATTATTGGAAAGAGTTGGCGCCATTTACCGTTAAATCACTGTTGTTTATTATGGCGGCTTTATTTCCTTTGGTGTGGATGAGCCAACTGATCACCAAAGCGCTGAAGAAAGATAAAGCGAGCAGTGTGTTGTCTCGTTCAGACTTTATGACTATGGCGGCGTTAGGTGCTAAAGAAGGAGTGTTTGAAGAGGCTGAATCGCACATCATTAATAATCTACTACAATTTAATACCGTGCGTGCCGCAGATATTATGACGCCGCGAACAGTTGTAAAAGCAGCTGCCGAGACCACGACTATCCGTGAGTTTCATGATGCTAACCAAGAGTTACGTTTCTCACGCATACCAGTGTATCAGCAGGATTCCAAGGACCATATTACTGGTTATGTTCTTAAGACCGAAATTCTTTCTAATATTATCAATAACAATGGTGATAAAACGCTGGAGAGTATTCGGCGCGAGATCATGGTCATTAAGCGTGATTTCCCACTGCCCGATTTGTTTGATCGACTAATGACAAAACGCGAACATATTGCATTAGTGGTTGATGAGTATGGTGGTATGGCAGGTATTGCGACGATGGAAGACGTGATTGAAACGCTGCTGGGTATGGAAATCGTTGATGAATTGGATAACTCGGAAGACATGCAAGTGCTGGCGCGTAAAAATTGGCAGCTGCGTGCAAAGCGATCTGGTCTAATCGAAGAAATACCGTCTAACGTTATTAATGAGACGGAGAATAATAATTCCGGATCAGGCGGCGAGGAACCCTCATAAGGCTAGCTGGCTATAAATTAGGGGCAATGTTGGGCGACGGGGATTTGTGATGGAATGGCTTAGAGAAAAATTTGATCTGGTGTTGGCAAAGTTAATCGAGTGGGGTGCCAGCCCTGAATTCTATACCCAGATTGGACTGGTGGTGCTGGCTATCATTGCTGCATCCATCCTCGCTCGCTTTGCTCGTAAAGCGACGCCTTTTTTTCAAGCCGAACCCGAAGAAGGTGTTTTTTTCATACTGCGCCAGTCCTTGTTTAAACTACAAGAACTACTGTTCCCCTTGGTAATAATTGTATTACTTGGGGCGGCTGTTCAGCTAAGCAGTAGTTTTGTTGAACAGAGTTGGCTCATACGTATTGCGCAAGGGTTGGTAGTTATTGGTTTTCTCTATACCATCGCTGCGCGGTATATCAGCAACTCACTCTTACGGTCTCTAATTAAATGGTTAGTGTTGCCGCTCTCCGTCCTTCATGTCTTCGGTTTATTAGATGATTTTGTCGCGTATATCGATGGTGTAGCTATTGAAGTTGGTAATATTCGATTATCTGTTTATGGTATTGCGCGTGTAGTTATATTTGGCGGTATCCTATTCTGGTTTGGACGTATATCGAACAGCGCTGGCCAAAAAGCAATTCGTAGCCAACAGTCTCTGGATGCTGGCACCAGAGAAGTCTTTGCTAAATTATTCCAGATCGTTCTGTTTGCCACAATATTTGTATTGTTGTTGCAGGTCATGGGTATTAATCTTACGGCTTTAGCGATTTTTGGGGGTGCCCTGGGTGTTGGCTTGGGCTTTGGTTTACAACAAATCGCATCGAACTTTATATCTGGCTTGATTATATTGCTGGATCGATCAGTTACCATAGGTGACTATATTGAACTTGAAAATGGTAAATCAGGAACAATCAGCGAATTGAATATGCGTGCGACAACGCTTCTTACCTTCGAGGGTAAAGAGATTGTTGTACCTAACGAGCAGTTTATTACCTCAAGCTTTACTAATTGGACCCATACAGACAGAAATCAGCGCTATGCATTCACATTTTCGGTGGCCTATAAAACTGATATAGACAATATGTTGACGATCATTAGAAAAACGATACGAAGTCATCCTCAAGTACTGGATAGTCCCGAGCTTGCAGATGTGGAGATTAATGAATTTGGTGAGTCTGGTATTGATATTCTTGTCGAGTTTTGGATGGAGGGTATTGATGATGGTATCAATCATGTTGAAGCAGATTTGAAGCTGATGATTTGGCATGCATTAAAAGAGAATAATATTGAAATACCATTCCCGCAACGTGAGGTTAAGATCGTGGGGCCAATGTCAAGTTAATCGGGTATATGGTCGAATATTTTTCAGCACTTAAAAATATCTTTTAAGTTATCTAAACTGACCTCATGATGAGGATTAATAAACCTGTGCATATCGAAGTTTTGCTAATGATTAATATATTTAAGTAGCCCCTGATTAATTCACGGCCTGATGGTTAAAATATTCCCTCTCATTGTTACAAATCTTGGTACCCCAAGAGCGCTTCCTCAGCAATGCTACCGCATTGCCTCAGGGCGCACCCCAAGAGTACTTCTTCAGCGATGCTACCGCATTGCCTCAGGGCGCAATAGTCTGGCTATTACGGGCGCCCCGCAGGAAGTGCACCTCTCAAGGGGGATTGAACAGAACTCTTGGGGGCGATTTACGCCTCGAGCTGGAAGATTTTATCGTATCATCCCGTTGGCCTGGAATTAATCAGAGATTCCTTGAAGACTTGCATTGAGAAAAAATATTATGAATTACTACGGAATTATTTTATTGGTGGTGCTGATTGCGGGCATTTTATTGGCGGCATGGGGCTGGAAGATACTTTCGGTATCAAAAAAAATTCGTCAGTGGCCAGTAGTGGAGGGCATAATTAAGGTATCGGAGTTAAGCTCAGCCGCAGATGATCTCTTGCCGGATATTAGATTTGAGTATGTTGTAGCTGGTGAGACATATTTGCAAGAGTTTGTTTTTCCCGATGATATAGATGCAATGCCTGAGCTAGCTAAAAGTTATTATATAAAGTACCCGGTGGGTAGTAAAGTCAGTGTTTATTACAATCCTGATGATCTGCAAGAGGCAATGCTAGAGCCCAATATGCGCGGCGATTGGATGGTAATAAGTCTGGGTATTGTTGTAACTGTGGCGAGTTTTCTTGCGTTGTTAACAGCAATTTAACTTTAGCAATTAACAATACAGTGAATATTTATTTTATTTTTAAGTGATACAAATTATGAGTCAGGAAACAGGCCAGATAAATTGTCCAAATTGTGGTGAGCAGATTGATGTTAATAAAATTCTTTATCATCAGTTGGACCGCGAGATGAAAAAGAAATATAACGATGAGCTATCTAAAGAGCGCAGAAAATATGAAGAACAACAAGCAAGACTCCGTATAGAAAAAACAGCAATAGAGAAACAAAAAACAGAGTATCAAGACAAGCTTAACGAAGCTATAGAGCAGGGCGTTAAGCAAGAAAAAGTAAAGCTTGAATTCAGCCTAAAGAAAAAGGCAGAAGAAGAACAGGCAGATAGAATTAAATCTCTGCAAGATGAATTGAATGAAAAATCCGGGAAGGTCAAAGAGCTAAATCAGGTCAAGGCAACTATCGAAAAGCTAAAGCGCGAGAAAGACGAGCTTAAAGAAACAATAGAATTAGAAGCGCAGCAGCGTTTGACTGTTCAGCTAGCAGAAGAAAAAGAAAAAATTCGTAAAGCAGAACACTCAAAAAGCCAGCTAAAAATTTCAGAAAAAGAACAGGTAATACGCCAGCTTAACGAGCAGCTTCAAGAAGCTCAGCGTAAAGCAGAGCAAGGCTCTATGCAATTACAGGGGGAGGTGCAAGAGCTGGCTATAGAGGCCTGGCTGCGCGAGCAGTTTCCACTAGACCTTGTTGAAGAGATTAGAAAAGGTCAGCAGGGGGCGGATTGTCTGCAAATTGTCCATACGCGTTCRCGTCATAACTGYGGTTCTATTTACTATGAAAGCAAGCGCACCAAGTCATTTCAGCCGGCCTGGATTGAAAAATTTAAGGCGGATATTCAAGATCGAAATGCTGATATTGGTGTGTTGGTTACCGAGGCGATGCCAGCAGATATGGATCGTTTGGGTTTAAGGGATGGGGTCTGGGTGTGTTCATTTGATGAATTTAAAGGCCTTTGTGTCGTTCTTCGCGAATCTATAGTACAGATTAGTAATGCGGTGGTCACACAAGAAAATAAAGGT
This sequence comes from Gammaproteobacteria bacterium, assembly GCA_002400775.1. Classification (GTDB taxonomy): domain Bacteria; phylum Pseudomonadota; class Gammaproteobacteria. The sequence continues at coordinate 10,792 of NVRF01000007.1, forward strand.
GACAAAATGGGAATGCTTTACGATTTTCTCACCAGTAACGAATTTCGCTTACAAATAGAGGCGATAGTAGAAGGCTTTACTCAAATGAAATCTGACCTGGAGTCTGAGAAGCGCTCTATGCAGGGTATTTGGAAGAAACGCGAAAAACAAATTGAAAAGGTATTGCTCAATACAAATCACATGTATAGCTCAATAAAAGGCATTGCAGGTAATGCGATACAATCGGTAGCCTTATTGGAATTACCTTTTGATGATGGTGGGTAGTGAGTAAATTCTAATGAATTTTTATTGCTGTCGTAGTTTTTGTGGGTATCAGGGCTAAGTGTCAAGTTAGAATTACCGTTTTCTAAGCCTTGTTAAAATAAGGAGGCCGTATAATATGGTTACCGCAATGTACGCATCGCTACTCGCTTTATTGATTTGTTGGCTGGCTATCAATGTAATTAAATCTCGAAGAAGTAATCGGGTTTTGTATGGAGATGGCGGAGTCAAGGAAGTTCAAATTGCCAGAACAGCCCATTCTAATGCGGTTGAATACACCCCTCTTTCCCTGATTTTATTGTTCTTGCTGGAATATAACGCCAGCACGGTTTGGCTCGTGCATATTATGGGGATTTTATTGTTGCTTGGCCGTTTGGTTCATGCACGTGGCATTTTAACTGAGAGCCTGAAATACAGAGTGCAAGGCATGCAGCTTACTTTCGGGGTGATCATCTCACTTGCTGTGCTAAATTTTATTTTTCTTCCATTTGGTATGTTATTTTCTCTCTGAAGTATTTTTAAGCTCGCTTATCCCATTATTTGTACGAGTAAGTCCATAATATTGATTATGGAATAGTAGATGGGAATCTTCTACACTAAGAATATATTGTTACAAAGCATAATGTTGAGGGGAGGGGTATGAAGCGTTTCCAATGGGTTTTTATTCTTTATATTCTTTTTGTTTTTCTTCAGTCATTATTCTTTAAGTTTACCGGTTCTGAAGAAACAGTCATTATATTCTCTACCCTTGCAGATTGGATGCGAGGTATAGGCCCACTAGAATTCATCGCACCTATATTTCAAAAATATGGTGGTCTAGTCATTGGCACTATTGAGTTAATCGCCTGTATTTTGCTCGTTATCTTTAAAACCCGTTTCCTGGGGGCCTTGTTGGCAATGGGTGTCATGAGTGGAGCGATTTTTTTCCATCTATTTACCCCCTTAGGTGTCGATCGGATTGTCGATGTTGAGGGCCATACCGATGGTGGGATTCTGTTTTATATGGCATGTGGTGTCTGGGTGAGCGCGCTTATTCTGGTAATACTGAATAACCCGTTTAAGAAAATCACAGTAATTGATAGCCCTATATAGGCTATTTGTGCATAGAGAGCCTGTTTGTTTTGGTGTTTTTATTAAGAATTATAGTGCAAGCATTATAGTAAACCATGAAAAAAACACAGGGTCCCCGGAGCTGGGTACGAAGGCAATTATTGCGGAAATTTATGGAAAGGATTTTTGGCTTTGTGAATAATTATGAATAACGAATCAAAAGGTATGTTATTGGGGATATTAGGTGTTGTTTCATTTGGCTTAACTCTGCCTGCTACGCGTTTTGTTATTCCCTATCTTGATCCAATATTTGTCGGACTAGGCCGTGCAGTGATCGCAGCAATTTTTGCCGCAGCCTTGCTCATTATTACAAAGCAACCCATACCTAATAAGAATCAATTTTACCGGCTCGTAATCATCGCGATGGGGGTTGTAATAGGTTTTCCAGTTTTTTCTGCGTGGGCTATGCAAACAGTTCCAGCGTCTCATGGTGGGGTTGTTTTGGGGGTTTTACCCTTGGCTACGGCTATTGTGGCGGTATTAATTTCCCGTGAAAGACCTTCTTTAGGTTTTTGGGTGTCAGGAGTGGTAGGTGGGGCTATAGTGATCGTTTATTCACTACTCAATGGCGCAGGATCATTCCAAATAGGTAATATTGCGTTGCTCGGCGCTATAGTGAGTGCCGCAATCGGGTACGCGTTTGGTGGTCAATTATCGAAGGAGATGGGTGGCTGGCAGGTTATATGCTGGGCATTGCTCATTTCGTTGCCATTTACTATAGGACCGGCATGGATTCATTCTCCTGTAGAAGTATTGAATATTCCTGTGAGTGTCTGGTTCGGCTTTTTGTACCTGGCCTTGGTGAGTCAATTGTTGGGTTTCTTTTTGTGGTACAAAGGATTGGCCTTGGGTGGTGTTGCGAGGGTGAGCCAAACTCAGCTTATTCAGCCATTTGTGACCATTCTCGCATCGGCTTTGTTGATTAATGAATTTATTGATGTGCAAACGATTGTATTTTCATTGTTGATTGTCAGTACTGTCATCATTGGGAAGAAAATGCCGATTTATGAAAAGAGTAAGTGACTATGATGGCAAGAAAAAGTAATGGAAAATGAAAATATGGGTTGACGCCGACGCATGTCCGGTCGTAATCAAAGATATTTTGTTTAGGGCAGCGGAGCGCACCAGGATTGAGACAACGCTTGTCGCGAATCAAGCGATACATATTCCGCCGTCTCGCTATATTAAAATGGTGCAGGTTTCTCAGGGATTTGATGTTGCTGATGATGAAATAATGAAACGGCTCGAAGCCGGAGATCTTGTCATTACCAGCGATATTCCCCTGGCAGCAGAAGCCATTGAAAAGGGTGGGCATGCCCTAAGCCCGCGTGGAGAGCTTTATACTGCGAATAATATTAAAGGACGCCTCAATATGAGGGACTTTATGGAAACCATGCGCTCTAGTGGAATCAACACGGGTGGTCCACCCGTGTTAAATCAAAAAGGTCGCCAGGCATTTGCTAATCATTTGGATATAATTTTAGTAAATAATACGAAAACACGATGACTAGCAATAATATCAAGTGTTATAAAAATAGTTATTCAAGATTGTTCTGCAGCTAATTTACGTTATGTCAAAAATTATATTATTCAATAAACCTTATGGCGTGCTTAGCCAATTCACGAGTCAGGAAGGTCAGGAAACGCTATCGAAATATATCGATGTTCCGGATTTCTATGCGGCAGGTCGCCTGGATAAAGATTCGGAAGGTTTGTTGGTATTAACCGATGATGGTGCACTGCAAGATAAAATTGCATCGCCCAAGCATAAGGTGACCAAATCCTATTGGGTGCAGGTGGAAGGAATCCCCGATGAAAAGGCCTTGCAAGATTTGAGAAAAGGCGTTGCATTAAAAGATGGCGTAACAAAGCCTGCCGAAGTTAAAATTATTGACGAGCCAATTATCTGGCCGCGTGTTCCTCCAGTTCGAGAACGACAATCTATACCCACGTCATGGTTGGAGCTGAAAATTAGAGAGGGACGCAACCGCCAGGTGAGGCGCATGACTGTAGCGGTAGGGTATCCCACATTGAGATTGGTTCGTTATTCTGTCGGGATCTGGAATATAGACGATATTAATTCCGGTTCTTACCTTGTGTTAACGGTATGATATTTAGAGCCGGTATGGGAATGGCGTAGTGAAGCTCAGAGGTTAACCAGAAGTTTTATAAAAACCAGTTATTTTTTCAAGTTATCACCGTACAAATTCAACAGCCAGCCAGTAGCTCTATCCAATGTTTCACCGGTTTATTCGCCTTTGTCGCCATATGTAACTGGCAACCGATATTGGCTGTAGCAATTACATCCGGCTCGTTATTTTGTAAAGCATCTAATTTATTGTTTAACAATTGTTGTGATAGATCAGGTTGCAGAATCGAATATGTCCCTGCTGAACCGCAGCAGAGATGTGAGTCGGTGACGGTGGTGAGTTGGAATCCGGATTTTTCTAATATCTTTTCAACCACACCATTGATCTGTTGTGCATGTTGCAGTGTGCAGGGGCTATGGAAGGCGACTTTGATTTCCCCATTATTTTTTGTGAACTGCTCTAACGGCTCGTTGACGATGACTTCGCACAGGTCTTTTGCCAGTTCACTGATGCGTTTGGCTTTTTCTGCATAAGTGCTATCGTGTTTGAGAATGTCACCATAGTCTTTAATCGTCGCTCCACAACCGCTGGCGGTGATGACAATGGCTTCGATGCTTTGTTGTTGACCATTGGCTTCGACGTAGGGCCACCATGTATCGATTAGTCGGCGCATATGCTCATGTGCTTCGTCTGGTGCAGCAAGGTGGTGGCTGACAGAGCCGCAGCATTGAGCAGGTTGCGGTTCAATAAGTTCGATGCCGAGCTTATCCAATACATTTGTCGCAGCAATGTTGGTGTTGGGGGTGACGACACTTTGTGCGCAGCCGGATAGAACTAACATGCGACGTGAATGTTTATTATTGACGCGTTGTAGAGGGGATTGTACCGCAGGCATTTTTTGTTGTAATTTTTCAGGCAGAAAAGGTTTGAAAAGGCGGCCTGTAGTAACAACAAACTTAAAATAGCCGGGGTTTTGAATTAATTTGCGTAAAAAATAGCGCTTGAGTTTGTCGCTGGGTTTGCGTGGCACCTTTTCTTCTACAATCTCACGGCCAATATCGACTAAGCGGCCATAGCGTACACCGGAAGGGCAGGTGGTTTCGCAGGCGCGACAAGTCAGGCAGCGATCGAGATGTATTTGTGTCGTTTCTGTAACCGGGTTTCCTTCAAGTAATTGTTTTATTAAATAGATGCGTCCACGCGGACTATCCAGCTCGTCACCTAATAATTGGTAGGTAGGGCAGGTAGCGGTACAAAACCCGCAATGGACACAGCTGCGCAGAATGTCGTCGGCCTCTTGGCCGGCAGCTGTGTGTTTGAATTCTTCGCTGAGACGGGTTTGCATAATTGAGTTTCTTAAATTTCCTTAATGCCCACTAGAACTCCCATTAGAATTCCGGGTACATGCGGCCAGGGTTAAATATCCCTGCTGGATCAAAGGCCTGTTTTAGTTTTTTGTGTAGTGCGAGTAGCGTAGGTGATAGCGGATGAAAGACCGCAGTATGCGATCTGTCATAACCGCGATAAAGTATGGCATGGCCACCTGCATTTTCTGCCGCAGCGCATATCTTGTCTGGTGGTGTATCTGACACTAACCACCGTAATGATCCATTCCATTCGTAGAACCATTTTCCTTCTACGTTAATAGGTGGGGTGTCAGGTGCAACTGATAAACGCCAAAGCGGTTTGTCGTTAATAAAAAATTCGTGTTGATGCTCTTTTACTTTATGCCAAATTTCCTGGTTGGTGGCGATCACTTCACCACCAATCGGTTTTTTTGATGATTTAACTGCGCCCTCAGTGCCGCTAAGGCGAAGAAATAAAAGGTTACCATCGTAACAACTGCCACTGAGTGGGAGGTCGACCTGGGCAAGGCGATTAATTTTGGCGAGTGCTTGTTCAGTATCATATTCCAGGGTAAGTGTGATCTCGGCTTCGGGTTTGGGTAAGACCTTAAGCGAAACTTCTAGCAGAATGCCTAGTGTGCCTAATGCGCCAGTCATTAAGCGTGATACGTCGTAGCCTGCAACATTCTTCATGACCTCGCCGCCAAAGGAAATGATTTCACCTTTGCCGTTAAGGATCTTGCAGCCAAGCACAAAGTCACGTACCGCACCGCTATAGGCACGACGCGGGCCGGACATATTACAGGCGATGGTGCCACCTAGGGTGGCCGCCTCAGAAAAATAAGGCGGCTCGAAGGGTAGCATTTGGTTATTATCAGACAGAGTTTTTTCAATAACTGATAAAAGGGTGCCGGCACGAGCAGTAATCACTAGCTCGGTAGGTTCATAATTAATAATTCCGCAATTTAAGCTCACGTCGATGGGATCGCCGCTGGGTTGACGGCCATAAAACAATTTGCTGTTGCCGCCTTTAATGCACAGTGGTGTTTTGTTTGCGATTGCATTGTTAACGTGTGCCTGCAAACCAAGGCTGATATCTTGTAATGTCATGGGGAGCAATTAAAAGCGTTCAAGTTCAGGGAAGGGGAGCTTGCCTTTATGTACATGCATGGCACCAAACTCGGCGCAGCGATGCAGAGTCGGTACGGCTTTACCYGGATTAAGTAGTCCYTTGCYGTCAAAGGCAGATTTAATAGCATGAAACTGTGTGAGTTCTTGCGCGTTAAATTGTACACACATCTGGTTGATTTTTTCCATGCCAACGCCGTGTTCGCCAGTGATAGTGCCGCCGGCATCAACACATAGTTGYAGAATTTTTCCRCCGAACTCTTCGGTGCGTTCAAGCTCACCGGGTTTGTTRGCGTCGTAAAGAATTAAGGGRTGTAAATTACCGTCACCAGCATGAAAAACGTTAGCGACTGGCAGCYCGTATTCGTCTGAAAGTTGGCTAATGGTTTTTAAAACATAGGGCAGTTGTTTGCGTGGTATGGTGCCGTCCATACAATAATAGTCAGGCGCGATACGGCCAACGGCAGGGAAGGCGGCTTTGCGTCCCTTCCAGAAAATCAGGCGCTCGGCTTCGTCTTTGGCGGTGCGCACTTCGGTGGCACCGCTCTGCGTTAAAATCTCTCGCACTTGTAAGATGTGTTCTGACACCTCGGCATTGGTACCATCGACTTCGCACAATAAAATTGCTTCAGCATCCAAGGGGTAGCCTGCATGAACAAAATCTTCAGCGGCTTGAATCGCCAATTTGTCCATCATTTCCAGCCCAGCGGGAATAATGCCTGCCGAAATAATATTGCCGACCGCTTCACCGGCTTTAACTACATCATCAAAGGCGGCCAATATGACCTGGGCACGCTCCGGGATAGGTAGCAGTTTAACGGTGACTTCGACAATCACCGCAAGCATGCCTTCGGAGCCCGTCATTAGCGCAAGCAGATCAAAACCTGGGGAATCGAGGCCACTACCACCAATGGTGAGTAATTCGCCGTCTATAGTAATGACTTTAAGCTGTTGAATATTATGAACTGTCAGGCCGTATTTAAGGCAATGCACACCGCCTGAGTTTTCGGCGACATTGCCACCGATAGTGCAGGCGATCTGAGACGAGGGGTCGGGCGCGTAATACAGGCCATAAGGTTTTGCCGCTTCAGAGATGGCGAGGTTGCGCACGCCGGGCTGTACGATGGCTGTGCAGCGCTGCGGGTCGATCTTAACGATTTGTTTGAACTTGGCGAGACTGAGCAAGACGCCATCTTTATGCGGCAGCGCGCCGCCTGAGAGGCCGGTACCGGCGCCTCTGGCAACAACCGGGACTTCCAGGCGGTAACACAGCTGCAATATCGCCTGAACTTGTTCTAAGGTATTCGGTAGCACGACAAGCAACGGTAGCTGGCGATAGGCGGAGAGTCCGTCGCACTCGTAAGGGTGCAGGTCTTCAGCTTGATGCAATAGGGCATCACTTGGCAGTATTTGCAGTAGCTCAACTATAAGTGCAATTTTGTTCACGCCGAATCAATTCTCCAGCTAGGGAAGACCCGCTATGTTACCTGATGTCGGTTTCGAATAGGGCGGCTTATTCCAGAACGTAGTACCGGTAGTGAAGGTATTGGCACAGCCAGTGTAGCTAAGGGACACTATCAACCCTGGTACGTTGCAATAACTGGCTATTTGGATGTTGCGAATGATCGCTGTGTTATGGCGCTCGTTTTGGTCGGTGGGCGTGACATAGATAGGCGAATAAACGCGGTTGTTTGACGCTATCTTGATGTTGGTATGATATGGCATTGACGCAAGGTCTTCTATTCTGTTGTTACTCAACAATGGATAGGCTGAGCGTTCGGCGGTTGGCTCTGTCGGGTGGGTTGGCGACGGCGTCTCATTGGTTGATTGAAGTCAGGTACACGTCTTTTGACGATAAGGGTATTCCTATCACTTCAGCGTCGAAGGGCTTTGATATGGCGACCAATATGGTGGCGTAGTCGGGTAGAGCCGTAGGTCGGGGTGAGGAACGAACCCCAACATAATGTTAAATAGAAATGTGTGTCGTTGGGGTTTTTGCGTCACCCCAACCTACAATAGCTGATTGATATGGTGGGCTAATCGTTGCCATCAAAATATTCAGTTTCAATGCGATTTCTGCCGAGACCTTTGGCGCGATAAAGAGCGGTATCGGCACGTTCAATAAGACTGCTTGGCGTTTCACCAGGGCGATACATGGTGACACCGGCAGAGAAGGTGTTGAGCGGGAACTCATGCTCGTTGAATTTGATGGTGGTGTCAGCGGCAGCATGTCTGACTTTCATCAAGGCGTGTATGGCGCCTTCATGGTCTGTGTTAGGCAGAATCACTGCAAATTCTTCACCGCCATAGCGTGCAACCATGTCATGGTGTCTAAATGCGGCAAGGACTTTTTGGCAAAAGACCCGAAGTACTTCGTCGCCGCCAGCGTGCCCGTAGTTATCGTTTATTATCTTAAAATTATCCAGGTCAATTAATGCCAGGGTGAGTGAATAGCCGTAACGTTGAACGCGACCAATTTCATCTTCAAGACGACGCATGAATGCGCGACGGTTGGGTAGGTCGGTAAGTTCATCAGTCATGCTAAGCAAGTGAACGCGCGCTAATTCGTCGCCAAGTTGTTGGCTATCACTTTCGAGGATTTTCAAATAATTTTGGGTGTCATCAAACTTGTTTGCAAGGTTGCGGTTACCATCGGTCAGTTTTTCGACAGCACTTAAAATGGCTTCTTTGAGCTTCCACAAATTTTCTATAGAGTCAGAGCGCAGTATTTCCTCACGTTCGAGCTCGAGTAGCACACCAAATTGTTCGCTTTGCCTGATAGCATCACTAAGTTGTTGGCTTAATGTCGTTTGTATGCGTTGAATCCGTGTACGGTTGCCTTTACGAACTTTACGAGAAGCGTCATCATTGTTAGTGTCTGTGCTTTCAGTAGGCGCCTCATATGAAATGGCTGCCGTGTTTGGTTTTGCGATTATAGTTCTGGTTTTTTCTGGCGGTGGTGAAGTGACAGATGTCTTTTTTGTGGGCAGATTATATTCGTTAGTAGAGGAGCCTAAGCCAGTTAATATGTTGCTTGGTTCTGTTTGAAAATTAGGGTGTTCTGTGGGATCGGATGCTGCTATTTTTGCAGCAAATTTTTCGGTAATCTCTTTTAGTGAGTTGATTTCAGATATGGATAATGGCGGAGTTAACCGCATTTGCATCAATGTGAGATCAATTTTCTCGGGTGAATCAGGGGCCAGGTGTTTGCTGTAGGCATCAAGCAACATGCTGAGCAGATGCGCATAGCCGTCCTGTACATCCATCTGTGATGATTTGAGATCGCTACAGAGTGCGCTGGACATGGGCGTAGATTGCCTTGCCTGTAGTGCTTCGATGCAAGCCATCCAGCAGGCGCATGATTTTTCGCACGAGAATCGACTTTGGTTCGCTGGCTTTAACGACCTTTAATTTTTGCCCACCTAGCGGATCTATTTGATGCATGCTCATCCTTAATCAATAGGATTGATAAAGTGGCGAACTATTCTATTTTGGTGTTACCACCTTGCTTATGTTCCCCTGAGCTCCTTAAGGCAGGTTTCATGCCATACATTTTTTTCTTTATTTTTCAATAAGATATGAAAATTATTATATTCAGCTCTGTGTTTATGTAAAAAATCCTGACATATCTTTAAAGAGCATACAAGAGTCGGTGTAATGCATCGTAATAGTAAATGTGACGAATATAGTGATAGAAAATGCATGGCGGTGCTAAATACATTAATATATGCGACCTCAGAGTTCACTAGGTTCAGGATTTCCATGTTTTCAGATAACCAGACTATTGCCGGATATGACAATGAATTGGCGCAAGCCATCGCCGATGAGGCGACTCGACAGGAAGAGCATGTCGAATTAATTGCGTCGGAAAACTACGCGAGCACGCGTGTCATGGAGGCGCAAGGCTCCTGTATGACCAATAAATACGCAGAGGGTTACCCTGGTAAGCGCTATTACGGTGGTTGTGAGTATGTCGATGTCGCCGAACGGCTGGCTATTGAAAGGGCGAAGCAGTTATTTGGTGCTGATTATGCCAATGTGCAGCCACATTCCGGTTCACAAGCCAATGCGGCGGTGTATATGGCTTTGTTGCAGCCTGGCGATACCATATTAGGTATGAGCTTGGCGGACGGCGGTCATTTAACGCACGGTAGTCATGTCAGTTTTTCAGGCAAGATCTACAACGCTATTCAGTATGGTCTAAACGAGGCCGGTAGTGAGATTGATTATGACGAAGTGGAACGCCTTGCTAATGAACATAAACCGAAAATGATTGTTGCTGGCTTCAGTGCTTATTCGCGTGTGGTCGATTGGGATAGATTCCGTCGCATTGCGGATGCTGTTAGCGCCTATTTGTTTGTTGATATGGCGCATGTTGCAGGCTTAGTGGCGGCAGGTGTCTATCCAAGCCCGGTTCCTGTTGCTGATGTGGTAACTTCCACCACCCATAAGACGCTTCGTGGGCCGCGTGGTGGGATTATTCTTGCAAAATCTAATCCTGATATCGAGAAAAAGTTGAATTCCATGGTGTTTCCGGGGACACAGGGTGGCCCCTTGATGCATGTTATCGCAGCTAAAGCGGTAGCCTTCAAGGAAGCCCTGGAGCCAGGCTTTATTGATTATCAAAAACAGGTTGTTCGTAATGCACAAGCCATGGCGAATACGCTCATCGAGCGCGGCTATAAAGTGGTTTCCGGTGGTACCGATAACCACATGTTTTTGATTGATCTCGTTGCTAAAGATATTACCGGAAAGGCCGCTGAGGCCGCACTAGGTGCAGCCAATATTACGACTAACAAGAATGCCGTACCTAATGACCCGCGCTCACCTTTTGTTACTAGCGGTATTCGTATTGGCACTGCCGCAGTGACGACACGGGGCTTTAATGAGCCAGAGTGTGTACTGTTGGCTAATACTATCTGTGACGTGCTTGATGCCATTGAGGATGAATCAGCGATTACTGCTGCTAAGCAGGCAATGCTCGACTTGTGTAAGCGATTCCCTGTTTATCGTGCTGCTTAAGCGTCTTATAAAAACACGATTGGTTTCGTTCTATGCGCTGCCCATTTTGTGATGCGCAAGACACGCGGGTCGTCGATTCGCGATTAGGCAATGGTGGTGATAGCGTTCGTCGTCGTCGTGAATGTAATGCCTGTGGCGAGCGTTTTACAACGCATGAAACCGCGGAACTGAATTTACCTCGCGTACTCAAGCAGGACTCTCGTCGTGAACCTTTTGATGAAGATAAGCTACGCAATGGCATTTTGCGCGCGTTGGAAAAACGGCCAGTAAATATCAATCAGGTTGAAGATATTATTCACCGTATTAAACATCGTCTACTGACCTTGGGTGAACGTGAAGTTGATACCAAGCTGATGGGTTCATGGGTGATGCAAGAGCTGAAAGAGCTGGACGCCGTGGCTTACGTGCGTTTTGCCTCGGTTTATCACAGCTTTGAAGATATTGAAGCGTTCAAAAAAGAGATTGAAGGGCTCGAAAAAGGAAAAATCTAGTTATAGGCGCTATTTTTTAACTTTATCGTGAATTGCTTCTCTATAGTTTTTAAATAAATATCCCACAAAGCACTTATATTTGTCATTTAATTTGTTTTATTCCCATTTTTTTAGTTAAAAATATTGGATTATATTAAATATTTTTCCACTTTTAACGTTATAAGTAATATGAGCAATATTGGTAAAACATTGGGATATAATCAGCAAGATCAGGTTTTTATGGCGCAGGCGATACAGCTTGCGCGACGGGGTTTATATACGACGCAACCGAACCCAAGGGTAGGCTGTGTCATTGTTAATAATGCTGAATTGGTGGGTAGTGGCTGGCATGAAAAGGCTGGCAGTGATCATGCCGAGATAGTGGCGCTTAGGGCTGCGGGTGAGAGTGCACATGGCGCGACCTGCTATGTCACGTTGGAGCCGTGTTGCCATCAAGGGCGCACCGGCCCTTGTGACCAAGCCTTAATTGCGGCAGGTATTAAGCGTGTGGTTATCGCTATGGAAGATCCTAACCCTCAAGTATTTGGTCAGGGTGTGGTGCAGCTTAAGGCCGCCGGTATTGATGTTGAGCTTGGTTTATTGAGAGCTCAAGCCTTAGAGTTAAACAAAGGTTTTGTGTCTCGTATGCAACGTCAACGGCCGTATGTTTATTGTAAATTAGCAATGAGCCTGGATGGCCGCACCGCCATGGCGAGTGGTGACAGCCAATGGATTACTTCTCCGGCGGCGCGTCTGGATGTGCAGCGATTGCGCGCGCAATGCAGTGCTATTATTACTGGCTGTGGTACGGTGTTGGTCGATGAGCCGGGGATGCAGGTACGCTGGCGCGAGTTGGCTGATGCTGGTGAGTTAAGTGCGCCGCTATCAGATTATTCTCAGCCCTTGCGTGTCGTGCTCGATAGCAATTTAAAGACATCGCCACAGGCTAAGGTCTACGGGCCACCGGGGGCGACGATGGTGGTAACGGCGAGCAAAGCTGCGGAACGTTACCTGGCCTATGAAAACCGCGGAATTTCTGTTGAGGTTTGTGCCGATGAAGCAGGGCGTGTTGATTTAGCCAAGATGCTTAATTATCTTGCGCAACGGCAAATCAACGAGGTCTTGCTTGAGGCGGGGCCGACATTATGCGGTGCCTTTCTAAAAGCGAATTTGGTCGATGAACTGGTGATTTATATGGCGCCGAAGTTAATGGGTTCTACTGCCAGACCATTGTTTGATTTGCCCTTTGACGATATGGCGCAAGCCTTGTCACTTACTATTAAAGAGGTACGTGCCGTCGGTGACGATTGGCGTATTACCGCGACGCCGAGTAAGACCGATGTTTAGTGCAGTGTTTCATACTAAAGTTATCTGTAGTAGAGATTGATGTTTACTGGAATTATAGAAACCGTTGGCAGCTTGGCGCGTCAAGAAACCACTGGCGGTGATATGCGCTTGCACATTGATGTGGGCGATATGGATATGGTGGATGTTGCGCTTGGCGATAGCATCGCGGTTAATGGTGTGTGTTTAACCGTTGTCGAATTGACCAAGCAGGTGTTTTGCGCAGATGTTTCAAATGAAACCCTGGCGCGCACGACATTGGGCCAGCTTAAGCCAGGTGCACCGCTTAATTTGGAAAAGGCGATGCAGTTAACCACGCGTTTGGGAGGGCATCTTGTCAGCGGCCATGTCGATGGTATCGGTAGGGTGCACTCACGGCTCGATGATGGTCGCTCGGTACGCTTTACTATAGAGGTGCCAAAGGACTTGGCTAAGTATATTGCGGCAAAAGGATCTGTCTGTATTGATGGCGTCAGCTTGACCGTCAACTTGGTTAACAGCGCCTGTTTCGATATTAATATTGTGCCGCATACAATGACCAAGACCATTATCTCGAACTATAAAGAGAGTAGTTCAGTCAACATTGAAGTCGATATTGTTGCACGTTATTTAGAGCGCTTGCTGTTGGCTGATGGTGATAAAGGCACAAGTAATTTAACGCTGGCGTCGTTGTATGACGCCGGATTTACTGTTTAATTTTTTATAATAGGGTCTATTGCTAGTAATTAGCTACTYATGTCATTAAATACTATAGAAGAGATTATCGAAGACATCCGCAACGGCAAGATGGTTGTGTTGATGGATGATGAAGATCGCGAGAACGAAGGCGATCTCATTATGGCTGCTGAAAAGGTGGATACTCAAGACATTAACTTTATGGCGCGCTATGGCCGTGGCTTAATTTGTCTTACCTTGACGCCGGAGCGTTGCAAGCAGCTGGGTTTGCCTTTAATGGTGCATAGTACAAATGCCGAGCATAGAACAAATTTTACTTTGTCCATTGAAGCCGCTACCGGTGTCACTACTGGCATTTCTGCGGCTGATCGAGCGACAACGATAAAAGCAGCCGTTACGCCTAATGCAACTGCGCGGGATATTCGCCAGCCTGGGCATGTTTTTCCTATTATGGCGCAGCCAGGTAATGTGCTTACTCGAGCAGGCCATACCGAGGCAGGCTGTGATTTGGCTCGCTTAGCTGGGTTAGACCCGAGTGCCGTTATTGTTGAAATTCTTAACGAAGATGGCACCATGGCAAGGCGTTCGGATCTCGAAATATTTGCCAAGGCCCATAACTTAAAAATGGGGACTATCGCCGATCTCATTAGTTATCGCTTGAATAATGAGAAAACCATTAGTCGTGGCGCAGAATCGGTGCTGCCTACAGAGTTTGGTGAATTTAAGCTGATCGCCTATCGTGATTTGATTACTGAAAACACGCATTTAGCCTTGGTGTCAGGTGATATTAAGCATGATGAGCCAGTATTGGTGCGCGTTCATGTGCAAGATACGTTTAACGATATCTTGTCACTTGATATGGCAGGTGCGGGTATTCCCTTGCATAAGGCGATGCAGGCCGTGTCACGGGCGAAAGAGCCAGGCGTGGTGATTATTTTGGCTCACGACAGTAGTGCTAAAAGCTTTCAGCAGCGGGTCGAGAGCCTGAACAGTATGGGTGATGAGGATAAAGATTCGGCTGCCTACGACGATGTGCGAACTTATGGCGTCGGTGCGCAGATGTTGGTCGATCTTGGCGTTAGCCGCATGCGTATTTTAAGTTCACCAAAACGTTTTCATGGGCTTTCGGGCTTTGGTCTTGAAGTTATTGATTATGTCAGTTGCGATGTATCCCAGGGATATAAATAACTCGTTTTAGATAAGCAGGTAAAATAATGTCTATTAAGTCTATGCGCGGCAATCTGGTCGCAAAGCAAACACGGTTCGGTATTGTCGCTGGCCGTTTTAATGAATTTATTGTTAGCCAGCTTGTGGCAGGCGCGATCGATACATTGACACAACATGGTGTCGTTGAAAAAGATATCGAGGTGCTTTATGTTCCCGGTGCTTTTGAGATTCCTCTGGCAGCAAAACGCCTGGCGGCAAGTGGAGAATACCAGGCTATTATTGCTTTAGGTGCAGTCATACGCGGTGGTACGCCTCATTTTGACTATGTTGCCGGCAGTTGCACACGCGGCCTGGCTGACGTACAAATGACTTACGATATTCCTGTTGGTTTTGGTGTATTAACGGTTGATAGCATCGAGCAGGCGATTGAGCGGGCCGGCACCAAGGCAGGAAACAAGGGCGYAGATGCTGCATTGGCTGCGCTTGAAATGGTTAATGTATTAGCGCAACTGGAAGATTAAAACAACAATATGGCTAAACCCCCATCACTAACACGTTCACGCCATAAGGCCAGAAATCTGGCTGTACAAGCGTTATATCAATGGCAAATTACCGGCCAGGATAGAGGCGATATTGTCTCGCAATTTTTTACCGATCAGGATATGAATGAAACGGTAACAGAATACTTTAAAGAGTTAGTATCGCAAGTGTCTGCGCGCGCTCAGGCTATTGATAGCATATTAGCGCCTTTGCTTGATCGTCCAATAGAACAACTTGACCCCGTTGAGTCTGCTGTTTTGCGTATTGGTGTTTATGAGCTTGAGCACCGGCCTGATGTTCCTTATCGGGTTGTGATCAATGAGGCTATTGAAGCAGCGAAGCTCTTTGGCGCTGAAGAGAGCTACAAATACATAAACGGTGTTTTAGATAAGCTCAAGGGTGCTTATCGGGCGCAAGAAATCGAGCTTGGTAAGACTCCCTGATTGCATGGGCACCCCTTTGTCAGAATTTGATCTGATTAAGCGTTATTTTACACAGCTTGGCAACAACGACTGTGTGCAGCTGGGTGTCGGTGATGATGCTGCGATAACGTCAGTTCCTGCGGGTTATGACCTGGTTACTACGGTTGATACGCTGGTCGCTGACGTGCATTTCTTTGGCGGTACAGCGCCGGAGTTGATCGGATATAAGGCACTGGCAGTGAATCTCAGTGACCTCGCCGCTATGTCGGCCACGCCCGTTTGGTTTACGCTTGCTATCGCCTTGCCAGAACTTGATGAGCCTTGGTTGCTGGCATTTTCCCGGGGTTTGGCTAACTTAGCCTCACAATATAATATCACCTTAATTGGTGGTGACACCGTGAAAGGCCCCTTAACGATCACTATTCAAGCATGTGGTATCGTGGAACGAGGCAAAGCCCTGCGTCGCGATGGCGCAAGCGTGGGTGATCTTATTTATGTTACTGGCCCGCTTGGTGACGCGCGTCTGGCGCTGGAGTATCTAAAGGGCGAAAGAGGGCTTGATAAGGCTTATCAAACCGCTGTTTGCGACAAGTTGCACAAGCCTGTCGCGAGAGTGGCGCAAGGTTTGGTGTTAAAAGACTTTGCCAGTGCCGCCATTGATGTTTCCGATGGATTGGTGGCCGATCTATCACACCTTCTCGAAYGTAGTGATGTGGGTGCTGAGCTTATGCTTGTTAGTATTCCGGTGTCTGAGCCAATGCGTGCCAGTGTTGACGAAAGTGAAATGCAGACCTTGGCTTTATACGGTGGTGATGATTATGAATTGTGTTTTACTGTTCCGCCAAACAATGAAGCTGCAATGTTGGCACAGATGAGCGCTAACGAATTTAATGTCTATCGTATTGGTGCGATTATGTTAGAGGAAGGGCTGCGTTGCATCGATGCTGACGGCAAAGCTACTATGCTAAAGATTAGTGGTTATGATCATTTTGGCTTGAGAGACTGATTAAGTGTTGTCTGCAAAATTATTAAAAAATCCTATTCATGCGTTGGCCCTGGGTTTTGGTACCGGTCTTGCGCCGAAAGCGCCGGGCACGTGTGGCACCTTACTTGGGCTGGCCTTGTATTGGTTGCTGCAATACCTTGCAGTATCGCCAATAATATTTATTGCCATTACGATTGTTTGTTTTATCGCGGGCATTTGGATATGCCAATACACCGCTGACGCATTAGGTGTGCATGATCACCCGGCGATAGTATGGGATGAGGTGGTTGGTTATTTAATCACGATGATGTTTGCACCAAGTGGTTGGTTGTGGATGCTTGTTGGTTTTGGTTTGTTTCGTTTGTTTGATATCTGGAAGCCCTGGCCTATCCGTGTAATTGACCGCAGTGTGCACGGTGGTTTCGGTATTATGTTTGATGATGTGCTGGCAGGTGTTTATGCGGCAATCGTGTTAGCGTTTATTGATTACGCTGTGTAGGTTTTAGCAATGGTAATTAATAGTGCGTGATATGCAGTGGCGGAAAAAGTGGGCAGTAAACCACCCACTTAGATAATGATTAGCCTGCTTGTTTGTCTTTTTCGATTAACGCGTAGGCTGAGTGATTATGTATTGATTCAAAGTTCTCTGAGGCTACGCTATACGCAAGGACTCGATCATCTTCGTTCAAGCGCATGGCAATATCACGCACCATGTCTTCAACAAATTTCGGGTTATCATAAGCACGCTCGGTGACATATTTTTCATCAGGGCGTTTGAGCAAGCCATAAAGTTCGCAGGAGGCTTCTGCTTCGACATAATCGATGAGTTCTTCGATCCAGATGAATTCATCTGCTTTGACATTAACTGTGACATGTGAGCGTTGGTTGTGTGCGCCATAGTCAGAGATTTTTTTCGAACAAGGACAAAGGCTGGTTACTGGCACTACGACTTCCACCCATAGTTCGGTTTTACCCTTATGACTTGAGCCGCTAAATTTGACCTCGTAATCGAGCAGACTTTTTACACCAGAGATTGGCGCAGCTTTTTCGACGAAGTAGGGGAAACGCATTTCGATGTGACCTGATTCTGCATCAAGGCGTTCGGTCGTTTCGCTAATAATTTCGCGAAACGAAGCCACTGAAATTTCGCGCTCATGTTCATTTAACACTTCGACAAAGCGCGACATATGTGTGCCTTTGAAATTGTGTGGCAAATGCACATACATATTGAAAGTGGCAACAACATGTTGCTCGCCGCCGGTACGGTCTTGGATTCTTACGGGGTGGCGAATATCTTTAATGCCAACCTTATCAATGTCGATGCGCCGTGTATCAGGCGTGGCTTGGACATCAGCGATGGTATCTGCGCTGCTGCTATCTGAGTCGAGGGCCATTTTAGAGCTTCCTGTCGGAATGAAAAGAGAATACCTGAGTAAATTAGTCAGGTTTATAGGGCAGACTTTACCTTAGCACTACCGCTTTGACAATCGCTGTGTGTTATAAATTCGGTGATTTGCTTGTGAATTCCATCACGATCAAGGCCATATTGTTGCAGCAGTTCGGCCTGGGTTCCGTGCTCGACAAAATAATCAGGCAAGCCGATATTTAAGATATGGGGCGTTAATCGGTGAGATGCCAGGGCTTCGTTAATGCCACTGCCGGCGCCGCCTGCAACGACATTTTCTTCAAGAGTAACAAAGGTATCGTGATGCAAGGCGAGTTCGAAGATAAGTGTTTCGTCTAAAGGCTTAACAAAGCGCATATTAACGACCGTTGCGTTGAGTTCTTCACCAAGCTCTAAGGCAGTATTCAACAAGGTGCCGAAACAGAGTATGGCAATGCCTTTACCCTGGCGTCGTATCTCGCCTTTACCAATGGGTATCCGCTGCATTTTTRCTTGAGGTTCTACACCGCAGCCACTGCCACGTGGGTAACGTACGCTGGCAGGGCCGTTATGGTGAAAGCCGGTGTAGAGCATTTGTCGGCATTCGTTTTCGTCGGCCGGAGYCATGATTGTCATATTCGGTACGCAGCGCAAAAAGCTGATATCCAAATTCCCTGTGTGGGTGGCGCCATCAGCGCCAACCAGTCCGGCGCGGTCTATAGCAAACAGCACGGGTAAATTTTGTAAGGCCACATCGTGCACGAGCTGATCATAGGCGCGTTGTAAAAATGAGGAGTAAATAGCTACTACAGGTTTTAAGCCGTCACAGGCCATGCCTGCTGCCATAGTGACGCTGTGTTGCTCGGCTATACCAACATCAAAATAACGTTGAGGAAAGCGCTCAGAAAATTCGATCAGGCCTGAGCCGCTGCACATGGCAGGAGTGATGGCGACTAACTGTGGCTCTTGTTCAGCCATATCGCATATCCAGTCGCTAAAGATATCGGTAAACGATTTTTTCTTGGGCCCGTTGCTGATAGCACTTGATTTTCCTGTGCTGCGGTCAAAGGGCGAGACACCGTGGTAACTTGTTGGATTTTTCTCGGCGAGCTCAAAGCCCTTGCCTTTTTGCGTCACGACATGCAAAAACTGAGGGCCTTTCATGGTRCTCATGTTTTTTAATGTACGTACTAATACGTCGAGATCATGGCCATTAATAGGCCCGATATAATTAAAGCCCAGCTCTTCAAATAAAGTGCCGGGAACAACCATGCCTTTAAAGTGTTCTTCAGCGCGGCGTGCCAGTTCCCACACCGGCGGAACGCGACCTAATAACTTTTTGCTTCCCTCTCTGGCGCCTGCATAGAGCTTGCCCGAGAGTATGCGCGCCAGGTGGTTTGACATGCCGCCGACGTTTGCCGAGATCGACATTTCGTTGTCATTCAGAATAACAAGAAGGTTCGTATCAAGATCGCCAGCATGGTTTAGCGCTTCAAAGGCCATGCCTGCTGTCATCGCACCATCGCCGATGATGGCGGTCGTTTTGCGGCCTTGTTGTTCATGTTGGGCAGCAATGGCCATACCCACCGCAGCACTGATTGAGGTGCTGGAATGACCCACACCAAAAGTGTCGTAGTTACTTTCATCGCGCTTGGGAAAGCCAGATAAGCCACCATGTTGCCGTAGGCTGGGCATGCGTTCACGGCGACCGGTAAGAATTTTGTGGGGATAACTTTGGTGGCCTGTATCCCACACCAAACGGTCAAATGGCGTGTTATAGACGTAGTGCAGGGCAATGGTTAGCTCGACAGTGCCCAATCCGGCAGCGAAATGCCCACCCGTTTCGGCAATAGAATCGATCAGGAAATTTCTTAGTTCGTCGGCAAGTTGCGGCAGTTGCTCTTCGGCAAGCTGGCGCAATCCCTCAGGTTCATTGATGCTTTCAAGTAGAGGATAGGCAGGGGTGGCGGAGCTATCGGACATATTGCTGTTTGTTTGAACCCGGCGTCGGCTTTTTATAAGCCGCTATTGTAACATTTTTGGCGATGGTTCTGCTGATGTGCTTAGCAATTAGCAGGCGCGCTCTACGATGTAGCTGGAAAGCCAGCGCAACGGGTTTACTTGATCGCCCAAAGGCTCTAGCGACATCAGTGCATGATCATGCATCTGTTGAGCCATTGCTCTGGCACCTTCCACACCCAACAATGACGGATACGTTGGTTTATCTTGCTCTTGATCGGATCCTTGGGGTTTGCCCAGAGTTTCGGTGTCCGACTCAATGTCGAGCAAATCATCGCGAATTTGAAAGGCGAGTCCAATACATTGAGCATAAGAYTGTAGTTGTTTTAGCGTCGTCGTATCACAGTTTGAAGCAAGCGCACCCACCACCACACTTGCCTCGATTAAGGCACCTGTTTTTAAGCGATGCATTTGTTCTAATTGCTCGATAGTGAGATGTCGGCCCACTGCGGCAAGRTCAATAGCCTGGCCGCCRGCCATRCCTGTGGAGCCGGAGGCACTGCTGATGGTGGCAATCATTCTAAGGCGCGATAGTGCTTGTTTCGGGCTGAAATCGCCATGGGAGAGTATCTCGATGGCAAAGCATTGYARGGCATCGCCYGCTAACAGCGCCATGGCATCACCGTAGACTTTATGGCAAGTGGGGCGGCCRCGACGCAGATCGTCGTTATCCATCGCCGGCAAATCATCGTGTACTAAAGAATAACAATGGATCAATTCCAGCGCGCAAGCCGCCGCATCGACGTCTATAAGGTCGGCGCCGAGACATTCTGCGGTGGTATAAGCGAGTATCGGGCGTATGCGTTTTCCGCCCCCTAGCACTGCGTAGTGCATGGCGTCATGCAGCTGCGTTGGCGTTTGTTCGGTTGACGGCAAAAAACTGGCTAGTGCAGCATCGACGCGCTCTTGATAGCGGCGCATCAAATCATTAACAGGATTCAGAGCTGTCGTCCTCGTCAGTGTCAGTAAAGGGTTCAAGTTCGCTGTCGCCATTTTTTTCGATGAGCGTTTGAACACGTTGCTCGGCTTTTTTCAGTGATTCCTGGCAGCTACGTGTTAATTTTATCCCGCGTTCAAAGAGTTCAAGCGATTGTTCAAGGCTGATATCACCTTGTTCCATTTGCTCGACCAAGGTCTCCAGCTCGTTAAGAGACTGCTCAAAATCAGGTGTTGTGGATTTCTTACGTGGCAATCTTAGTGCTCCTCCGGTAATATTGCGGCCGCGCTTACGGTAGCGTAAGCCATCGCGTTGGTCAACGTGCCAGTTGTATCGGTATTTTCGCCAGGGCTTAAGGCAGTAAACGCGTATAATCTAAAAATGTGGAGAGGTGGCCGAGTGGCTGAAGGCGCACGCCTGGAAAGCGTGTATACGTTAATCCGTATCGAGGGTTCGAATCCCTCTCTCTCCGCCATCAAATTATTAACGAGAGGCGCAGATTCCTTAATCACCTGCAGACAGTGATGGTTAGATTCGAAGCCTCGATGAAATAAATAAGGTGGGTTCGACCAATACGCGGTAGCGTATTGGAACGTCGAAGCGTAGCGAAGGCGGCCCGAAGGGCGAGCATGGCGAGTAATCCCTCTCTCTCCGCCATTTTTGTCTATAAGGCTGGCCCGCAGGGCGAGCATAGCGAGTAATCTTCCTTTTTTGCATCTACTAACTTCACATCTATTAAAAATAAGCCATGGGCTCTCATTTTAATGAACCAATAGTGGCGATTTGAGGTCTTAATCGACGGATAAGCGGTTTGAGTCGTCCGTATTGCTGTGCTGTCATAATGTAGCGATGGCTTCAAGGCAGCGCCTGGCGTGAGCAATCTCTCCCTCTTCGCCATTTATGTTGCTTGGTATTCAGAGTGTGAATTACGGTGAAATGTCCTTTGCCCGCTATTTGGATCGATAAACTATGTCTTCTATAGCTAGTTATGAAAATTTTATCCGCATTGGTGTATTTGCTGGTGTGCTAGCCATTATGGCAACGTTGGAAGCTTTGCTGCCGCGCAAGAAAAGAATGCAGGGGCGTGGACATAGGTGGTTTGCTAATCTTGGTTTGGTGGCCATAGATAGTGTTGCCGTAAGGCTGTTAGGGCCGATCACGGCGCTGGGGGCGGCGGAATATGCGTCTGGAAAAGGTTGGGGGCTGTTCGCGTTTGTGGATTTGCCAGTGGCTATCGAAATTGTTGCTGCTGTTATCTTGCTTGATTTAGCGATATACGGGCAGCATGTCGCGTCGCATAGGTTTTCAATTCTCTGGCGGTTTCATAAGGTGCATCATGCTGACCGTGATATTGACGTCACGACGGGAACTCGCTTTCATCCGGTCGAGATAGTGCTTTCCATGCTGTACAAGTGTCTCATTGTCTTGCTGCTTGGCCCTGCAGTTTTCGCTGTGTTTATTTTCGAAGTGATATTAAACGCGACAGCTATGTTTAATCATTCGAATGTAAAATTGCCAGCCTGGCTTGATCGTAGTATCAGAACCGTTTTAGTTACACCGGATATGCATCGGGTACACCATTCGGTTTTTCAGCGTGAAACCGATAGCAATTATGGATTTAGTTTGTCTCTGTGGGACAAACTCTTTAGAACCTATATCCCTCAGCCAAAGGCAGGGCATGACGGAATGCTCATTGGTTTGTCGGAATACCAAAGCTCACACCCATCGCAGCTTGGTTGGTGTTTGAGCTTGCCTTTCCGGTCGAGTAAGAAGGACTAACCAGATGCATTGTCTTTTGAAATTTATGTTGGTTTCATGGGTGGTTTTTCTCCTGCCTTTGGTGGTAGTAGCAGATGATAGCCCGTTGTTGAACGTGCATCAGCAAGTTATTAAAAGCTATCCGGGTGTAAATCATATTGGTACACAAGAAGTTGAACACATGCTTGAAGCAGATGCGAACGGGGTGATTCTTTTTGATGTGCGTAAGCCAAAGGAATATGCCGTAAGTCATATTAAAGGCGCAATTTACGTGTCACCAAAAATCGGTCAGAAAGAATTTTTAAACCTGTACGGTGATACGGTAAAAGGTAAAACAGTGGTTTTTTATTGTTCAGTTGGGCATCGCTCATCAAAACTCAGTAAACGGGTTCAAGATGCGCTCCATGAAAAAGGCGCTATACAGTCTTATAATATGAAGGGTGGGCTTTTTGCCTGGCACAACGAGTTGCGACCACTTGAAAATGCACAAAGTGAGACGCAACTGATTCATCCTTATAATCGTCGATGGGGTAAGCTTGTTGATAGAAAGTCATTAACTAGCTATTCGCCGCCTGAATAAGCTAATCAAGGGATCTCAATTAAATAATTCCCGTCAATTCTTAAGGAGCACAATACAGTGCGCCACATTATTCTTTTTTTGTCTATTGTATTCATGTCGGTCGCGTGTACTGCGGACCAATCAGACGCCCAATCTTCTAACGATAGCGCAGCCCAGCAGAATGGTGGCGGTGAGTGGCGCGTGCAGAACGTCGAAGCGCTTGAGGCCCGTGACTTGATCGCGACCGTGCCGAATATTGTGGTACTGGATGTTAGAACGCCCAAGGAATATGGTGCGGGTCATATTTCCGGTGGAAAAAATATCGATTTTTTTGGTCAAAACTTTGAAAGTCAATTATCTGGGCTAAACAGAGCCACACCGTATTTGCTCCACTGCAAGTCGGGTGGACGCAGCTCTAAGGTGCTTAAAGTTATGGAACGCCTCGGTTTTAAAAATATTTATCACCTTGAAGGTGGATTTGACGCCTGGAAAAATGCGAATTTTGACGCTGTGAGCTGAAAGCAGGATTAGTGATCGAAAAAAATTAAAAAATACTGTTATTAATTTGTTCGTTTTTAGTTGAATGAGATGTGTGTGCTATACATCGAGGGATAGTATCTGCGCGTTCCGGGTTATTTGATTGGCATGCAGTATGCTTAGTTAAAACATTCGTTTTCCTTGCAACATTTTTGTCGTAATTTCTTTCTGTCTCTAGTCATTGTTGCGTCATCTTTTTAGCATTATTTCGTCACATATCTCACCTAACCTTCAAGCCTTAGTAAACAGATTAAGGTTGGGAGTAGGTAATGATGAGTAAAAATATAACAGCGATTGCGAGTAAAGGAGTGATTGAGAAAGAGGCTGCTGCCTCCTTCAATGACCTGGTTGAGACTGCGGTAAGTCGACGAACAATGCTGAGAGGCGGCCTGGGTGTTGCCGTAATCACTATGTTTGGCTCTGCATTAACCGCTTGCGGTGGCGGTAGTGGTGGTGCTTCCGAGGCTCTAACTCCAGCTTCAACTCCAGCCGCAGATTTGAACCTAAATTTCGACGCAGTAGCGACGACTAGCGCCGATATGGTATCGCTACCCCCTGGTCATTCTGCACAAGTGTTGTATGCCTACGGTGATCCATTTGTTAGCACTCTGTCTCAGTTTTCTAACAACGGCACTGAGCCTAGCAGTGAATTTGATTTTCGTGCTGGCGACCATCATGATGGTATGTACTTCTTCGGCGTGGATGCGGCAGGTAACCTGGATAAGAATGCTAGCGATCGGGGTATTCTTTGTGTGAATCACGAAAATATCACTCAAGAATTGATGCATCAGGGGGCTCCCTCCACGTTTCAATCTGATCCTGCTGATGCGAGTACTCTTGTGAGAACGGTTGTTGACGAAGTACGTAAGGAACAGCGTGCTCATGGTATTTCATGTGTCGAAGTGATTAGAGATAACGCTACAGGTCAGTTTGCTATTGTGCTGGATTCTCCTTTCAATCGCCGTATTACAACCCTGACCCCAACTGTGATGAGCGGCCCTGCTGCAGGTTCACCATTACTGCAAACTGCCTATTCTCCCGATGGCATGGCCGGAAGAGGTACAATTAACAATTGCGCAAACGGCTTTACGCCCTGGGGTACCTACCTGACCTGTGAAGAAAATTACGATTTGTACTTTCGTGATGAGCGTGGCTTTGACGGCGCCAACCGAACTCCTGCAGTGCTCGGTTTTGACAACTTCCAGTCAGGTATTGGTGTGCGCGTTCCAGGCGGTCTGTTCGATTGGGCTACTTTGGCTGGAAACACTGAGGAAATCGACAATGAGTTTGGTCGTTTCAATGTGGCACCAACAGGCGTTAATGCCGCCCTGGATTTTCGTAATGAAGGAAACCAGTACGGTTATGTAGTCGAGATTGACCCGATGGCCCCAACTGCCGCGCCGCGCAAGCGTACTGCACTCGGCCGTTTTGCTCATGAAGGTGTTTGGCCATCAAATTTTGAACAAGATGGCGATCCTGTCGTCTTCTACATGGGTGACGATGATAATTTGCAGTTTATTTATAAGTTTGTTTCTGCTAATACATTCGATACGTCCTTAAATTTATCGCCGTTGGAAACGGGCGACTTTTACATGGATAATGGCACCCTGTTTTGTGCACGTTTTGATTTCAATGCTGCTACAGGCGTTCGCACGGGTGAGTGGATTCCAATGACGGTTGATAGTTTGGCTACTGCCAATGCTTCTGGGCAGTTTGCCGGACTATTCAGCTCGCTTGATTCCATCATTGTTCACTCGCGTGCTGCTTCATTTTCCTTATGTGCGACTCCAATGGATCGCCCGGAGTGGGGGGCGGTTAATCCATTAAACGGTGAGGTTTATTTTACCTTAACCAACAACACCGACCGCATTAATATGCCAGACGAGGATGTTCCCGCCGCGATCATGTCAGGAAATCTTGTGGTAGCCCCTGATGACCTTGATGAAGTGACAGAATTTTTTGCTGGACGTGTTTTTGGCGCGACACCTACCAGCCCTCGTGGTCGTAATGATGATGGAGAAATCATCCGTATACGCGAAGATGGTGACACTGCTGCCGCCACGACATTTCAGTGGGAATTATTTGTGTTTGGCGCACCAGTAGTTGGCTTGGGGAATCGTCAAAACATATCTGGTCTTGGGCCTGACAATGAGTTCACGGATTGTGATGGTTTGTTTTTCGACGACAGTGGCTTGCTGTGGATACAAACCGATGGAGGTCAACCAAATGGTAACAACCAAATGTTGGCAGCAATTCCAGGTGTGGTGGGCGACGGTGGTGTTACACCAGCCAACGTTTCAAGCAATCTGCGCCGCTTCCTGGTTGGACCTGTGGCTTGTGAAATTACTGGTATAGATATCACCCCAGACCGTCGTTCACTATTTATTAACATTCAACATCCAGGACAAGCTGATGAAGTGGTAGCAGATGATCCTGCGACATTTGTTGGTGGTTGGCCCAATGGTAGTGATGCAACAGCCGTCGGCGCTCCAGGTGTTCGTGCTCGCTCAGCAACGGTTGTTATTACTCGTGATGATGGTGGTGAGTTAGGTGCAGACTTTTTAAACCCAACGAGCTAGTTAATGACACGTAGCAAACATCAGATCACACATCTCCATTTCTAGAGTGTGTGTTGAGCAACCAATAATAGTTATAAATTATAAATATTTTTAGACTGCTACAGGCCCCGGTAGAGAAGCATTACCGGGGTTTTCTATGTGGTGAGTTAGAACTAGTTTGTTCGAGCAATAATTCATCTTGCCGGCAAGACACACTTTGATGCTCGACGATTATTAAAATATCAGGCGAGAGTAGACAAGAATCACAAATTTTACATGCAAACAAGGTTTATAACAGTTGGCAAGTTGTGGTTCAAAGAACCAAGGTGGCTAGAGGGTCAGGGTCTCTGAATAAGTCCCTGAAGCGGCGCTGTTTGCGTTTTCTTGTCTCGTATATTTTCAGATGAGCATATAGAAATAGATGTTCCAGTGCTCATTTTCTCAATGTAAACCCGGGCAATTACTCCTCGGCCTTGTCTCCTGAGTCGCTCTACCTCTTGCATCCGTGTGGTCGTGTGCTTTCCACATACCCTAAGGGTATTCGTTTTTTTGCCTTGCCATCATCCACTTGATGTACTTCTTCAGAGGCTCCTTAGGTAAACGTCCGGCGATGGCCGGGTTCGTTGAAATAATTGTAATAGGGTGGGTGGTTTGTTCTCTAGCCATTTGTCGTTACACGGTATTTTAAAGTATTAGAGGTTTTTTCTGAGCTTATTTGAGCGGGTGCTGCTATCAGCTTGATATTAAGTTTATTGTTTAGCATGGCCCTAGCACGATGGTAGTAATACGACTGTCCAAAATATATAGTTCTTTGCAGAGGATCGAAATTCATTTGTTTGGTATAGATTAAATTTTTCTTAAGCTGGTAAGTATACGGTAGCCCATTCACTTTCCAGCCGCCGACGGTTCTATGCCCATTTTTGTCTTTAGGGCCTTCAAAGCTATCGCTCATATAGAATATATTTTTGAATCCGGATTTTTGCAAGACAGGTACGGCGGCCTTGGCGCGTTTGCCACTGCGACACATTAAAATCAAGGTGTCATCTTTGTTATAGCGTTTGGCCACCTGTGCAGCAAAGTTCTTGTTGAGACTCCAGTCAGGATAAAATTTGTACGGAATGTTAGCTGAGCCGTTGGCTACATCAATATGGCCAACAAGCTCGTACTCTGCTTGTGTTCGTACATCCACGATAAAGATAGATTCTGGCTTGTTGGTGACCATTTTATAAGACTGTAGCGAATCAATCGCGTTGCTTGCTGCAATGCCGTGCATGGGCAGTATAAACAAGAGTAAAATGATGGAAAACGTTTTCATTGTTATCTCCAATTAATCGTATTGCCATTCGTTGAGATAAACGCGTCCTGGTTTTTTCTTCATGAACCACATTTGGTATATCGATGTCACCCACATAAACATAGACGCCGCGGAATAGCCAAGTCCACCAATGATCGTTAGCCAGGCAAAACCGGGGTGCCATTTGGTTAACCACCATGACATGACGTCTATAATCAAAAAGACAAATGGCAGGGCAATTGCCGTTTCTTTTAACCATTTCGGTATGTCGACTGCCAAGCTGAAAATCAGGCCGACGAAGAAAAAGATGAAGCCGATACCAAAGACGTGAATATGCGAAACGCGTGTGAGTGAGTCAATGCTTGATCCGTGATCGGTCCCGGCTACCAGCTTTACCTGCTTGTAGTCATTAAAGTCAGGAATGCCCGGAAGTTTGCCATGACAAGCGGTGCAATGGTTTGAGAATACAGTTTCAAAATGAGTGTCCCAGCGATCTTTTGGTGCACCATCTCTCGCCCAGCCAATAATGTCGTTGCGTACGTCATCGGGTGCTTTGCCTTTCATTGTGCCATTTAACGCTGTTTCAAGGCGGCTGCTTTTCTCGTTGCCGTAATAGCTGTAGACAATGTCATCGATAGAGAGGCCAAACTTGCCATCGGCCATACCGTGCGTCAACATTATCTGCGCTCCGGCAAGTAACAAGCCGACGCCTACGGCCAATAAATAGCTGGTAAACAAAACGCGCATGGACAAACCAATGCTTGGCAGGTTGGCCCAATGTGATTGTGGTGTATCCATTTTAGTTCCCCTCGCTTATTGCGTAATATTTGCTTTGGTGGATTGATCGGAATGGATGTAATCAATCACATCCTGAATAGTCATAAAAAAATGACCGGCTGAGAGACGCTGTTCAAAATTAACCTTGCGTAATCGGTCTTGCAGTGGCCCCTTGACTTCAACACAGTGCACGGCAATGTGCAGGTCACGCAGTGTCGAGGTTAGAGTTTCAAGTCTATGTAAGGCATGGCTGTCAATATGATTGGTCGCATTTAAAACAAGAATGAGATGCTCCAGGTTCTTATGTAAAGCTACGCGGCTAAGCACTGTGGTTTCTATTAAATCGATATTGGCAAAATAGAGGTTTTCATCAATACGTAGTATGAGTATTTTGTCGTCCTGCTCCGTTGAGTGACGTAAAATATTGCGGTATTCAGTGCGACCTGGCAAGCGGCCAAGTTCCGCGATGTGTGGTTGTAATGTGCGCTTGAAATACAGAATAAATGCGCTGAGCACACCCAGTAATAAACCAAACTCCAATCCGATGCTGAGTACACCAAAAAACGTGACAGCAATAACAAGGGCGTCGCCTTGATCATAACGCCATGTGTGTTTTAGTGTTTTTAGATCAATCAATGGCGCAACGGCGAGAATAATGATGGCCGCCAAGGCAAAATAGGGGATGTTTTCCATAAAACTTTTAGCAAATAACGCGGCCAATAAAATAACGCCAACTGTCACTAATGTAGCGCGTTGCGTTTTTGCGCCACTGGCGTCATTAACCATAGAGCGACTAAAGCCACCAGCGACTGGCATGGAACCCGATAAACCTGAAGCCAAATTGGCAGCGCTCAACGCGAATAACTCTTTGTTTGCATCAACACGTTGATGATTTTTTTCCGCTAGAATGCGAGCAACGGACAAACTTTCTATATAGGCGATCAAGGCAATTGCCAGTGCCGGAGGTATTAATAATCGCCAGGTGCTCAGGTCAGCAACAACCCATTTGAAGTTTGGTAACGGTGAAGGTATTGCTCCGACAATCTTGATGTTGGCTGTATCAGGAAATATATTAACTGCCACGATGCCCAGGATAAGTATCGCCAATGGAATCAACTTGGCAATAAAGCCAAATAAGGGTTTTCCGGGGGCAGATGAAAGAAGTTTTTTTAATATTATAGCGCCGATAATAAATGCAACGCCGGTTGCCAAGGTATAGGGGTTAATTAATACATCATAATTCCCGTTAGTGAATGTTGCGCCGAGCTCACCAAGATTGACGCCGGTGATTTTGTCTAGCTGGCTAAAAATAATCAAGATGGCGGCAGCAGAGGTAAAGCCTGATAGTACGGTATGGCTAAGTAGCGAGTTAATAACGCCAAGTTTTAGTGCGCGTAATATCCACAAGATGATAGCGATTTCAAAGGCCAGGGTAATGCTGACTGTCACGGCATCAGCCGTGGTATGCACAGCAGCGGCTCTGTAAGCATCAGCAATCATAATAGCAGCAACGGATACCGGCCCGACTGACATGGTTTTGCTGCTAGCGAAAATTGCATACACCATAGGCGGTAAAAGGCTTGCATAGAGCCCAATATGTGCAGGCAATCCCGCCAACGAGGCATAAGCCAGCGCCTGCGGTATCAATATTAGCCCGGTAATTATGCCAGCAACAACATCGTCGCTAAGGCCTGCACGAGTTAGCCAGTCATAAGGTAACCATTTCCGCCAGAATTGATTTGTTTTTACTGACATCATTAACTCGCTTTTTTGCCACAGCTAAGATTGAGCGGTACGGCTATGTCCATCAATTTTGGAGTGGGTAATTTCAGGGTGTTCATTATTCTGGCATATTCTTCAGCATTGTTGACCTGCAAACGAGGGTTGTTACTACGCTCCTGACCGATAGTGCTCGCTTTGTTACCATTGTAGTCATGGCCAGGATAGACGAGGGTTTCATCCGGCAGAGCGAGTAATTTTTTAAACAAACTATCATATTGCGCATAGCTATTTCCATTTTGAAAGTCGGTACGACCTGTGCCGCCAATCAGTAGTGTATCACCAGTAAATACCCGGTCGTCCATCAAATAAGATAATGATTCATTGGTGTGGACAGGCGTATAAATGGCAGTTATTTTCACACCATCAAACTCGATGATTTCCCTATTTTTTACACGACGTGATACACAATCTGTCTTGCTGTATTCACTCATAACAGTGATGCAGCCAGTACGGTCACGCAGTTCACCTATTGCCGTAACATGATCGGCGTGAGTGTGGGTGTCTAGCGCGAAGGCCAGCTTCAAGTTATGTTCTTTTAGGCGATCTAAATACAGATATTCATGACCTTGTACGGGATCAATAAGTGCTGCCAAGCCGCCCGGCTTCGAACCGATCAGGTAGCTATAGGTACTTGATTCGTTATCAAAGTGCTGTTCAAAAATCATGAGCTTGGTTCCTGTCCGTGTCATTCCTAGGCAAGAGCTATATCAATAGCTGTGCCACTATGCTAAATATCAATAAAAACAATTAGTTATGGTTTTGTTCGGCGAAAGTTGTGATTTATGTTCTGCTGTTTTAGGCACATAATGGCAGGCAAAATATAGAAAACTGTCAAATTTGGCATGCCTGTCACGCCAGTACAACAAAAGCCCGCTCCAGCGATTTATGCCGAGACTATGATTGTGGTCGGCGCCTAGCCTAAAGCTGCGATCTTGAGGGGTTTTGGTTGCCAGGCTGTCTCATGCTATCAAAGCTTACTGCTGCAGATCGGGGCCGAGTTCGGCATATATATCACTGTATTGATGTAAGTCAGTTTTGCTTTTTCAGAGTAAATCAATTTCAGTGACTTATCCATCCTGAAAAATTTGAATAACTTGATTTATAATGACCATTATTTTTGCACGTTTTTTGGTGCGGATTTCAGCGGCCTCAACTGTTTCGTGTAATGACAATAGTGACGCATTCGCCAATTTTACCAAAAAAATATGCCGTAAATGGCATCTGAAAACATACCATGCCAATCTGTAAAGATTATTTATGTTAAGAAATAACATGGTGATGTTTATTTAAAAATTAGCTAAAACAATAGCTTGATGCAAATAATTTTAAGTTTGTAATTTCATTTAACTAATCTGGTGCGTCATGTGCAATATAGAAAAGTAAGCAACGCTGGCGGATGCGTTTTAAAAGAATGGGATGGTAGTGAGATATTTGCCAGCACTGCAAGTCTTTAAGTTGAAATTGAAATTTTTATCAGAGAAAAACCAGGAGAAGAGTTATGAACATAATTACAAATTTATTCGTTGTCAGCGCATTGGTTTTTGGTTCAGTATCTATAGGCAATGCAGCCGAAAGTGATGATGATGTAGAGGCACGCGCCGCAGCGGCCAAGATGGCGACCGGTGATTTTTTGAAACAGTTGGGTGGCACACTACAAAAAGAAATGAAAGCAGGCGGGCCTGAAGCCGCAGTGACAGTATGCCGGGATGTTGCGCCCAATATTGCTAATGATGTTTCCCTGGAAAATGGCTGGCAAGTCACACGTGTTAGTAGTAAGCCACGTAATGCTATGACGGGATTTCCCGATGCCTGGGAACAAGTCGTGCTACAAGACTTTGAAAAGCGTGCAGCAAAGGGTGAGAAATATGCGGACATGTCTTATTCCGAAGTTGTTACAGAACCAGCAGGTAAGTCATTTCGTTACATGAAAGCCATTGGTGTAGCACCGATGTGTTTGTCTTGTCATGGTAGTAAAGATGAAATATCAGAGGCTATGCGTACCAAGCTTGAAACACTATATCCACATGACAAAGCTACAGGTTACAAGGTAGGTGATTTGCGTGGTGCAGTCAGTATAAAACAGCCGTTTTATAACTGATATTAATTTAGCTTAATCAGGGCCAGTTATTTTTGAAAATACCCCAATCTTCCCAATCTTATAGGTGATTAAAATGGAAAATATTGAAGAATCAACAATCTCATTTCCTCAGTTGAACAAACCTGCGCCCGATTTCGAGG
The DNA here is from genome assembly GCA_002400775.1 of Gammaproteobacteria bacterium. Lineage (GTDB taxonomy): Bacteria > Pseudomonadota > Gammaproteobacteria. Next base: position 43,195 of record NVRF01000007.1, read on the forward strand.
CAAAAACAACGCATGGTGTTAAAAAATTGTCTGATTATAAGGGCAGATGGCTAGTATTGTTCTCTCACCCGGCTGATTTTACTCCTGTCTGTACAACAGAGTTCATTTCATTCGCCAAGCATCATGAAGAATTTTTAGCTGTTGGCGCCGATTTGTTGGGTTTGTCAATTGATAGTTATTACAGTCACATAGCGTGGGTGCGTAATATTAAAGGACGTTTTAATGTTGATATTAAGTTTCCTATTATCGAAGACCTGTCAATGAATGTAGCTAAATCCTACGGCATGATTCATCCCGGTGCCGCAGATACTTCTGCTGTTCGTGCAACTTTTATTATCGACCCAGATGGTATATTAAGAGGGATGGTCTATTATCCCATGACCAATGGACGTTCAATTCCAGAGTTTTGTAAGCGATCGGTAAACCCCATCTAAAATTCCATTCTTCATACTGTTACCGTGCCGTTTTCTCCAGCACCAAGGAAAGCAGCATGACTTCAGAAAACAAACGAGACTTCTGGCAGCGACATATTGAGGGTTGRCGCCAAAGCAAACTTTCGCAGAAAGCCTATTGCCAGCAGCAGGATTTAAGTTTCGCCAGCTTTGGCTATTGGCGCACCCGATTAAATCGTAAGGCTGAAACGCGCGGCAAATTCATTCCGGTGAATATCCCCGGGGCATCGTCTTCGGTGGTGCTATTTTTACCGATCGGCATTCGTCTGGAGTGCCCTGCCCATGCCTTGGCGGAGGTGTTGCCGGTAATTTATGCTTCTGTTCAGGGGACGTGCTGATGCTGCGCCCGAGTAATGAGGTTCAGGTTTTTTTGTATGTGCAGCCGGTGGACATGCGTAAGTCCATCGATGGGTTATCTGCATTGGTGGAGCAGGAGATGGCCTTGTCGCCGAGCATGGCGGCGCTGTTTGTGTTCTGCAATCGTGGCCGCGACAAGATCAAGTTGCTGTGTTGGGAGCGCAATGGGTTTATTGTCTGGTACAAGCGTTTGGAGAAACAGCGTTTCCGCTGGCCTTCTTCCCATGAGACGTTGAGTCTCACCGGACAGGAGTTGAATTGGTTATTGGATGGCTTTGATCTTTTTAATAATCAGCCCCATTCTCGCGTGTATTTTGAGTCGGTAACCTGATCATTCAGTGGTAAAATACGCGCATGAGCGCGTTAAAAAAACAGGTCATTGAATCACTGCCCGATGATCCCGGCGCACTCAAGCTCATCATAGCAAGACAGGCAACGCGCATTGCCGCCCTCGAAGAATATGTGGCACTGGAAAAACTTAAAAAGTACGCTGCCAGCTCCGAGAAGTCCCCCGATCAGCAGGAGATGTTTAATGAGGCTGAGCTGACGGTGGTGGCGGAAGACATGCTGGCAGAAACTAAGCAGCTAGACCTCGAAGCTAAACCTTCTGCGCCTAATCAGAAAAAGCCTGGCCGAAAACCTCTGCCCGCACAGTTACCTCGCGTGCGCATCGAGCACGACATTTCAGAATCTCAAAAACACTGCCCCTGCGGCTGCGCCTGTACGGTGATCGGCGAAGACATCAGCGAGCAACTGGACATTATCCCCGCCAAAATCCAGGTGCTGGTGCATGTGCGTAAAAAATACGCTTGCAAGCAGTGCGAGGAAGGGGTAGACATTGCGCCGCTGCCGCCGCAGCCGATACCAAAAAGCAACGCCAGTCCCGGCTTGCTAGCGCACATCGCAATCTCGAAATACCAGGACGCCTTGCTGCTTTATCGTCAGCAAGCGGTATTGCAACGCTCCGGGGTTGAGATCCCCCGCAACACCCTCGCCAACTGGATGATCAAAGCCGGCGAGTTACTGCAGCCCCTGCTCAATACCATGGAATCACAACTACTCACATATCCGGTTATGCACTGCGACGAAACCATCGTGCAAATACTCAAAGAACCAGACAAACCCGCCACCAGCAAATCCTATATGTGGGTCAGGGTCGGCGGACCACCCACGCAGCCCATCCGACTCTTTCACTATGCTCCCAGCCGTAGCGGCGCAGTGGTCAGTGAATTATTGGATGGCTATCAAGGTTACCTGCAAACCGACGACTATGCCGGCTACAACGCCGTGGCCGCCAACAAAGGCGTCACCCAACTCGGCTGCTGGGCCCATGCCAGAAGAAAATTTATCGACGCGCAAAAGGCCACCGCAGGCAAAACAAAAAATACGAATAAAGTCAGCAAAGCCGACATGGCCATCAGCCTCATCGCCAAACTTTATGCCATCGAAAAAACCATCAAAGAGGCAGACACAAAAACCCGGCATCACATTCGACAGCAGCAAGCGCTACCGCAGCTGAAAAAAATCCGCACCTGGCTGGACAAAACTCTACACAGCACCCTGCCCAAAGGCCTGCTTGGCAAAGCCGTCTCGTACCTGGATAAAAACCGGCACAAGCTCACCATCTATACACAAGATGGCCGACTCTCGATTGATAACAATGCCGCTGAAAATTCGATACGGCCCTTTGTCATCGGCCGAAAAAACTGGCTATTTAGCGCCAGCGTCAACGGTGCAAAGTCCAGCGCCAATATTTACAGTCTGATCGAAACCGCCAAGGCCAATAAGCTAGAACCCTATCAATACTTGCGTCATATCTTTTCAGAACTGACAAAAACGACGACCGAAGATCAAATTCCTCGTCGCAGAGCCGCTGCAGCAGCATCTGCGGCCGGTGTAAAAAAGGTCGGCCGCATGGGTCGGGGAATCCGAACGCGCTTCCGCACATGCCCGTGCACATCCAGGATCTCCACCCACTGATCTTCGTCCTCCGCCCCCCGTCCGTCGTCATGATTGCTCTCACCAAGGTGGCCATCGCCATCACCAGCGTGGTTGTTGGAGGTCCCTGCTGCCGCCCACTGCAACTGTTCTGCGGCAAATTCATTTCGTCGACGTTGTATCGTGTCGGCTTCGACGGCGGCAGCTGCCACACGCTCCATCAGGCCCTTTTCCTCCACTTGCAGGGCCGCTAGTTTCGCTTGCAAGGCAGCTTCATCCTCTGCAAGTTGGTCTAGGTACAAGTGGTGCCGAGGCCCTTCTTCCTCCTCCCACGCAGCCACGGCCCGCTTGGCGTCAAGGCGCGATACGCGGAGGTCCTGAAGGGTCGTCTGCAGTCTCGGAAGCGTCACGTCGTTGTACGACGCGACGGCGAGCTGCAGCTCAGTGCAGCGCGACACCACAGCGTCGTCTTGAAGCAGAAAGAGGTCTTCGTTGGCAGCACTGAGCGCCTCGCTAAGCGCCTCGACTTGCCGCTGCAGCGCAGGAATGTAAGACTGTTGCAGCTCGGCAACCGTTGGCATGCCGCGACCACTCGACTCTAATTCTTGCAGGTTGATGTCCGTCGATGCAATCGACCCGGTCACAATCGACTCTGTCTGTTT
>NVRF01000008.1 GCA_002400775.1 Gammaproteobacteria bacterium
AAAGGAATCAGTTGTCGCGTAAACGAGTCGGTTTTGCACAGGGAAGTGCTACGTGCCCTTGGGGTGCAAAATCTATCACGAGATAGCGACACAATCGATGCAGGGATAGGAAGTCAGTCTATAATAGCTAGGAAATGCGGCGGCGATTGAGCAACTCTAAGTGCCGACAATAATGTTATGATTACTCTAGCGTACTGATTGGTAAACTCCTCGTATTATGGCGACAGCAAGTAGCCCAAAATCTGCCGGTAAAACAAAGCAACGTGTGGTCGGCACTGCCGTTCTGGTCGCGCTCTTCATTATTATCGTGCTTATTTTGCCGAGTCAGAATGAAGAAGAGACTGAGGTATTGCAAGTGGTCGAAATACCACCAAAGCCGGCGAATCATAATGTTAAGGTGCTGCCTATAGAGGTGCCTAAGCCGGCCAGGCTACCAAATATGCCCAAAGAGCCTGGCGCTACTGCGTCGGCTTCAGATAAAATTAAACTTAAGCTTGAACCTAAACTTAAGCCGAAACCTGCTGCGAGCAAGCCTGAAGTAGTCGAGAAGCTTCAAGTTGCCGAGAAATTGCCAGATAAGTTAGTTAAATCACCAGAGAAGCTAGTTGCGACTGCGCCAAAGACGAAACAGAGTGTGGGTCAGAAATGGGTGATTCAGGTGGGTAGTTTTTCCAGCAAGGAAAATGCTGAAGTGTTGCGCGATCGTCTTAAAGCCGACAACTATAAAGTCTTTATTGATGAAGTAAGTAGTAATGGGCAGTTAAATTTTCGTGTGCTTGTTGGTCCTAATGCTGATCGCACCAAGCTTGAACCGTTTAAAATAAAGTTAGAAAAATTGTTAAGCGCGCCAGCGATTATTAAATCTTATGAGCCTTGAGCTCGATTGAACGATACGCCGGCGATTACTATTAATGATTTGGGTTGATTACGTTATTGTCGCCATCATCGTTGTTTCAACGTTGATTAGTTTGGTGAAGGGCTTTATTCAGCAAGTCATTTCGCTTGTCAGTTGGTTGTTAGCATTTTTTCTAGCCTTACGTTTTGGCCCGGATCTGGCGTTGCAATTGGGGCAATACATAGCGTTAGAACCAGTGCGTCAGGCTGTGGCATTTTTTCTAATTTTTATCGCTGTGGTGTTCGTTGGCGCTATCGTTGGCATTTTTGCCTCTAAGCTGATTAGTGCTGTGCATCTTAGTCTTGGTGACCGTCTTCTTGGCCTAATATTCGGTGCGGCGCGCGGCGTTGTTATTGTGCTGACGATTACATTTTTTGTCGGAATAAGCCCGTTGGTGGAAGAACCCTGGTGGAATCAGTCAATGCTGCTAAGCTACAGCCGGGAGCTAATGGTAGTGGTATTGGGCTGGATGCCGGAAAATTTCAGCGAAATACTGATTCAAAGGTTGAAGTCAATATAAGTTGAGGCTTTAGCACGAAGCATCTTTTCCGCTATGGCGGCGTTAAAAACAGTCTCCATACCCCAAGGGTACGCAGAAATGCTCATTTACTTTTGTAAGCTCGGTAACTGCTCCTCGGTTTTGTCTCTTGAGTCGCCCTACCTCCTGCATTCGTGCAGTTGTGCGCTTTCGAGGTGTACCCCTCAAGGGGGTATTGAACAGAACCCTTGGGGTATTCGACGTTTTTTGCCTTGCTCTAACGAAAAATCTACGTCGTGCAAAGGTCTCAAGTTACTATAAATTTGCGGAAACTTTGAAAAATGCTCAGATGTTGACGTTTTTTTTGGTTTTCCAAGGTAAAATACGCATTCTTATCGCGAGGATTATTGCATGTGCGGAGTTGTTGGCATAGTTGCCAAAGAAAAGGTCAATCAGTCTATCTATGACGCACTAACCGTTTTGCAGCATCGCGGCCAGGATGCCGCGGGCATTATGACTTGTGATAACAATCATCTGTTCCTACACAAGAAAAACGGCTTGGTTCGAGACGTATTTCGTACGCGCCACATGGCTGAGCTAAAGGGCAATGTCGGTATCGGTCATGTTCGGTATCCCACGGCTGGTTGTGATTCCTCTGCGGAAGCACAGCCTTTCTTTGTGAATGCTCCTTACGGTATCGCGCTAGGACACAACGGCAACCTTGTCAATGTCGAGGAGCTTAGGCAGGACTTGTTTAAAGAAGGGTTGCGTCACATCAATACGCAATCTGATTCCGAAGTGCTGCTCAACGTTTTAGCGCATGAGCTGCAGCAGGTTGGAAAACTTAAGCTTAGTGATGGAGATATCTTTGATGCTGTCGCGGGCGTTATGCGCCGGTGTCGCGGCGCCTATGCCACCGTAGCGATGATTATGGGTTATGGCATTGTCGCTTTTCGTGATGCATACGGTATTCGTCCTTTGGTTTATGGCAAGCGCGAGACTAAAAAAGGCACGGAATACATGATTGCCTCTGAAAGTGTTGCTCTGGATGTTCTGGGTTTTGAACTTGTGCGTGATATTCAGCCTGGTGAAGCAGTGTATGTCAGTACAGATGGTAAGTTGTCGTCACGTCAATGTGTCCCGCCTAAAATGCACTCGCCGTGTTTGTTCGAATACGTTTATTTGGCGAGACCAGATTCTATTATTGATAATATCTCTGTCTATAAAGCACGCTTGAGAATGGGCGAGGTGTTGGCAGACAAGATTTTGCGCTTATATCCTGATCACGATATTGATGTGGTTATCCCTATTCCTGATACCAGCCGTACAGCTGCATTGCCGTTGTCGTTTAAGTTGGGTGTTAAATATCGTGAGGGGTTTATTAAAAATCGCTATATCGGCCGTACCTTTATTATGCCTGGACAAAAACAACGAAAGAAATCAGTTAAGCAAAAGCTCAATGCTATTGGCCTGGAGTTTAAAGGCAAGAATGTATTGCTGGTTGATGATTCAATTGTTCGTGGTACAACGTCTAAACAGATCATTCAAATGGCGCGCGAAGCAGGAGCTAATAAGGTATATTTTGCTTCCGCAGCACCGCCAGTACGTTATCCTAACGTCTATGGTATTGATATGCCGGTAGCGAGTGAACTTATTGCTCACAAGCGCGATGAAAAAGAAATTGGCGAATATCTTGGGGCCGATTGGCTTGTCTATCAGGATTTGGCCGATCTTGAAAAAGCGGTTCATTCCAGAAAGAAAGACAATATTGAATGCTTCGAATCGTCTTGTTTTAACGGCGATTATATTAGCGGTGATATTAATAAAAGTTACCTGCAAAGCCTTGAGGATCAGCGTGGCAATGGCGCAAAGAAAAAACGTTCTTCCAAGGTCACACGAATCGACTTTTATAATGCCTCGTAGTTTGCCTTAGGCTGTAAGAGCTTAAGGAAATTTCAGTAGTATCGTGCTTGGCTCGACGTTAAGCACGGTGAACAGGCTTTTATTTCCTTCCAACTAATTCTTCTTTTGCATTCCATGGCTGTGAATGTCTGCTCGAGCCGACCGATTAATTTTGTTGATTGTCAGGTTGATTCGACGAATATTAATTAAAGCTAATATCTGTTATATTTAAATAGCATAAAAACTATGCCTGCTTGTTTAAATACTCGGATACGCTGTGCTGACCGCGTAATCCAAAGTTTATGATGCTGTTCGACTTCACATGTTAAGCATTGAAAATATGTATTGATGTAATGATTTTTTCGGGGGGTGATTATTTATGTGAACCCTTCCAAAGTATATATTACTCATTATCTGTATGTGATTACCGATAAATGGAGATAAGGTAAAAACAGCAGTAGTGTCTGGATGACAGAGAAGCTCATGCTATTGTTTTTGAAGTGTAAAACGGGAAGCTGAGTAGATCTTTTTGGGCGAATGAGTTAAATCATGAGTAATATTTTTTATGGATGTAAGAGACAGGGATGATGCATGAAGATTGCTAGCAAGTTAACACTTACCTATTTATCGATATCTCTCCTCACATTGGCGGCTATCGGGCTGCTTGCGCACCATTTTGCGCAGAGGGAATTGTCAGCCGAGGTCTTATTGCGTATAGACCATATTGCGCAAACTCAGCAGCAAAGATTGGAAAGTATCATCGATCAGAACCTTGAGCGATTGGCATTGGTGGCTTCACGTACGCAGTTGCGTCTCAGTCTTGCAAGCTATATTTCGGATCCGAAACCTCAGTACCAGGAGAAAATTAATCGCATATTGAGCGATGCCCGCTCTTCGATCCATGAATTCAACGATTTGTTTGTTATCGCCCTCGGCGGGGAAATTGTAGCTTCCACAAACGTGTCAGCGAACGTTACCGAGTACTCCGATATTCAGTTGTTTGTTAGCGGCAAGAAGAATAATACCGTCGACAGTTTTTATATTGATCGTCAGAGGGATTTAGGGCTCCGTCTTGTTGGGCCACTGAAGCTTAATGGTTTGCTGATTGGTGTGTTGGTAGTTGATTTAAGTGCAGATAGCATTGTTGCGTTGACCTCGGATTATCACGGGCTGGGAGAAACCGGTGAAACGCTCCTGGTGCAGAAAACTGCACAAGGCGACGCACAGTTTATTACACCTGCCCGATTTGACTCGAAGGCGGCATTAAACAGAACTATGCCAAGGGATGATAGTGAATCTCCGCTCATACACTCGTTGTTAGGGGAAGAACGGTTATTTACCGATGCGGTCGATTACCTGGGTCATCCTGTGATAGCAGCGACCCGCTATCTGGCAGGCATGGATTGGGGGCTCGTTGTCCAGCAACGAAGGTCAGAGGTTTTCGCGCCGACCAACAGGCTACGTGACTCCTTGATAAGTACGATTTTTTTGTTTTCTCTGGCAATTATTGTTCTATCAGTTTTTGTGGCGCGATCGGTTACGCGGCCGATTGTTAAACTGACAGAGGTGGCGACACGAATTAGTGATGGTGATTTATCCTATCGTGCTGAGGTGAAGCAGGGTGATGAGGTCGGTATGCTCGCCACCGCGTTTAACCGAATGACAGAGTATCTTGTTAAGGATATCGGCGAACGTAAAGCGGCAGAAGAAAAGTTTTGCAGTTTGCTGAGAGCGGCTCCAGACGCGACCGTGATTGTTGATAGTGTTGGGAAAATTGTTCTAACTAATGTACAGGCTGAAAAATTATTTGGATACACAGCCGAAGAGCTTAAGGAAGTGCCGGTTGAGCTGTTAATGCCGGAGCGCTATCGAGTTTCTCATGGGGCGCTGCGTCAGGGTTATCAATTAAAATCGCATTCTCGGCCAATGGGGGGCGATATAGACCTTTATGGGCTACACAAAGATGGTACGGAGTTTCCCATTGAGATCAGTCTTAGTCCAATCGTTACCAAAGAAGGGGCTCTGGTAGCGAGTGCGATTCGCGATATTAGCGATCGAAAGACAACGGAAGCACTTCTNGTGCATCAGGCAAATTTCGACACCTTGACCGATCTACCTAATCGGGTGCTGGCGATTGACCGTCTTTCGCAGGCATTAGCAAGCGCGCAACGCCACAACCTGCATGTGGCGTTGATGTTTATCGATCTTGACCGGTTCAAGGATATTAATGACACCTTGGGGCATGCCGCTGGTGATAAGCTGCTTGTCGAAGTCGCCAAGCGTTTGCTGACGTGCGTGCGCGGGAATGACACTGTCGCGCGTTTGGGAGGGGACGAGTTTCTCATTATTCTAAGTGACTTGCATAATGCCATTGATGCAGAGTTTGTTGCTGAGAAGGTTTTGTCCACTGTTAAATGTGCATATGTTTTGGAGGGGCACGAGCTATTCGTTAGCGCCAGCATTGGCATCACGAGCTACCCAGATGATAGTGACGACCCACATGTTTTGTTGCGTAACGCTGATGCGGCAATGTATCGGGCAAAAGGCGCCGGGCGCAACACTGCGCGATTTTTTACGCCTGAAATAAACAYACAGCTTAACAGGCGTCTTGAGCTGGAGTCGCATTTGCAGCATGCGATTGAAAATGAGGAATTATACACTTACTATCAGCCCCAAGTGTGTATCAACACGATGAAGGTTGTCGGGGCGGAGGCCTTGCTACGTTGGTATAACCCGAAACTTGGGTGGGTCTCGCCAGACGAGTTTATTCCTCTGGCGGAGGATAGCGGCCTTATTTTATCGATCGGGGAATGGGTGTTGAGGACAGCATGCCGTGATGCGCAGGCGTGGCAGGCGCGAACAGCGTCGCCTTTACGTATTGCGGTTAATATTTCCCCGCAACAGTTTAGAGGCGACAAGCTGTTGGATACGGTGCATCGGGCATTGACAGACAATGGCTTGTCTCCTGAATTGCTGGAATTGGAGATCACCGAGAATTTACTGGTGGAGGATGCGTCGGATACGAGCAAGCTTATTCATGAGCTTAAAAAGCTTGGGGTTCGCCTGGCGCTGGATGATTTTGGCACGGGTTACTCGTCACTCAGCTATCTTAAGCGCTTTTCTTTTGACGTGCTTAAAATTGACCGCTCATTTGTATCTGGTATCCCAAGCAATACAGAAAATGTCTCGCTGTGTAAAGCGATCATAGCGATGGCCCATAGTCTGGATCTGTCGGTAGTGGGTGAAGGGGTCGAGACCCTGGAGCAACTGCAGTTTTTGCACGGCTATGGCGTGGCCATTGCTCAGGGATATTACTTTAGTAAGCCTGTCACACTGCAAGAATTTGAGAGCCTTATCGATGGTGGTAATGAATGGAAGGATCAAGCCGCGGCTAGCTGTTAGATATTGCCCGCATGGAGATTGTGAATTTTACGTTGTAGCAAACCAATTCAATTATGTGGCTTAATAAGGTATCTGGCAGTGCCGACTACTTTTTTCGGCAGAGGATGCACCGCATCTTCCCAGGCATCCTCTGCAAGAAAGGCTTGCATCACATCAACGGCAATCGCCTCCTGACCAATATAGAGATGTAAAAATTCACGTGCATGCCTGGCGGTGAGATTAGTGTGTTTGGTTGCCGCCATTGTGTCTTTGGCTAGCAGTGATTGAATAAAGCATATTGATCTGGAAACTGTGCGGTTTTTTGCATCAGATTTTGTAGCGCATCGAACCGATAAGTAGGGCCGTCGACACAGGCGTAGCTGTTGGCAATATAGCAATGACCGCAGGTGCCAACGCCACAGTGCATGCGCCGTTCCAGGGAAAGCCAGATTGACGTTGGCGCCAAACCCTCCGCGACAAAATGGCTGGCGACGGCGTACATCATATGCTCAGGGCCGCAACAGAGCACCGCATCCGGCGTGGCGCCATGCTGCGTGATGACATTGTCGATATGATCAATGGGGCTGCCTTTGGATAGGTGGTTCTGGGATAGGCTGCTCGAGGATAAATTTCCCTGAGGCATGTTTTTAGAGCTAACATCGACGGTTTCATGGAACAGGATGTCCTGTTTCCAGCGCAGCCTTTCTCGTCCAAGCACTTGTAGCTCGCGAGTGCGTGAGCCATAAATCATGGCGACTTGTTGTGCATGACCCGTGTTTATTAAGTGATCAATAAGTGCAGAAAGCGGTGCCAGGCCGCAGCCACCGGCAATAATCAGTAGATTTTTCCCCGATATTTCTTCGATAGGCCAACCATGACCGAAGGGGCCGCGGTGGCCAAGGATATCGCCGGGCTTTTTAGTAAACAAGGCCGAGGTAAGTTGCCCGACATTGCGCACAAGTGCAACGAATCTACCATTGCTATCGGGTAGTCGGGTATAAGTAAACGGCGCGGCGCCAGCGCCAGGTACGTTCAGCATGAAAAACTGGCCGGGTTTGGCTTTCGCCATTTCTGTTTCTATAACGGGAYTTAGTAACTCAAATTCAAAATGACAGGCATCTTCGCCGTCAGCGTAGCGATCGGTAATSCGAATCGGCGAAGGAGTCAGGTTGTGCATGATTTTGAAATCTGTCGCATGACTGAATGTACACCGATAACACCGGGACAGGTCTGCTCGCAGCGACCGCAACCGACACATCCATAGCGGCCAAATTCAGCAACAAAATCATTGGAGAATTTGTGCTGCCAAAAGCGTTCGACGCGGTGGCCGGGTGTCGCGCTGGGGTTATGACCACTGGCCTCGCGCTGGAAGCCGTCATAGAGGCAGGAATCCCAGCAGCGCTCAGTGACGAGAGTGTCATCATCGTCTGTGTTGCGCTCGTAAGTGGTATAGCAAGAGCACGTCGGACACAGGCTGGTGCAACCCGAGCACGCCAGGCATTGTACGCCCAATGTTTCCCAAAACTCGGCACTGATTCGGCCAGCGTTGAGATGTTCGACTCCCGTTAAAATGTAGCTGGCATCAGGGAAGGCCTTTATGGCTTCGCGTTCATGCGTATTACGTAGCTGTTGCCAGTCGGCAGGCGCCTTTTGCAATKGCAGGCCTTGCAGTGCGGCCGCGCCTTTRCTGTTATTCACGGCGACAAACCAGGCAGCGTCGGGTTCTTTGCTCTGTGGTATTAATATTAAATCGGCAGTGTGTTCGCGCACCGCCGGGCCGGCATCAACGCTTGGGCAAAAACCGCCGTCGCAGGGTGACAGGCAATCGATGCCTACCAGTAGCGTTGCACTGCGACGGCGCTGGTAATGTTGATCTTTGGCAAAAAACCGGTCTTGATACGCGATGGCGGTTAAGTCGCAGGCGTTGACAGCAAACAGTGCTTGCGGCGCTGAATCAGGTAGGGTTGTTACAAATTCACGGCCGTCGAAGGTGAATAGCTGTTCGCGCTCGGCGAAAAAGAATGCTTTCGGCGAAAATTGCGCTACCCGCATGCCACAAAATGGTGTCTTATCATCGCTGGTAATTTGCTGCCATTGGGGCGAGCCTTCGTCGCTGTCGCGCACTTCGAGCAGGCAATGTGTTTTTGCCAGATGCGCCCTCAGTGTTTCAGCCTTGTCGAGGCTATAGGCTTGCATGATGAACCTCTACGTCTGCGTTTCCCTTTATTGCTGATGCCTGTTTTATTTCATTGATTGTGCGTGGCTGCTGCCCTGTGGGTAATGCTTTAATTGCGACTGCGCAGGCTTTTAGCTCAGGCATCTTGGTGATTGGGTCAAAGGCATCATTGGTCAGTTGATTGGAGGGTGCTTCTTTAAAGTGATAGGGCATGGTAACGACACCACGCGGCATATGCTCACTCAGAACGGCGCGTGTCTCTATATAGCCTCGCCTTGACCACGCGGCGACGGGTGAGTGATCGATGAGTTTGAGTTTATGGGCGTCATGCGGATTGATAAACAAAATACCATCAGGTGTTTCCCTTTCTAATAGCGGAGATTTTCTGGTCATCGAGCCGCAACCGTAATGAAAATGCAGGCGATTGGTGGTCAGGTAGAACGGGTATTCTTCATCAGGCATTTCGACAGGGTCGGTATGCTGTACGGGCATTAACTTGGCTTTGCCGATAGGGAAGCGGTTTTTGTGTAAATAAGGTGTGCCTGCTGGGTGTTCTCTATTACAAGGCCATTGCAAACCATGTTGTTGTTCAATTRCAGCATAGCTCATACCGGAGAACGAGTTAGTGAGTGCCGCCATTTCCATAAACACCGCTTCGGCATCTGGCCAGTTCATTAAGCTGCCACAACCCATGTGTTCGGCGAGCTTGCTGAGTATCTGCCAGTCTGCCAGCGCCTGTCCGGGTGGCGCAACGGCTTTGTGTATGCATTGCACGCGGCGTTCACAGTTAGTAAAAGTGCCATTTTTTTCGGCGAACGAGGCGGCGGGTAAAATAAGGTCAGCGTATTTTGCTGTTTCAGTGAGTGTTAGTTCAACGACAACAAGGAGATCCATAGCCTTGAACCCTGATGCAACCATATTTTGATCCGGGTCGGTCACGACTGGGTCTTCGCCAAATATAATGAGGCCGCGAAAATGTCCCTGGCGCGCCATTCTGCTCATACCCAGAGAGGTCAGGCCTGGTGTGGTCGGTACCTCAGTCTTCCAGGCCTTGCTAAACTTGTGCTGCACGTCTTTGTTCAGGACGTCCTGATAATCCGGGTAAACATTAGGCAGGCAACCCATATCACAAGCGCCTTGCACATTGTTTTGTCCACGTAGAGGATTGATGCCGCAACCGGGACGACCGATTTGGCCGCACACCAAAACCAGGTTAGACACCGCAATGACATTCCTGGTGCCGCTGACATATTGCGTGATGCCCATGCCATAGGCGAGGAATGCTGCTCTGGCATGACTGTATATGCGAGCGGCTTCAATCAATTGAATCCCAGTAACTCCGGTAATTTCACTAACTTTAGTTATTGGATAATCTTTGACATATTCCCTTAGTGCATCCAGACCTTCGCAGCGCTCGTCAAGAAAAGCAGTGTTCTCCCAGCCATTTTTAAAAATAATATTAACCAGACCATTAAACAATGCAACATTGGTCCCCAGCTTGAGTTGCAAATGCAGGTCAGCCAATTGTGCCAGCCGGGTTTCGCGCGGATCAATGACAATCAGCTTCGTGCCGTTAAATTTCGCGCGCATAATGCGACCACCGAGAATGGCATGATTTTCAGTGCTATCGGCACCAGCTACTACGATAACGTCGGCCTTCTCGATATCATCGGCGCTATTACTCATCGCACCCGAGCCAAGGGTTTTTTTGAGTCCGGCTACCGAAGGGCTATGACAAATGCGGGCGCAGTGATCAACGTTATTTGTTTTTAATACGGCACGGGCAAATTTTTGTGTAGCGTAATTGTCTTCGTTCGTTGCGCGCGCGCTGCTGGTTACGCCGACGGCATCATTACCCGATTCAGCGATAAACTGTTTAAATTTTGATGCAATGAGAGATAAGGCCTCATCCCAGCTCGCCACCCTGAAGCGCCCATCATCTTTGATAAGAGGAGTAGTGATGCGGTCACGGGGGTCAATACCAAAGGCAGTACTCCAACCTTTGGAGCATAATTGTCCGTGACTGATGGGGTGCTGGGATAGCGGCTCTACGCCGATCACTTGCTGGTTTGAGACGCGAAGCCCCATGCCACAGCCAACGCCGCAGAAAGGACAAATCGTATTGATGCTTTTAATTGGCATGTAAAAATTTACCCTACCCTAGTAGATAAAACTCTAAACCATCGGTAGCAGTTTATCTTGACCTATATCAATTCTCGGTATGGACTATTGTTGTTTGCTAAAGTACGAGGCTAAACATTTAATAATATAACGGCGAAGGATATCTATTATGCAAGATAGCGAGCTCAGTTCAGATGCTTATGCGCCAGCTCAAATGGCTGCCAGGGTAGAAGCGGCGAGCATTACCAAGATCAACCGTGACCACGCGTCGACATTTATGTTGGCGCTATTGGCGGGTGCATTTATTGCCTTGGGTGCTGTTTTTTATAGCTTTGTAATACATGATTCCAGTTTAAGTTTCGGTTTGACACGGTTGCTAGGAGGTCTGGTTTTCTGTCTTGGTTTGATACTTGTTGTGGTTGCCGGTGCGGAGCTGTTTACCGGTAATAATCTCATCGTTATGGCTTTTGTCAGCCATAAAATTACACTAAGACAACTCATACTTAACTGGGGTGTCGTGTTTATCGGTAACCTGTTCGGTGCTCTGGGGGTGGTGTTGCTTATTTTTTTAAGTGGCCATTGGTTTGAGAGGGGTGGGGCGGTTGGTCAGGCAGCGTTAGCTATTGCCGATCACAAAGTCAATTTGGGTTTTATGCAAGCCATTGTGTTAGGAATACTGTGTAATATACTGGTATGTCTTGCTGTGTGGCTGTGTTATAGCGCACGTAGTGTCACTGATAAAATTCTTGCTGTACTTTTTCCGATCACTGCTTTTGTCGCGCTCGGTTTTGAGCATTCCGTCGCTAACATGTATTTGATACCAGCCGGGCTTGTGCTTAAGCATTCTTCTGATATGGCGAATCATGTTGAAACCCTGGCGGTTGCCGGGCAAGATCTTTCGGCTTTAACGCTTCCCGGGTTTCTGCTCAACAATTTATTGCCTGTAACTATTGGCAATATCATTGGTGGTGGCCTGTTTGTGGCAGCGGTCTATTGGTTTGTTTATTTACGTCGCTCAGGGATTCAGCAAGGCTGAATGGACACAGGCCAGCGTTGTATCAATTCAAGATTGGCCGGAGGGGATGTTTAGTCAGTAATAGTTGTTAAACGAAACCCTCGTGTTTTTGATCCAGATCATAGTATTGGCTAAGTAAATGCCGTTATTAAGACAGTGGTATAGAGATCTGGAGCGCGAGCAGTTATTCAGCCTGGTGGCGATAGATGGGGAAAGCGGCACAATTGAACTCCAGTACTTTGATGATGAAGTGGAAGAGCTGGATGTCAGCGGCTGGGACAGTCTTGTTCTTGAAATGGCCAAGGCGCCGGAGGATTGGACTGGGCCCTACGACGAGATAGAAGAGGACGATCCTGGCTATACCGATGACGACAAGCACAGCGCCCTTTCCTAAATCGACGATCTATAAGCATTGATGAGCGCTAAACATGCCTAAGCCTCACCAAGAGAAGGGAGGTGGGAGGGCGATCCACATCGGGACACCGGGTTGGCACTATCGGCTTTGGCCAAAGCTGCCAATGTCCATATCTGTAGCACGCTGTGAATTTGTCATAGAAACGAAACTGCTTTTGCCAGTGTGGTAAAACTTGTGAACGAACGATCCGTTGGCGACCGATAAAGAAAGAGAACGATTAGGGGCAGGTCTTTAATTTCTGATTCCTGATGATTCTACTCACCAGAGGATATTTAGGGTCAGAGCAAAAACTCTAAAATTAAATTCGATTAGTTTTTTATCGGTGTTAGCTATTTATTGTTAGTGGTTTGATAGTTTTTTTGCTCACTAAAAAATGAACTTGTTTATCACGAAGATTAGAAGACAAGATCAGAAGCAAGGCGAAATGTATTTGATTATATTGAAGTTTTTTATGATCGCAAACGTAGACATGCTTTTTTAGATTACATGACGCCTGTAAAATACGAAGATAAATATTCTTGCAATTAAATCGTCCGTTTTATTGGCGGAACCTCAGAGCCCTTTGTAATTACTTATGGTCTCTTTTGTTTGAAGTGTGCAGGTTTCGAGCAGCTCACTGTAGACGATGTATATCTCTTTACGCTCAAGCTGCTCCATGACTTGTTGGACTTTCCGTGCGGTGGATACCTCATGTTCGCCGTAGTCAGTTCCGTCTCGAGTGACACACTCTTCGATTAGTGTTTGCAGGGTATCGGCGGCGATTTCTGTATGGGGGATTATCATAGTGTCGGTTTATAATAACAGGTAACAAAGGGCCTTGACCGCGATTATTGAATCTGTAACTTTTTTAGTTGTTATGATCAGATGTCGTAGCGTGTGCGCGACAAGGAACATACATAATGCACAAGGTATGCGTTTATGCAGGAGAAGCGCTGGCGCGCTATTCCTTTGGTAAAGATCATCCCTTTGGGCCGTTACGTTATGGCGCCTTTTATGATGAATTTCTGAAACGGGGGCTGGATAGGAGAACTTTGATTTGTAAACCTGTGATCGCAGACCAGCAGGCAATTGAACGTTTCCATACCCATGATTATGTAGAAAAGGTAAAGGCATTTTCTGAGCTAGGACAAGGTTACCTGGATAATGGTGACACACCGGCTTTCATCGGTGTGTATGAAGCTTCGGCCACGGTAGTCGGTTCAACACTGGCCGCGCTGGACAAGATTATGTCAGGCGAATGCCAGCGCGCCTTTGTACCCATCGCTGGTCTGCACCATGCTCGTCGTGATACTGCGGCCGGTTTCTGTGTGTTTAATGACTGTGGCATTGCTATTGAGACTTTGCTGCAGCAGTACGAACTTGGCCGTATTGCCTATGTCGATATCGACGCCCACCATGGTGATGGTGTCTTATATAGCTTTAATGATGATCCCAGGGTATTCATCGTTGATCTTCATGAAGATGGACACTTTCTCTATCCCGGCACAGGTTTTGCCAATGAAACAGGCAAAGGTGCAGCAACAGGCACCAAACTTAATATCCCCATGCCGGTGGGTGCAGATGATGCGCAGCTCACTACTGCGTGGCAACAGGCCGAGACGTTTTTGCGCGAAGCACAACCCGAAATCATCCTGTTGCAATGCGGGGCAGACAGCCTGGCAGGTGACCCCATCACCCACATGGCCTACAGTGAACAATCGCATGCCTCTGTCACAAAGCAATTGTGCCGTATTGCAGACGAATTCTGTGAAGGTCGCATACTGGCAATGGGAGGGGGTGGCTATAATCTTAATAATCTGGCGAAAGCGTGGTGTGCTGTAGTAGAAGCGCTGGTATAGAAATTCCAATTAAAGGGTGAATCGCCCCCCGATTTTGTAGACACCCTGAAGCGTTAAAATGAAGCTTACAGGAGGTGTTTATGAGTGTGAAATGTCAAGGAAGCCGAGATGATATCTTGTGGGTGTCCCTGCCCATGTTGTGTGATATGGAAACAACAGAGATGTCGGAATAGGTCAAATCAAAGGGTCAGAACACTTGAAAAGTTATAGCCTCGCTATATTGTGATATCAATACCACCAAGTGGCTGCGCTTTGTTGACGATATCGGGCTTAGAATGGAGGCTGATAGTTAGGTGACACATGTGGGTTTGGCATCCAGGGTCGGGCGATCGGATTTGGGCGTTAATAGAAACCGTATTGAAATGCTTCGATTACTGTTCAACAGAAAGTCATCAGGTAACTATAATAAATAGCAGCGGTCTCGCGCGATCAAGGATTTAGTGAACTTGAAAAGAGTTATCGAGAAGGCAAAGAAAATATCATGGCTTACGTTCTGGTTCCCCTCCACTCGTCGTATAATCTTTAAGTATTGTGATCAGGGAATGCTATAGACATGAAACTTTATCTGGTACAGCATGGTGAGGCCTGTGCAAAAGAAGTTGATCCGGAACGGCCGTTAACCGGTCAAGGCAAGGCGGATGTCGAGCGGCTTGCGGCATTTCTCAATGGGGCGGGTATTCGGGTTGCCAGGGTGATACACAGCGGCAAGCTGCGTGCTGTGCAGACGGGCGAGCGTCTGGCGCAGGCGGTGGCCCCGGGTGTGGAACTGGAGGAGAGCGGCCTCATCAATCCCAACGATAACCCCAAGGCGTTTGACTGGCAAAGCGAAAGTATGGACAGGGACACGCTTGTTGTTGGTCATTTGCCCTTTATGGCCAAACTGGTTGCTCATCTGGTTATCGGAGATGAGAACAGGCTTATCGCGGCCTTTCAGTCGGGCAGTGTCGTTTGTCTGGAACGCCATAGTGATGCACATTGGCAAATTAATTGGATGATCCGGCCGGAATTACTCCGATAAAGCTCTGTAGAATGGCTGAAGCAGCCTTGCCGGTATAAATCCCGTCCCTCTGCAAGGGACGGATAAAGAGTTCCGTTGGTTTTTAATTGCTGGCCTATCTGAGTTAGCTTATAGATATTTTTGATAAAGTAACAGTTTATAGAGAGTAGATAATATTGGTTATGGATATATTTAAGGTATTTTATATTGAGGCAGCGCATCACTTACCGAATGTTCCGGAAGAGCATAAATGTCGCCGCTTGCATGGTCATTCGTTTCGCATAGAAATTTACGTATCGGGTGATGTGCAAGAGAAGGCGGGTTGGGTGATGGATTTTTCCGATGTTTCTAAAGCATTTAAGCCGTTATATGAGCAATTGGATCATTACTACCTTAATGAGATTGACGGTCTTGAAAACCCAACAAGTGAAAATTTAGCAAAGTGGATATGGCAGCGTCTTAAGCCAGAATTGGCGGGCCTGACAAAGATAGTGATACAAGAGACATGTACGGCTGGATGTATTTATACAGGAAAATGAATGTTATAGCTTTACGATATCAGTAGCTAGAAATAAGCAGTCACTTTCAACAAACTAACTGCCCGGGAGTGTAGAGGGTGTGATTACCTGGTAGGGTCAGGTGCGTATTAGCTCAAATAGTTTGATGAATTTACAGTTGATAGCGTGTAAATATCTACCTGAGGCCTCCCCGATTATTATGTTCGCCTTATCCTGTTATTCTTAGTCAAATTAGGAGTCAAGGCCAATGGCATTATTGTTGCGGAAGTTGAAAACCCAGGCTATGGCAGTGAGTGTGTATGGCGTGCTGTTATTATTGTCACCAGTTGCTTTGGCTGAATTGGACCGTGGGCAGGCTCTGTATGAAAATCATTGCAGGGTTTGCCATGAAAGTTGGGTGCATGCTCGCGACGGGCACCGCATCACTTCACTGAAAGAACTTCGACGGCGGGTGGCGGCCTGGAGTATACACTCCGGACTGAATTGGAAAAGTGAGGACATAGATGATGTGACCGATTATTTAAGCCATCAATTTTACCGACTCAAGGAAAAATCCTGAAGACAATCAAGGGGTGAGATCAGAGTGATTATTTGCCAATCAAATACTATTTTGTGAGGAAAACCGGGTCAGTAAGCAAGTTTTCGCTAATACTGCAAATAAACGCTGTGTCGGCTCCAACTATATCTTGACCTCTTTATTTGTATGGAAGATCATGAAAGCGGTGTAAGGTTTGTCATCCTTGGAAAACGATAATATTAGGAGAAGCTCCAATGTCTTGCACACCGGAAAATATAGCTGAGCTAGATCTACTATTGCTCTTTGATCTTTCTACACCGCAGGTAGGGTTAAAGATCCATAAAACAGCAAAGCCCGCTGCAATAGCAGCTGCGCATCGCCTGTTTGAAAAAGGATTTATYRCCCAAGAAGATGGCGGTTATCTCACTGACCTTGGCATAACGGCCGCCGAGCATGCYCAATTGCTCTTTACGGTACTTAATGCCCCAAGTAGGGRGTAAGAAYATAACAACYACTTGTGAGYGACYTTTGTGATCATGAAGTGGGCCAGTCCGAAATCGGGTGTTTAGGGCTAGAGTAATAACTATTARAATCTTATTTTAGAGTTTTNACTCTGCCCCTGAATATCTTGTCAGCCTAATAGYTAGGCTGTAAAATTGTTCTCAATTGTCACTGATYTCTTTTATTTCTTTTTGCGAAACGGATTTCTTCTTGCATCGACTATTTTTAAACGCCAATGGCGTTGATGGAGGGCGAGTGTTATCGTCGTGAAAAGCTCTCATAGGGACACAATTGTCAGGAGAAACCCATTGATGGTGGTGTTTTATAAACAATTCGGATTGTTACTGTGCCTGGGTATTGTCGTGGCAAATTTTGGTGGCGGTCTGTCTTTTGCTGCAAACACACATCCTGCGCAGCAATTGATTGAAGACACCACACAAAAGTTGTTATCCCAGTTTGATAGTGAACAAGATTTGATTGAAGCTAAGCCAGAGATCTTGCGCGGCATTGTTGCCGATATCATCTTGCCGCATTTTGATTTTGTTCGGATGTCGAAACTTGCTTTAGGTAAGCACTGGCGTCGTGCCAGCGTTGAGCAACGCAAGGCCTTTACTGTGCAATTTCGAGAGCTGTTGGTCAATACCTATAGCAAGGCTATCTATAAATACGCCGATCAATATGACGATGTCGAAATAAAATTCAAGCCTGTTCGCGCAGCCGAGGCTGATGAGAGTGTCAATGTCGTTAGCGAAGTCAGTACTGGTGAAGAACCAGTGGAGGTGGCCTACCGCTTGTATCTCAAGGGCGATGTCTGGAAGGTATTCGACGTTACTATAGAGGGCGTTAGTCTCATTAGTAATTACCGTAGTACCTTTTCTGAGTTTGTGCAAAAGCATGGTATTGAGGCGCTGATTGCCGATCTTGAGCGTCGTAAYATGGYCAGTGATGATGRGCCAGCTTAATARGTTTAGGGCYAGAGTAAAGGCTATTAAACTGCCAGCAATAAATCGGTRACACGCATCAAAAAACTATTAGAATCTTGTTTTAGGRTTTTTACTCTGAGCCTGAATATCTACTTCTATAAATAATGAAAACGACTATGTATTGGATGATTAGCATTATACTCGTACCAGCTTTGCTGGTGATTGCTATTGCACTGTTTCCAAAAGGGCAAGCGAAAGTTGGTTTAGTGGCTGGCCAATTAAACCCTTGTCCGGGCACACCAAACTGCGTGTGCAGTGAAGGCAAATTAGTATCGTCTTATATAGCACCTTTTATATTTGATGGTATGGCGCAGGCTGCCTGGCAAAGGCTCAAACACATTATCGTGGTCTCAGGCGGTAATATTCTAACGGAAGAAGGTGACTATATTTTGGCCAGCTTTACCACTAGGTGGCTACGTTTTGTTGACGATGTCGAGTTTAGAATGGATGCCGATAGTCACGTGATACATGTGCGTTCGGCATCCAGGATAGGGCGATCGGACTTGGGTGCTAATAGAAACCGTGTTGAAATGCTGCGGTCTTTGTTCAATAGCAATCTATAAGGAGTGAATGATGAGTGACCTTTTTACCGTATTAACAGAAGATGAAATCGATTGTCTCGATCAGTTCCTGTTAGACCGTATCGATGAGGACGCCGATACCTTGGACAAGGACGAGGGGGTGCTGGATATCACGGAGCTGGATGGTCTTTTYACCGCTATCGTTAGTGCGCCGGTGGTGATTCCCCCTTCTCAATGGCTGCCAGCGGTGTGGGGTAGCTTCGAGCCGGTGTGGGCGGATGAAAAAGAGTTTGGGGAAATGTTTTCGCTGATGATACGCCATATGAATGGTATTGCGGCTACGCTAATGGAGCAACCTGAAGATTTTGAACCAATCTTTTTGGAACGTGAGATGGGAAAAAAGACCTACGCTATTGTTGATGAATGGTGTGAAGGTTATCGGCGAGGTGTGGCGTTGGCAGCAGAGCAGTGGCGCAGCGGTGGCCAGGAGATGACGATTCTTCTCACTCCCATTCTTGCTTTTACGAGTGAATCGGATTGGTGGGGGCACGGTTTCAGTGATAAAGAAGTTAAAAACATCCAGAATGCCATTGTACCCAACGTGCGCGAGATTCATGCCTATTGGCTGGTACGGCGATCAGACAATATGCCTTCTTCGCAGCCGATGCGCCGGAGTGAACCGCAGGTGGGTCGCAATGATCCTTGCCCATGTGGCAGCGGTAAGAAATATAAGAAATGCTGCTTACATTAATTATTGAGAGTTCTATAAGATCCTTGTAGTCGGTGGCCATTGGTCATCGCCAGTCTGCTGCATGATTTCTTCACTATGCAGTCTGTGGCCAATTCTATGTTGCGTATCCACGCCGTACCATGAAAACAATGACTGAGTACAAAACGCATTAACAGAGTCACGATTCAATGCGGGCCGTAAAATTTGCTGGCCTCGCGACCAATACGTATGTGAAAGGTCCAAGAACAATGTCTGGGTGATGTTTCAGATCTTTCATATCGTGCCGTTACAAACATATCGACAACCGTAAATGTAATTGAATTAACGTTGCCAATAGGCGCATTAAAAAATAAAAATATGAATGAAAATAATGTGTTATGAACATTTATTGACTTTTTTTATGCGAAATGTTTTTGGTGTTTCGCTATTGTTTGGCGCTACCACTGTTTGGGCCAATACCCCGGCGGAGATGGCTGAGCTGAGTCTGCAAGAACTGTTCAATATGCAGATCGAGAGCCAACCGCACGGTAGCGAGCAGGCGTCAAGCTCAGCATGGAGCGTCGGTCTCTCCTATCATCAGACTCGATTCGAAGGCTATCAGGAAGGCACTCGCGAACTCAGCAACAGCGAAGTGTTGTTCACTGGCGTACCCGGCACCCGCACTGATCGAAATTTTCCAGTGCTGCCGACGACGATACGGCAAGAGGCCTTGCTTATGACCTTAAGCTACGCTATCGACCGACACAGCAACATAGATATTGGTGTGCCTTACATCAAGCAGTCCACCGATCACATTAGCAGTATCCCCAACTATGAGACGTTTATCCTTACTTCTGAGGGGCTGGGCGATACTTCATTGAGCTACAGCCGTACTTTAAAAAGTTGGCGCCATAGTGTGTTAAATGGAATGATTGGAGTGTCAGTGCCAACAGGTTCTATCGATGAAAAAGGTGACACGCCGAGAGGYSCSGGCGAKCARCAACTACCTTACAYTATGCARCTTGGCTCGGGCACCTGGGACATACCGTTTGGACTGAACTATCAGCGGCAGCAAGCAATGTGGGCCTGGGGCACGCAGCTTCACGGCAAAATACGGCTTGGCAGGAATGACCGAGACTACCGACTCGGTGACCGTTTTGTGCTGTCGCCGTGGATGAAGCTGAGGCAGCACAAATGGATTCAGCCCACCGCTAGACTTAGTTTTCAGTATTGGGAGGAGATCCAGGGCCAGGACGATGAGCTTGCGGTTCCGGGGCCGTTTCCGTATTCGGCAAATATTAACAACCCTAACAATTTTGGCGGTAAAAAGCTCAATGCCAGTATTGGCATTTCAGTTGGCGGCTCGCACAGCCCTTTAGCCGGACATAAGATTGATATTGAATTTGGCAAGCCGCTGTATCAAAACCTCAATGGGATTCAGAATAAAGAAGACTTAAATTTCAGTGTGAGCTGGTCAAAAAACCTTTGATTCATTATCTGTAAAAACGAACGCAACAGCACATGCATCAACGCGCTAAACTGCTAAGYTCAATATTTTCAATGRTCGTTCTACTACAGATCGTTGCATGTCAAACTGTGTTCGCCAAAAATACTGTGTTGTTAGATGAATACAAAATCGAGGCTGCATATTTGTTTCACCTTGCCTCTTATGTCCATTGGCCTGCACGGCATCGAGCAGGAATCACTATCTGTATTGTCGGCAACGATCCTTTCGGCGTGTTTCTTGACGAGATAATCAAGGCAAAACCTTTCACCAGAAATGCTGTTCCTGTATTTGTTAAGCGCCTGGCTGTAGGCCGTGGCATCAGTCGCTGCAATATTGCATTTATCGATATTGAGAGCATTAGCGAAAAATTCTGGAATGCGGTGCCAAAGTATCACTCTGTGCTGCTTGTTAGTAACAGTCCTACGTTTACCCAACGCGATGGCATGGTCAAATTCTATTCGGAAAACAATCGCATCCGCATTGAGGTGCATCTGCAGAATGTCAAAAATGCAGGCCTGCGCATTAGTTCTGAACTACTGAAATTGGTAAAATTGACACCCTCTGGCAGTGCCAAGGGTACAGAATGAAACGCTGGCTAAATTCTCTGTCAATACGTTACAAACTCATTTTGTTGATGACTACAATTTGCCTGGTTACTTTGTCTGTAGCAACATCAATATTTAGCGTTATACAAATAACCAGCCTCAAAGAGTCGGCCATTGATAACACTACAGCAAAAGCGGCGCTTATTGCGACAAGCGTCGAGTCGGCAATTCTTTTTAATGATGAGCGGACTGCCGAAAACACCCTGCGGCGGCTGAAAAATGATGTTGCTATTGAAGCTGCCGCTGTGATTCTGAAAGATGGAATTATACTGGCTGACTACAGAAAAACCAATAACATGAATTTTGCTATTCCTGACCTCAACCAATCATCAAATATCAGCAGTAAGCACCTTGATGTTATCTATGAGATTTCAGTGCAAAGCGAAATTATTGGTTATGTGTATCTACGATCTAACCTTGAAAAACTGGACGCACAGATGTTGAGTTATGCATTAGCGCTTATCGCGGTTTTGCTGGTCAGTATTACAGTCGCCTATGTTTTGTCAGTCTATTTTCAAGGGCTTTTTACCAGACCAATAAAATCTATGGTTCGTTACATTGACAATATTTGTCAAACCAGTGACTACGGCAAACGACTTCAGCTTGAGAGCGATGACGAATTGGGCCGGCTGGCGCTTGGATTCAACCATTTGTTGGCGGCAGTACAAGACCGCGAATCCGAACTAAAGAGCCATGGCGATAAGTTGCAACAGCTAGTCGATATACGCACCCAACAGTTACATTACAAGGCACATTATGACGCCCTTACTGAATTGCCTAACCGGCATTTGCTTCTCGACAGGCTGAACCAGGCGATCGAATCCGCTCATCGGGAACAGAAAAAGCTGGCGTTATTGTTTTTAGACCTCGATCGTTTCAAGATCATCAATGACAGTTTAGGCCATGCTGTTGGCGATCAACTACTCAAATCGGTGGCCTGGCTGCTGGAGAGTATCAGGCGTGAAGGCGATACCGTGGCGCGCCTGGGCGGTGACGAATTTGTTTTTTTGTTGCAACACGTAGAACCCGAAGATGCCGCACGGGTTGCGGAAAGAATTATCCAACAGTTTTCCGCTCCCCTGCATCTCGAAAACCATGTGCTGCACATGTCGACAAGCATTGGTATTAGCATTTACCCCGATGACGGCGATGACGACCAGGCCTTGCTGAAAAATGCAGATGTCAGCATGTACCACGCGAAACAAAAGGGGCCGGGTCACTACTGCTTCTACCGAAATGAAATGAATAATGCTTCGTTTTACCGATTAAACATGGAAAACAAGCTGCGCAATGCTTGCAGCGCCAATGAATTTTATTTGGTCTATCAGCCTCAAGTCTGTTTAAAAAGTGGTTCTGTCAAGCGGGCAGAGGCCCTGATCAGGTGGCGCAACCCGAGCATGGGTGATATATCCCCTGCTGAATTTATTCCTGTCGCTGAAGAGA
This sequence comes from Gammaproteobacteria bacterium, assembly GCA_002400775.1. Classification (GTDB taxonomy): domain Bacteria; phylum Pseudomonadota; class Gammaproteobacteria. Next base: position 22,523 of record NVRF01000008.1, read on the forward strand.
TTGGTTTCATTAATCAAATTGGTGATTGGGTTATTGCAACCGCATGTAAACAAATTAGTGATTGGAGAAGCAGCGGTATTGAGGGCGTTGTGATCAGCATTAATATTTCTGCTAGTCATCTCATGGATGAGAGTCTTATTCAATGTATAAGACAAAATGTTGAATTCTACCAACTCGGCTACCAGCAAATTGAAATTGAAATCACAGAAGACGTATTCTTGCGTCATTCAGAGCATGTCATTGAAACACTTGATAAGATAAGAGCGCTCGGCGTCGAAATAGCGATTGATGATTTCGGCACAGGTTATTCGTCTTTGCGTTATCTGCAACAGTTTCCAGTTAATACCCTGAAACTTGATGGTATGTTCATCGCCGATGTCGACTGTAACAGCTCAAGCCAGGGCATCGTGTCTTCTTCCATTTTGTTGGCCCACAGTTTGGGGCTCGCCATGGTCGCGGAATGCGTTGAAACCAAAGCACAACTCGATTTTCTGCGTAAGACAGGATGCGATTTCGTTCAGGGTTACTATTTATATCATCCACTGTCTGCTGATGACTTTGCCAATATTATCAAAAAAACAACGAAGCAGATTGCAGGCCAAAAAGGCGCATCGGCTTAGGCAATATGGACAGGAAATTGAAAATCTGAAGACATTGGTGAAATTCATGGGCCAAGGCGCATTTTTTTATTTCTCTCGTTACGCGAAGTAAGGCTTTAAATATTCCCTGTAATAGCCATTTCGCGCTTTCGATCATGGCTTAAGCAGGCGGTGTAATAAGCGGAGGGAATGGCGCACAAGAATTTCATCGAATATTAGCCCAATATCAACCAGAGCGAGGGAATTTTAAATAAACTAACAGCTTGTCTTTGCTTGACATGAGTGATGCTTAGCAATAAACTTTTACTGCGCCGGATTTGAAAACTCAGCTTGCGGGCGCGTAATAAATGCAGCTAAAGCGAGGGAAAACCCGCTTTAGTTGTGGCTGTATGGCCAGCAAGCGGGTTTTTTTGTGTCCGTTAATTGTGTTTATGGTATTGCTAGGTAGAAGGGGGTGTGATGTCGAGAGATTCTGAATTGGGTATTCGTACCCGCGCAGTGCGAACGGGTACCACTCGTTCGCATGAAGGTGAGCACAGCGAGTCGATTTTTGCGACGTCGAGTTTTGTCTGTGACAGTGCAGCACAGGCGGCGGCGCGTTTTTCTGGTGAAGAGCCAGGCAATCTTTACTCGCGATTTACTAATCCTAGTGTGCGTATGTTTGAAGAGCGTCTGGCGTCGATGGAAGGCGGTGAGTGTTGTGTTGGCACCAGTTCTGGAATGGCTGCAATTAATGCTGTGATGATGGGCTTGCTGAAAGCCGGTGACCATGTTGTGTGTTCACGTAATGTCTTTGGTTCAACCATCTTGCTGTTCAAAAATATTATGGCGCGCTTTGGTGTGGAGGCGAGTTTTGTCTCGTTGACGGATACCCAGGCTTGGGAAAATGCGATCACATCAAATACACGGCTATTGTTTTTAGAAACTCCGGGCAATCCATTGACTGAGGTTGCCGATCTGGCTGCTTTGGCTGATATTGCTCATAAGCATGATGCTCTGTTAGTTGTTGATAACTGTTTTTGTACGCCGGTATTACAGCGACCTTTGGAATTGGGCGCAGATATTGTGGTGCATTCGGCGACGAAATATATCGATGGCCAGGGGCGGGGCCTGGGTGGTGCTGTGGTGGGGTCGAAGAAACTGGTTGGAGGCGATATATACAGTTATTGCCGTACTACTGGCCCGACCATGAGCCCTTTTAATGCCTGGATATTTTTGCATGGTTTGGAGACCTTGTCGGTGCGTATGCGCGGGCATTGTGAAAATGCGATGGCTGTCGCACGATGGCTGTATGAGCATCCGGCAGTAGTAAAGGTCAACTACCCTGGTTTGGAAACACATCCTCAACATGCTTTAGCCAAAAAACAGCAGTTGGATTTTGGCGGTATTGTCTCGTTTGAAGTAAAGGGTGGTCAGGATGATGCGTGGACGGTAATTGATAACACACAATTTATTTCGATTACCGCTAACCTGGGTGATGTCAAAAGCACAATTACGCATCCTGCAACGACTACGCATGGGCGTCTAACCGAAGAAGATCGGGAGCTTGCCGGTATTACCCGCTCCCTGGTGCGGGTGTCGGTAGGGCTTGAAGACGTCGACGACATAAAAGCTGACCTTGATCGAGGGCTCTCTAAGTTAGTGTAGCTATTTGGCGATATTATCGATGACTTCTATCCGCTCAGACCTGTTGGCAATAATCGAGTCAGGTTTGAAGCGAGTGGATGGAAGTGCCTGCGTCGCCAGCGCCTTAGGCAGACGTGATGTTTTGCCCGCGAATATTGGCGTGGTTGCCATTGGCAAGGCCGCGCTCGCTATGGCAGAGGGCGCGGTAGATGTGCTTCAAACTAAATTAGTGTCCGGGCTTGTAATAAGTAAAGAGCCTATCTCTGCGTTGAATGCATTGCCGCACTGTATTGAGCGATGCGTCGGCGGTCACCCAACACCCAATCAAGACAGCCTTGTTGCGGGTCATGCCTTGCTTCGTTATCTTGATAATTGTCCTCTTGATATGACCTTGCTGTTTTTACTGTCTGGCGGTGCCTCGGCATTAGTTGAGGTATTACCTGACTCGGTATCACTTGAACAGTTGCAGCGGCTCAATCGCTGGCTGTTAGCATCGGGGTTGGATATAGCGCAAATGAACGTGATTCGTCAATGTGTGTCCCGCATTAAGGCGGGACGTCTGGCGAGCCATATGCATACATCGGCTACCATTAGTCTGTTGATGTCGGATGTGATGAATAATGACGAATCGATCATCGGCTCTGGGCTGTTGACTGCTTCCAGTCGCGCGCCAGTGCTGAGCTCTGTGCCTGAGTGGGTGCGAAAGCTGTGTGTTGATCAGCCGCCACGACCTGATGTCGGGAGTGACGGCTTTGAAGGTATCCATCAAGAAATTGTAGCTGACCTTGGCATGGCCTTGAATGCGATGGCGTTAACCGCTGTTGATCTTGCTTACGTGGCGCATAATCACGGCACTACGATGTCGGGTGATGTGGAGACTTGGGTGAGTTATATTGCGTCGTACTTAATTAATGCTCCTGTTGGAGTGCACCTTTGGGGTGGTGAAACCACAGTACAGTTGCCTGACAAGCCAGGATGCGGAGGCCGTAATACGCATTTAGCGCTAATGCTGGCGCAACGCTTGCGCGGGCAAGCAGGGCTGACCTTGGCAATGGTGGCGAGTGATGGCGATGATGGTAATAGTAGTTATGCTGGCGCTATTGCTGACGGTGATACCTTATCAAAAGCCGGTATTACGTGTGAAAGAGCGCAGCAGGCCTTAGCAACAGCAGACTCGGCGACATTACTGCAATATGCCAATGCATTGTTATTTTTAGATAAAGGGCGCAGTAATGTCGCCGATATTTTGCTGGTAGTGAAACAGTAGTGCTTTAGACAATGAGAGTGGGCTCATTAAGTCCAGTAAGTTCGCTGATTTTTGCCAGGGTGCGCGAAATTTTCGCTACATCAGCGAGTGCTAGCTGGGTGTCTAGTAGTTGCTTTTCTGGTTTAGGTTCAAAGCGTTCGAGATAGACGCGTAATGTTGCAGCCTCAGTGCTGGTACCGGAGAGTCGGTAGATAATCCGAATTCCATTATCAAGAACGATACGCAGGCCTTGATTTTCGCTGACACTGTTGTCGACAGGATCAACATAACTGAAATTATCGCCTGCTATAATTTCATGTCCGTTGATATGCTTTCCGCTTAGCTTGGGTAGCTGCTCGCTAAGCTGTGCAATGACGTTTTCGCCCCGTTTCAGGCTGATGCCTTCGTAGTCATGGCGGCAATAAAAATGGCGGCCAAAAGCATGCCAATGTTGCTGCACAATGTCGTTCACTGATTGTTGCCGTTCTGCGAGTATGTTTAGCCAAAATAGAACAGCCCAGAGACCGTCTTTTTCTCGTAGATGGTCTGAGCCAGTGCCAAAGCTCTCTTCGCCGCAAAAGGTGATGAGTCGTTGATCCAGTAAATTGCTGAAATATTTCCAGCCAGTCGGTGTTTCAAAACATTCTACGCCCATGTAGGCGGCAACACGATCGACAGCTCGGCTAGTAGGCATGGAGCGGGCGACGCCAACGACACCATCTCGATAGCCGGGTACGCGATTGGCGTTAGCCACAATAATGGCCAGGCTGTCACCGGGGCTGACCATAAATTGTTTGCCCATGATCATGTTGCGGTCACCGTCGCCATCTGATGCCGCACCAAAATCCGGCGCGTCGGGAGCAAACATATGTTCATAGAGCCCTGCGGCATAAATTGGGTTAGGGTCGGGGTGGCCGCCGCCAAAATCTTCTAGTGGTGTTCCTCTGACCACACTACCCTGGTTGGCACCAAGTTTCTTTTCGAGGATGGTTTTTGCGTAAGGGCCAGTGACGGCATTCATGGCATCAAATCGAGCATGAAAGACACCGGAGTTAAAGAGATGGTGAATGCGATCAAAGTCGAATAAGTGCTCCATGAGAGTGGAATACTCCGCTACAGAGTCGATGACTTCTATAATAGTGTCGCCGATAGTTTCTTTACGTAGAGTGTCTAGATCAATATCGGCGATCTCGACAATGTTGTAATAGCTTATCTGGCATGCTGCCTCATAAAACTTGTCGGTCAGTGTGGTATTGGCAGGGCCACCGTTAGAACTGTTGTACTTGATGCCAAAATCAGCCGCTGGCCCGCCTGGGTTATGGCTGGCGCTCAGAATGATGCCGCCGTCTGCATCGAACTTTCGTATGAGGTGTGACGCCGCGGGAGTCGATAATATGCCGTTGCGGCCAATCAATAGTTTTGCGACCTTATTGGCGATTGCCATACGAACGATGATCTGGATGGCTTCACGGTTATAAAAACGTCCGTCTCCTCCCAGCACTAAGGTTTTACCTTCAATAACAATGGTGTCAAACAAGGCTTGGATAAAGTTTTCCAAATAATTCTCTTGTTGGAAGTGTTTGACCTTTTTACGTAGGCCGGATGTGCCAGCTTTTTGGTCCGAATAGGGCTGAGTTTGTCGGCTTATGATGTTAATCTCTGCTCTCCAAATGATTGGCTGGCGATTTTTATCGCTTCAAGTTTGTCTTATAAAGCCCGATAAATATACTGGTGGTAATACCATTCGGAATGTCGGGATATTTTTTAAATTGTTGGTTAGTAACGTTTTATATAACACCTGATTGAGCCAAGAAGGCTATTATAACCGGTAATTAGGAGAGAGACTCTAGTTCGTGGAGAGATACATAGAAATTGGGCAGTTACAGGTTGGCATGTATGTGGTGCGACTGGATCGTCCCTGGCTCGAAACACCCTTTGTGACGCAGGGTTTTCCGATAGGCTCGGAAAACACCATTAAAGAAATTTCTCGTTTCTGTGACCATGTTTACATCGACACTGAAGAAGGTGCTGACATCGACGTGTCGTTTCAAGTTGCATTGGGAGATAGCACGCTACCGAGTCGCAGTAAAACGGCACAAGAAGTGCTTAGTGTTATTGAAACCGGACAGATGCCCAAGGTTCCGGTTAAATATGTGCGTCTAAGTGCCTTTGTAGAAGAAGCTGAGACCGTGACCGAGACCTATACGGAAACGCGAGCGATTGTTGATTATGTCTACGAATGTGCAAGAGACGACAAGCCGATTGATGCTGAGCGGCCTAAAGCCCTGATAAAGGAGCTGGTATCGAGTGTTATTCGTAATCCAGATGCTTTAAGCTGGTTAAGCAATTTAAAAAGCAAGGACTCGTATACAGCAGATCACAGCATGAACGTCTGCATGATGGCTTTGGTGTTTGGGCGGCATTTGGGTTTGTCAGAAGAGCCTCTAAATGAGTTAGGTTTGGGCGCGTTACTGCATGATATTGGTAAAATTCGAACCCCTCAGGAGATTTTGAACAAGCCTGGTAAGCTCACTGATAAAGAATTGAACTTGATGCGTTATCACGTCATCATGGGGCGTGATTTGTTGATGAGATCACCGGGTATTTCTGATATCGCAGTAGACATAGCCTATTCTCATCATGAGCGTCAAAGTGGTGCAGGCTATCCGCGTGGAGTGACTGGCGACAAGGTGTCTCTGTTTAGCAAAATGGTTGCCATTGTCGATGTCTTTGATGCGATTWCCAGTGACCGCTGTTATCACAAGGGCCTTAGYCCTATRGATGCCYTGCAAAAYATTTATAAGTGGCGYGGCAARSATTTTGATCCCTATCTTGCMGAGCAGTTTATTCAGTGCATTGGTACCTATCCGGTCGGTTCGATTGTAGAACTCACCAGYGRGGAATTTGGTATAGTCACTTCTGTTAATCAGAAACGACGTTTGTTACCGCAGGTGATGTTAGTGCGCGATGAGAATCTCATGCTCTATGAACCAGTGAAATATATTGATCTTGCGAAGGTGAACGATAATGGTTCTAAAATCAAGATCAGCAAGGTGCTGCCCGCAGGTGAGCACGGTATTCGTGTTCAGGACTACATTTTTAATCTTTAAATTGATCTTTTTCAGGGATTGATTTTTTTCCGGCTATTTAGCGTTGCGCTTTAGTCTTAGCCGCCAACCGTGTAAAATTCACCTATTCGGCCCACAATCAGATACCGTGGGCCCTGTTTTCGCTTACCCCATGATTAGCAGGAGATTACAGCAATGACTGTTGCGGCAAATAAAGAGACATTAGGTTTTGAGACTGAGGTAAAGCAAATCCTCGACCTGATGATTCACTCGCTCTATTCTGACAAAGAGATTTTTCTGCGTGAACTTATCTCTAACGCGTCGGATGCCTGTGACAAATTACGTTTTGAGACAGTGAGTGATGCATCACTAATGCAAGACGATGCTGACCTGAATATTCGCATCAAAGTTGATAAAGACAAGCGTACGGTTTCTGTCATCGACAACGGGGTCGGCATGAGCCGTGATGAGGTGATTGCTAATATCGGCACCATCGCCCGCTCTGGAACTAAAACGTTTTTTGAGTCGCTAACGGGTGATCAGGCCAAAGACAGCCATTTGATTGGTCAATTTGGTGTGGGTTTTTATTCTGCTTTTATAGTTGCCGATGAAGTAACGGTGTTGACACGTCGTGCTGGTCAGGCTGCTGATACGGCAGTTAAGTGGCAGTCTAAAGGTGATGGTGAGTACACGCTGGAAAATATCGAGCGCGAGCAACGTGGCACYGAGGTGATTCTCCATATACGTAAAGATATGGACGAATTTTTAGAAGCTTTACGTTTGCAAACCATTGCTCGCAAGTACTCGGATCACATCTCTTTGCCTATCCTTATGAAAAAGGATGATAGTGACGAAGACGATACTATTAATAAAGCAGCAGCACTGTGGGCAAGGCCGAAAAAAGACATTACAGAAGAAGAGCATAACGAATTTTATAAACACATCTCACATGATTTTGAAGACCCATTGGTGTGGACGCATAACCATGTCGAAGGCCGTAATTCCTATACCAGTCTGCTCTATATTCCCAAGCGCGCGCCCTATGATTTATGGGATAAAAACTCACGYCATGGCATTAAGCTTTATGTGCGCCGTGTTTTTATTATGGATGATGCYGAGCAGTTATTGCCGGAATACTTGCGTTTTGTGCGTGGTGTGATTGATTCTAACGACTTACCGTTAAATGTTTCGCGCGAGATGTTACAACGCGACAAATTCATTGATGCCATACGCACGGCATCAATCAAGCGTATTCTCGGTGTTTTAGAAAATCTCGCCAGCAAAAAACCGGAAAAATACGCTGATTTTTGGAAAGAATTTGGCGCCGTGCTCAAAGAAGGCGTGATGTCAGATTATGAATATCGTGATCGCATTGTCAAATTGTTGCGTTTTTCTTCAACAAAAGGTGATGGAAAAACACAATCAGTATCATTGGATGATTACGTTGCTCGCATGCAAGAGGGCCAGGACAAAATCTATTATGTTACCGGCGATAGTTACAATGCCGCTATTAATAGTCCCCACCTCGAGATTTTCCGCGATAAAGACATTGAAGTGATTGTGCTGCATGACCGTATCGATGAATGGCTGGTTAATCACGTTACCGAGCATGATGGTAAACAACTACAGTCTGTGACCAGGGGTGCATTAAACCTTGGTGATTTAGCGCAAGACAAAGAAAAAGCTGAAAAAGCAGAAGGCGAATACAAGGATCTTCTCGAAAAAGCGCAGGCAACTCTTGGTGATAAAGTGAAAGAAGTGCGTATTACGCATCGCCTGACGAAATCACCGGCCTGTCTGGTTGCTGATGAAAATGATATGGGTGCGAATATGCAGCGTATATTGAGCGCTGTTGGTCAGGCGGCTCCCATGAGCAAGCCAATCCTTGAGCTTAACCCTGACCACGATTTAATTATACGTTTGCGTAGTGAAGGCAATGAGAAACGTTTTGAAGATTGGGTTAGCGTACTGTTTGATCAAGCCTTGTTAGCAGAGGGTGGTCAGTTAGAAGACCCTGCAAGCTATGTATCTCGTATGAATGATTTATTGCTGGAACTAAGTAGCAAGTAGTGGTGGCGTAACTGAGCATGGTTTTATGCGGCCCGTTACACCGTTAGTAGCGGTAGACGCCATCATCGAATTGGTCGACCGTCCGGGTCGGCCAATTGTATTGATAGAGCGTAAATACCCTCCACATGGCTGGGCTATTCCGGGTGGTTTTGTTGATGTGGGTGAGTCTCTTGAAGCGGCTGCAGTGCGCGAGGCACTGGAAGAAACCTCGTTGAACATTCACTTGAAATCATTGTTAGGTTGTTACTCCGACCCGGCGCGAGATCATCGTGGACATACTGTTAGTGTGATTTACGTTGCGGAAGCAGAAGGTGTCCCGTTAGCACAAGACGATGCAAAAGCCTTGGGTGTCTATCATATTAACGATGATCTACCTGACCTGGCATTTGACCATCAGCAAGTACTAATGGATTATCGTGATTACCTTGCCGGAAATCGCGGTGTACCGGTGAACTTTCCTTAGTCTTCAGTTTGCTCAACCTTGGCTATTATTTTTTCAAGCATACTTTCATCGAGATTCAATAACGTTTTCAGCTCATCCAGTGTTTCTGGAAAYCCYTCTCCCTTGCTTAAAGGGTCATTGCCAATTTGCTCTAATAATAAATGTGCAGTGCTTACAATGGCATGAATATAATCCGCTTCGTGTTCTATGCGATCAATTTTTTCGCGCATATGAATTGAGCTAAGAATAGCTTTTAGTTTTTCAGGTAAGCGGAGTTGGCTAGCCAGATGCAGCATCACYTGGTCATGGTTTATGCCAAGTGCTTCTTGTTCGATTGCTTCGAGGGGTTGCTCTTCTTCCAAAGCACGTTGATACAGGGTTTCGTATTTTTCACCAAGATTGTTAGATAAGACCAAAGCACCAAGGTCATGAAGAAGGCCAGCAAATTCGGCATCATCCGCAACAGTTGGTTTAACCTTGATTGCAATTAATTTACAGAGCATGGCTACTAACTGGACATGTTTCCAAATGGAATTGTTTGCTGCACTATTATTGTTATTCACTGCATGCAGTGTTGCCATAACCACGGCGCTTCTGACGTTTTTGAGGCCAAGCATACGGAGTGCATTGGGTACGTTGGTGATTTCCTCACGCCGCCGGTAAAGCGGAGAGTTRGCATAGCGAATGACWGTGCCAGCCAGAGCCGGGTCTTGCATRATTTTTTCTTCGATCTTATGGATGTCAGGGTCGTCAGCAGCAACAAGCTCCATGACTGCTAGCCCTTGTGGCGATACACCTGGCATATCTAGTTGGGAGATTTCGATGCCCATGTTGATTTGGCTCCTGATGATTTTTGTTATAGGTCTAAAAGATTATGGATTCAAAGGTGCCAACGCTATCCGGGTTTTCCAGTAATTGGTGAGAGATGATAAGGGCGGTTGCCGACCACACCTGATTCAGGTTGGCTCGTCGACCGATCAGTGATCCTGTTTTGCCATCGTAATATTCCGGCCAACCGTCGTTGTGTAAGCGGTCGATACATAGTTCAAAGGCGCGTTCAGCAAGGTGGGCGCGGCCAGTACGAATGGCGGCACCAGTAAAGGCCCACATTAATGTTGGCCAACTGCCGCCGTTGTGATATGACCAAGGGGCGTTCTTGGGGTCAGCGCCGGTGCGAAATTCCCATTCTTTGCCAAACATTGCGGGATAGCAGAGCTTCATTGGCATTTCACCCATGATGTTGTCCCAGCGCGACTCACACAAGTTCATGATTTGATCTGCTTGCTCGTCAGTAGTCAGGCCAAATAAAATGGAGAGCAAATTACCGAGAGAGAAAAAGCGAAAATCAATGCGGCTGGGGCCAACATTACTCACCATATAACCATTACCGTCTTGTAACCAGCCATCGAGCCAGTCTGGAATGCTTTGCGGGAAAATATTGAGGACATTAACCGCATCGAGACCAAATTCTTCGCCTTTGTAACGGTGAATTTCATTCAGTCGATTAACATCAAGCCAATAAAATAGACGGACATAAGAGCGTAAAGTTTGCAGGCGTTTTTGAATGACGTCGAGAAGGTTCTGGTTCTCTTCGTTATGAATTAACAGCTCCTGAGCAGAAACCAGTGTGCCGTAAAACAAGGCTTCGATTTCCAGYGGGTGGCCATAGACCCCCATGCGGCGGTCAACCATAAATGAGGCATCGGGCACTAGCAGCGCGGGTGAGGTGACAAAAGTTTCGTGCAAGTACAGTTGCAGGACCAAGCGAATGGCTTGTTGAAAATCAGGCGAATGCGCAAGTTTGATATCGCTTTTGTTGATGACATAGGCGCGTAATAAAATAATCCACCACATTGCCGAATCGACAGGCGCAACACGACCGATGGCGCGGTCGCCAAAATCTGCGACAAGTTCTTCAGAGCCGTCTTCATTGTGAATAACCTTGAAGCTCGCAGGCATCAGGCCAACGGCATGGCGATGGCCTTCCATTTCAACTTGCTGCCCTTGCAAATGCATTATCGAGCGTAAAAAATTCAGGACGATCTCATCACGACCGTCCATCATAAATACCAGTGCGGAAGGAACGAAATCACGCACGAAACACTCTGAGTAGTTCTCGGCTTCCGACTCAGAAGAGCAGGCGGCGAGTGTGCCAACAGGATTACCCTGCCAGTATAAAATCGAGCGCTCCAATATCTCGTAAGCAGATTCAATTGCTGGCCGTACTTTCATAATCTATTTGCCTTAAAATGCATTTTAACCCCTTGATTAAAATAATTATTTTCGCTATTGCTCTTGTATGATATCAACAATGACCTTGCCTTGTGCTATGGTTTCGAGGTTAATTACTTAATCGGTCTACGATTACAACACTTGAATAATCTACCCATCAGTCAGCAGGCAGTTTACTCACTATGCAACAAGAAATCCCCGTTACTGGAATATTGATTACCAACCTAGGTACGCCTGATGCGCCTACCGCTAGTGCATTACGTTGTTATCTGGGTGAATTTTTGTGGGATAAGCGCGTGGTCGAAATTGCCAGGCCGATCTGGTGGGTGATTCTGCATGGCATTATTTTGCGCACACGACCTGCCAAGTCTGCCAAGGCCTATGTCAGCGTATGGATGGAAGGTGGATCCCCCTTGCTTGTTTATAGCAAAGGCCAAAAAGAAGCGCTACAAGTACGTTTGAAAGAACGTTTTAATGGCCCTGTCGTGGTCGAGCTGGGAATGCGCTATGGTAATCCGTCGATTGAATCAGGCTTGGAAAAATTGCGTGAGGCCGGTGCACAACGAATTTTAGTGCTGCCACTTTATCCTCAATATTCAGCCGCCACTACCGCGTCGACCTTTGATGCGGTGGCCAATACACTTAAAAAATGGCGCTGGATTCCTGAGTTACGTTTTGTTCAGCACTACCACGATGCGCCGAGCTACATTCAAGCATTGGCAAATAGCATAGAAGAAAACTGGAAAGAAAATGGCCGTGCGGAAAAGCTGGTATTTTCCTTTCATGGTATGCCAAAACGTACTTTGTTAGCAGGTGACCCGTATCATTGCGAATGTCAAAAGACCGCACGTCTCGTTGCGGAAAAAATTAATCTCGGTAAAGACCAATATCTGGTCAGCTTTCAGTCCTTGTTCGGTAAAGAAGAATGGCTTAAACCCTACACTGATGCAAGCCTCAAAAAGTTAGCGGCCGACGGTGTTAAATCACTTGATATTATCTGCCCGGGGTTTTCAGCCGATTGTGTTGAAACACTGGAAGAGATAATGATAGAAAATAAAGATTATTTTCTAGAAGGTGGCGGCGAACGATTCAATTACATCCCCGCACTCAATGTCCGTGACGACCATATCGCTGCGTTAGAAGATATTGTTGCCAACCATACGCAAGGCTGGGCAGAAACTAATGCAAACTGGAATCAAGCCGAGGCAGAACAAGCCTTAGCTGATAGTCAACGTTGTGGCCGTGAGATGGGCGCTGTTTAATAAGTTGTTATAAACCACCGAGGAAACCCAAGTGATATTGGAAATTGCTTTACTTGATATTTTCTCTGGGCAAGAAGAGGAATTCGAAATCGCCTTTGGTCAGGCGCAAGGTATAATTCAATCAATGCGAGGTTATCTATCACATGAACTTCAGCGTTGCATTGAAACGAAAAGTAGATATGTATTGCTTGTAAAATGGGAAACGCTCGAAGATCATACAGTCGGTTTTAGGGGGGCGGAGCAATACCATGAATGGAAGGGACTTTTACACCATTTTTATAATCCGTTTCCTACTGTGGAACATTTTACTATGGTACACAGAAATGGTTTATAACAAATTGCGCAATTTGACGCTTTGGTCTACGCTCCGTCTTGCTGCATGCCCTGCAGCTATTTTTGCACAAAACGCCGCTCCAACCAAAGTGTAAATTAGCAAGGCGTTAATTGCCCGAAGGACTTTTATGGACTGGTTGAAAATGACAGATGACGAAATCATGAGTATTGTTAACTCGATAATGAATAACTTAATGCAAGCTTCAACAGATATCGATCATGAAAGGCATGTCTGAGATTTCAGTGACAATATGAAGAAAATTGTTACTAAAGAAAATTTGGAAATGCAATGTAAAGATTATCAAGAAAATTTAGGTACTTTTGCAAACAGAGAGTTGGTGGGTATATTTAGAAGAAAAGTGATGTGCGCGTATTTTGGCGTCAATGGTACTCAAAGTCAGATGATGAGTTTTTAGCTTTTTTACAGTTGGTTGAGCGTAATAAAAAGTTTGAAGTAGTAAACGTTTCGGTATCTTAAGCCGGTAGCACGATCTTCTGCGCTTTAGCGCGCCAACCCCTGCAACTCACAACCACTTGCATCACAGTAGAGCTGGCTGCCTTGCTCATACCAATCCCCCAGCACGATACGCTGGGCAGGTTTGCCGTTTAAATCAATTGTATGCACATTAGGTCGGTGTGTATGACCATGAATCATGTGCTCGACACCGTGTTCGCGCAGCATGGCTTTTACCGCATCCTGGTTAACATCCATAATTGCCATCGATTTTTCCTTGTTCGCTTCCTGGCTGGCCATACGGTATTCCTTACCTTTGGCGATGCGTTCTTCAATCGATAGCGACATTAATTGCTTTAGCACTTGCGGGTTACGAATATAAGCGCGGAATTTTTGATACTCGGTGTCGTCAGTGCAGAGTATATCGCCATGCGTTAATAATGTTGGCGTACCATAAAGATCGATAACGCAAGGGTCGTTAAGAATTTTACAGCCACACGCAGTGGCGAAGTCATTACCGATCAAAAAATCACGATTACCGTGCATAAAATAAACAGGTATGCCGCGGTCGCTGATATGACGAATAGCCTTGATGATGGCACCATGCGCAGGTGATATCGCATCATCACCCAGCCAAATCTCAAATAAATCACCAAGTATATAAAGCGCCTCAGCATTGGGAGCACTTTTTTGTATGAAGGAGAGAAATTGCTGCGCGATATCTGGTCGATCTGCACTTAAGTGCAGATCGGAGATAAACAAGGTATGAGCGGAATGGCTCATCAATAAAACAGCCTAACGTTGGTTTATTCGACGAGGCGTACTTTATTAATGATGACAGGCTCTTTCGGCACATTGCCATGGCCTTCGAAATTACCCACAGCTACTTTTCGAATTTTATCGACGACATCCATACCGTGCGTGACCTTGCCAAACACCGTATAACCCCAGCTAGCACCGTTTGGCGCCTTAAAATCGAGAAAGTCGTTGTCGACAACATTGACAAAAAATTGTGCTGTTGCTGAATGTGGATCATTGGTGCGGGCCATAGCGACCGAGCCACGAACATTGCTTAAGTCGTTATTTGCTTCATTTTTGATCGGATCCAGCGTCTTCTTGTCGTTGAAGTCTTGATCAAAACCACCGCCTTGAATCATAAAAGACTCCATAACACGGTGAAACAGGGTGCCATCATAATGACCGTTTTCTACATATTTCATAAAGTTATCAACGGTAATTGGCGCTTTAACGCGATCCAATTCCAAAGTAATTTCGCCGTGGTTGGTTTCAATAGATATAACAGGGTTGGCGGCATCAGCGGACACAGTAAGACTCCCAAGCAAGCTCGTAAAAAAAAGCGTAATAAAAAAAATTAGTCGATTCATTACACACCTAATATATAAGTTCACATCAATTTTGTACGCGCATTATAATCACTTTTTATCTAACCGTGGTCGAATCGGCCCAACATCACTATTTTGATGGAATCTTTGATGAAATTTGAGAATAAATCATGTCTGTAGCCCGTATAAATACAGGGGTAATCACCCGTTTTGCTCCCAGCCCAACCGGCTTTGTCCATTTGGGCAATATTCGCACGGCCTTGTTTAATGTCTTATTGGCGCACAAGCAAGGCGGTGATTTTTTGCTGCGTATTGAAGATACCGATGCCGAACGCAGTAAAAATGAGTTTACCGCCGCCCTGATGCAAGATATGCGCTGGTTGGGCCTGAATTGGGAGCAAGGGCCAGATGACGATACCGGCAAGCCCGGAGCCTATCATCAGTCACAGCGCCAGCACCTCTATCAGGTACATTACGATTCGATGCAAGAGTCAGGCAAAGTCTATCCCTGCTTTTGCAGTGCCCAGCGCTTGGCCGTATTACGCAAAATACAATTATCAGCAGGCCAGCCACCGCGCTATGACGGTATGTGCGCCCATCTCAGTAAAGACGAAGTGGAGAAGAAACTGGCCGAAGGCCAAAAATCAACCCTGCGTTTTCGTGTTCCATCAGCGACTGAAGTGACCTTTACCGATCTCGTACGTGGTGAGCAACGCTTTGCCAGTGACGATATCGGCGACTTTATTATCCGTCGTGGTGACGGCACCCCCGCATTCTTTTTTACCAATGCGATTGATGATGCGCTAATGGGCGTTACCCACGTTTTGCGCGGCGACGATCACCTAACTAACACCCCCCGACAATTAATGTTGCTACAAGCACTGAGTATGCGCGAACCCGAATACGGTCATATCTCACTGATTGTTGGTAACGACGGTGCACCCTTGTCAAAACGTAATGGCAGCATGGGCATTCGTGACATGCGCGAAGCAGGTTATTTGCCCGAAGCTATCGTTAATTACCTATCGCGCTTAGGTCATTACTACGCCGATAACAGCTTTATGAGTGTAGATGGCTTAGCGGCACAGTTTGATACCAGCCATCTTGGCAAAGCGCCCGCGCACTTTGATCTCATACAGCTACAACATTGGCAAAAAGAAGCGCTTAACGCCGCCGATGACGACACCGTATGGCAATGGCTGGGTGAAGCCGTGCATAAAAATGTGCCCGTCGACAAAAAAGACCTGTTCCTAAAAGTCATTAAACCCAATATCAATAACCCGGATCAAGGCCTGGATTGGGCCAAAGTCTTTTTTGGTGATGAGTTAACTATTGAAGACGATGCACAGCAAGCCATCGACGAAGCAGGTAAGGAATTTTTCGGCATAGCAGCTAGAGTATTCGCAGAGGAAGCAGATTTTAAAACAGCCATCAAAACCATTGGCAAACAAACCGGCAAAAAAGGCAAACAACTGTTTTGGCCAGTGCGCGCAGCCCTAACCGGTAAAGTCCATGGTCCAGAGATGTCGGATTTGAGTTTGTTGTTGGGGGTGGAGAAAATTGTAGAGCGGTGTAAGAGAGCGGGGTAGGGTGCTCTCGCTAACCGCCAAGGAGAGATAATTGGACTCCCCGCATCCTAAAGCAGAAACTGGTTGCTCTTAAAGCAAACCAATAATGGGAACCCAAGAAATGAAAAATACAATTGTAGGTGGTGACTTGGCGAAAAAAGTCATCCAGGTATGCGTGGTACCCCGAGGGCAGGCTTCGCGCTTCAGGCAAGCCAGGTAGTGAGCAATAATGAAATGTCACCCGTACAATTTACATCTTGGCTAGCCAAGCAATAGTTGTGTTCGAATCTTGTGTAACTTCCAACTACTGGAAGCAAGTAGCTAAGGATAAGGGTCATGATGCACGTATTATATCAGCCAAGCTTGTTTCGCAGATAAGGCAAAATCAAAAGACCGATAAAAACGATGCACTCGCCATCGTGCAGGCTAGCCAGCTTGTTGATATCAAGTTCATCAATGGTAAGACCTTCAAACAGCAAGAGCTGCAATCTATCATGAGGATGAGAGAACTGGCGGTCAAACCTAAAGGTGCATTGCGTAATCAACTCGAAGCGTTGTTACTGGAATTCAACATACGCATATCATCAAGAAATGGTGGGTTAGGCGGGACGATTCAAGATGTGCTTGAAGATGCGGAGAATGGGTTTTGTATGCCGTTTCGCCAAGCACTGAGCACAACGTGGAGGCGCTACTTGCAGACAGTTGAAAGCATAGCAGAAAAGGATGAGTTATTGGCGCAGGCTATCCAGTTGTCCCCGGAATGTAAAAAGCTGCTTGCATTAGAAGGTGTATCCACCATCAATGCTGTTAATCTCACTATTGCGATAGGCTGCGGGGAACGGGGACATTTAAAACAGGGCGAGATGCATCCGCATGCATCGGTCTGACACCGCTACAGCATTCCAGTGGTGGCAAAATAAAATTAGGATCTATCGGGAAATCGATAAAAAATATTGCCCTGAGAAGTTATCTTGTGAATGGCGCCACGTCCGTTATCAATCATGTGGATAAACGAGAACCGCGAACGAAAAAGGAAAAATGGCTGAAACAATTACTTGAGCGCAAGAGTAAAAAATGTGCGGCCGTAGCATAAGCCAACAAGACAGTCAGGATGGCATTTGCCCTGTTGACGCAAGGAACCGAGGATACCGATGCGGCTGGCACAGGTAAAGCTGAGCCCCTAGTGGCGTAAGCGAAATAATCACCAACAAAATGCTTTTTAACGTAGATGACCAATCAGCGGTAAGAGTCAGGGCTTCGCTCAGAGTGAATAAACTCGCTGGAGAGGTTTGACCATACAGTTCGCGTAAATATCATTGAGTCTGGTTTCGTTACTCAAATTAGAGCTCGTACATAAGCACGCATTAAGTTCTATGTTTTAATCATTTCGTTGTTGACAGGGGGGGCTACTCGCCCTCGCTACGCTCTCCTTGGCTCGCAGCGTTGGATTTGACACCTTTATCAAAATGGGTAACTCTCACTTTTGCAAGTGATATGTCAGATCAGGTCAGAGCTAATTCAGATATTGACCCGTGCTCAATCTAGAATTGCCTCTTTCTGCTCAGGCGTTAGTTTAGTCTCTACATAATGTTTCATTGCAAAGTCCTCCTCTGCGCCCACTTCAACTTTAAAAGAACAACAATAGTCGCCAACTATCCCGACAATTCAGCACAGCACTTGAATGTTCGAGTATGCCCAACATTGTGCTATCAAGCCGCTGATTCGCGTGGGGCAACCGTGGCAAGCACTGATTCCCTGCTACCGTCTATCTCACGGCCTTTGATGACTTGACTTTTTTCAATATCGAAGGCCGCCTGAAGTTTTTCTTGAAATTTCTGCATGATCAATAATCGCCCACTATCTTTATTATTCGTGACGACAGAATTGTCCCAGTCTCAATATTACCTGAACATCAGTGTTAATTAATCGGCATCCAAAAAAATAATGGCGCGGTTAAATAATAAACCGCGCCATTTCTCTGCATGGAAAGGATTTCGAGAGGGAATAGTGTTGCGCAGGAAGTATTCAATCTAAATATCTATATTAACCGAACCCCCTACGGTAATCAGAAACTATTGACCTGTTTTAAAAATGGTAGCCGATGCCAACACCAAGAATCCAGGCATCGACCTCCAATTCATCCGCTGTGACGCCACCAATCTCCACATCAGCGTCAAACGTAAGATATTTAAGATCTACGTTGAGTGAAACGTCCGGTGTAAGCATAAAATCAGCACCGCCACCAACAACCCAGCCGATCGTATCCTCAACCTCTGCGTTCAGAGTATCCAAAGTGCCACTCTCATTGTAAAATATATTGTAATTAAATCCGGCAGCTACATAGGGACGAATCTTTGGATCATCAGGCGAAAAATGATACTGCAGAGTGAAAATAGGCGGCASAACACTGACCGACCCGAGTGAGGTACCCGCCGATTCAACATCGAAGTTCAGTGTTGTGGCGACCACATTCAAACCTATATGGGGCGTAAAAAAATAGGTTGCATCAACTGAAATTCGAACATCATTATCTAAATCAAGATCCAAACCACCTGATGCAGTGCTATTGGAAGATGCATTTGTATTTACAATAATCCCAGTCGTGTGGATATTCCAGGACTCTGCATTGGCGCTTTGAAAGGCCATAGCAAACACCAAAAATAATGCTCTACTCAAGTATCCGGTTGACACACTTAATTTGTTATCCCTAGCTAGCATATTTGTAACTCCTTCGATTTAAAAAATAGAGCCAAGACTGCAAATCAAACTCCACCAAATACTACCTTAACATATTCGCCAAAGTCGACAAGACCACTCCACCTCAACAGGCAACATCAATTCCGGCAACTCACAAAACTTGCGATGAATCAGAAAATACATACAGGTGTCACAGGCCTGATCATCATCGTCACCGGGGTTGTCATGGGTTAGCGTGAAACCGGCATTCGCCAATTTTTTATTGTAATCCGCTTCTTCCAGTGTTTGTAATCGAGCCACGATCCCGTTGACTTCCTCACTGCTGTAAGCACGCGGTTCAATTTGGGTCTTCAGCCCATTGTTTAATTTATTCTCAAGCACCATCCGATGGGAATCGTCCGCTTTAATTTGCTCTGGTGAAATTGCTTCAGCTTCGGCCATATTGCAGCCTATATGAGTCATTTCTGCTGAAATTCGCCACAACCGAACCACCATTCTGCTTCGACCGGTACCGCAAGTTCGGGTAAATTACACCATTTTCTGTGCACCAAATAGTACATGCACTCCAAACAGCGTTGTTCATCTTCGCCGTAAGGTTTATCCACGAACCCAGAGACCACCAACTTCTCTTCAATTGGTCTGCGTTCTTCTTCACCGCTACGTGGACCCACGTTCCAGGTTGTCGGCACAATGACCTGGTAGTTTTTGATCTTGCCACCTTTTACTTTGATCCCGTGACACAGTGCGCCACGAACGGCTTCGGTAGCCCCCCAGCCTTGACCGTCCTGCTCTTTTGGCTTGATGTGGAAGGAGATAACGGGTCAGGTCGCTTGATTAATATGTTGTCATGATGTGCGGTTTTTACTATGCCGAGAGCCGAAAGATTAGAATACGAAAATACCTTTTACCACGTGATGAACCGGGGTGGAGATGGTGGTCGAATTAACATCTTCCATTCAGAAGATTATTATCTAGCATTTTTAAGAGCGCTCGAAGAATCCGTCAATCGTTTTGGGATTGTTATTCATGGTTACTGTTTGATGGCCAACGACTACCATCTACTCATCGAAACGCCTCATGCAAATTTGAGCCGTACTATGTGTCATATTAATGGTATTTATGAAAATTAGGATCTACCATCATAAATATTATGGTAGATCCTGTTGTTTGTTTGAGTGCTAGTTAGTAAGGTGGGGTTTTTGCAATGATAGAAAAGACAAAGATAGGGCTTGATTCGAAGTGGGGTGAATCTTCGCCTTTTCATGAACCTGCATTGCTGGCGGGTTTTAAACCGCGTGCCAACGATGTGCTTATCACGACCGCACCGAAAGCTGGTACGACGTGGATGCAGCAGATTCTCCATCAGATGCGCACGAAAGGGGATGACACATTTAGTAGTATTTTTGAAGTGGTGCCTTGGTTAGAGTTTCCTCGGCCTGATCTCTCCATTGAGGAACAGCTGGCTCACTATGAGCAAATTCCTTCGCCGCGTATTTTTAAAACTCATTGTACTTATGCTCAAACACCAAGTGTGGATACGGTTCGCATTGTATTGAGTTCTCGCGACCCGAGGGATTGTTGTATAAGTTTCTATCACCACCAGCAGGGGCTCACTGAAGAGGCGTGGCAAGAGAAAGAAATCCATTTTATAGATGCATTTGATGCATTTTTTGAACGTTGGTTAGACTATGCTGCTTGGTTTCGCAATATACAAAGTTGGTGGCTGCATAAAGAGCAACAAAATGTGCTGTGGCTGCGCTATGAAGATATGAAGCGAGACTTGCCGGAAGCAGTGAACCGGCTGAGTCACTTTCTAGCTTGGCCGTTAACAGAGCGTCAAAGAGTGAAAGTGCTTGAACATTGCTCGTTCGATTGGATGAAGGCACGTTCCTCACGGTTTACGACTATGGCAGGCCAGAATAAGCCGCATTTTAAACAGGGGGCTTTTATTCGTAAAGGTGTCGTCGGTGATTATAAGAGTTTACTGTCTGAAGCGCAGGAGGCGCGAATTATGGCTAAAGCGCGTGAGATGTTAGCGGTGGATTGTTTAGAGTTTTTGGATTTATAGAACCCGGTTACTGAAAGGTAACCGGGTAAGGTCGTTAGGTTTTATAGGGTTTTCTCTTGTTAGTCATTTGAATACCCCTAGGAGTGTGCGCGGTAGAAAATTTTCGTTGTTGAAGAGACGATGAGTTTCTCGTTGCTGTTCATTATTGTTTTGCCTTTTTAGCTTTTTAAAGCGGGTATTTGTGC
>NVRF01000009.1 GCA_002400775.1 Gammaproteobacteria bacterium
TGCCCCCTTGACAGGGAAGACGGTATCTACGCGTGCTGCATCGAAAAATGATCACATGTCGCCATTCTGGGGTTCTTATCCCTGGAAATCAGCGGTAGAATAAGCGCATGAAAATTATTACTGCCATGGCCCCCCGCTGCGGCACATCATTTGTGATGCAGCAATGCATTAAAGCCAAACTGCCCGTAAACGGCATTGCCTTCGTGAATGAAGCACTAACGCCTCACACCGGCAACCCTGACGGTTATTTTGAAATGCAGGGAGAACCACAAACCGGCCAAATACAAAAAGTCTGGCCCGTGCAACTCAAAGAAATTGATCCGAAAAACATCAGCGCATTATTAGTGCTCGACCGGCGCGATAAACAAGCCTTGTTTGCATCCATGGAACAACAAGCAAAACGCGAAAATCTGGATTACCCGGTTGAGCAAGCCTACGAAGAAATCAGTCGGACACTCAAAGACTATCTATTGAAAACAGGCATCGCTCACAAGCGAGTGTACACCGAAGATTTGGATACTGAGATTGATGCAATATTGGCTTATTTAGCAAGGTAGCGGCACTAGGTCGAATCAAGGGCAAGGGAATTAAGTGTACTTGAAAGGCATCATTCACTTGCTTCAAGCAGGGGTGTTTAGGGTCAGATACCGTCTTGGAGATCAAGGGTTTTCTGCGATAAGATTTGGATTAAAGGGCGTATTATTTTTCAGTACGCCATAGATGATATGGACGAGTTTACGCATAGCGGCGCCGATGATGAGCATTTTGGGTTTACCTTTAGCCGTTAGGCGCTGATTGAGTTGAATCAAGACGGGGTTATAACGTAGCGCAACCATGGCAGGAAAGAAGAGAGCCTTGCGTAGATGCGCGGAGCCGGTTTTAGACATGCGGGCATGCCCTGTCATATTACCTGATTGACGCTCACGCGGCGTTACACCACAAAACGCGGCGAGTTTTTTAGCTTGGTCGAAGCGAGTAATGGTATGGAAATGGGCAAGCAGACAGGCAATGGTTTTTTCGCCGATGCCGGGGATGGATAACAATAAGTCGTTTTGATGCTTAAGGTCAGGATCATTATCGATATGCGAGCGAATATCTTGGCGAAGTTGTTGAATACGTAAATTGAGTTGCTCGATATGGCTTTGGATTTCAGTCTGGATGACCGACTCAGCGACATCAAGTCGATTCACTTCTTGCTGTTGCATCCCGATTAAAGCATCGAGGCGTTTAACCATGGCTTTGAGCTGTCGGATAGAGACAGGCTCAGGTTGCCATAGAGACGGCTGCATGGCCTGACAGAAGCGGGCGATGAGAGAGGCATCCTGGGCATCGGTTTTGGTGCGCAGCAGCTCAGACTGAGCAAAGCCTTTGATGCGAGCAGGATTGATGACGCTGACATCAAAGCCCTCATCGTAGAGGAATTCGGCCAGCGCATTGCCGTAGATGTTAGTGGCTTCCATACAGGCGTGTAGAGACTGCACGTCCCATTTGTGGAGCCACTGGATCAGGGTGTTAAACCCAGGAGGAGTGTTTTGAAAGACTTTATTTTTACGCTTTCCGTTAGGAAGCAGCAGAGCGACATCGAATTTCTTTTTTGAGATATCGATGCCCAGAACAAAATGTGATGAAGAGGAATGAATCATTTGTTTTACTAACCTTGTGAATGCAGGCTTTGATGCCTAAGATACCGTTCAGTGGGAAACAAATAGGTGAGGGAATAATCTGACCCACGGGTTATCACACCCAAGAGTAAACACATCCTCTCTCACCTGACGATTCATACCTGTACAAACATAAATCGCTGGAAGCTAAGATACAAGAGCAACACCATTACGWCCATAGCAGCCTGTGCCAGCATCAATCGAATAATGAGAACATCGCCAAAACCCCCGCCCGGAATATACCGCTGCCGGTGTTCCAGCTTGATCTTGGTACAGTGAACTTTGGCAAAGTCAGTAGCGGCAATATTAGCATTGCCATGCGCGCCAGCGGCACGCTGTCGTTGCACGACCCGCGCAACCGGGCATCTGAGTTAACCGTGCAAAACCTCTCGCAACTGCAAGTGTCTGCCAAGCACAGTGCCAACACCGCAGCGGGGGAGATGATTAGAGACACCACGTTCAAGTTTGACTCAAAAACCAATACCGTCAGCTTTAGCAACAGCCTGACCACCCGCTCCAACCTGCCTGATCACCCCATAATCTCACTGACAGCAGGCACCAATGCCCAGGGCCAGCCCGCCCTGATCGGCAAAATGACGCAAGACGCCGTTAAAGGCACCCTTGGCAGCCACATCTTTGCCAATGAAAAGATCACTATCGAGATCGAGATTACGGCGGACATCGCAGAACAAGTAACACAACCCGTGGTCGTGCCCATCACAGAAGAGATCTCAACGGCGCACCTTGTTGCGGCGGCACGCCAGTCTCCCCAGTCTGGTATCCAGCCTCGTGATGTCGTGGACGGCGTCTTTATCGTGCTCGGCATCGGCGCCCTTCTACTATCTGCCCCCGCCACCCTTACCGCTGCCTCGATCATGGTTGGCGCCAGAGTGCTGGCTCCCACCGTTAGCCGCAGAGTTGCTGTCATGATCGGCCTTGGCGCTGGCGAAGCAGTGCTGGCCCAGCCTGAGCGCAGTGGCCTGCTTAAGGACTAAAAACCATTCATCATCAGACCTTGACACACACGCAGCGACACCTAAAACAATGATCCTGACGGCCCTGATGATCATGATGGCCCTGCCCTACCCATTACGCGCTGGCATCGTCCTTGGCATATTCACTATTATGTTCACTGTCGGTAACAGCGCCTGGTGGTTTGATCGCTATGGCCAGACCGTGAACTCCAGCTTCTACGAGATATTCTATAGCGAGACCCTCTATCGCCGGTTTTGGCTTGAGCGTGATCTGGCACAGCTTAAAGAGGACTACGGTGTTACCGTTCATGCCAGCATAGCGCTGGCCGACTATCGCCCTAAATGGCTGAAAGAGGACGGGCAAGCGAAAATAGGCACCAAAGTCGTCGCCACCACAAACCGTGACGACTTTGCCTACTTTGTGCGCATTATCAAGCCCGAGATCGAGCGCTATGCCCCCGCCCTGATCCGCCAGCACCTCACCGATCTCTATGGTTTTGATGATCTCATCACCGGGGGTGTGGAAACAGGTGGCACTTACGAGCTGACGCAAAACAGTATTTATATGGTGCACAAATACGACAGGCCTTCGCAAAGAATGTCAAGCGTCGACATTAAAATAATCTTCCACCACGAGTTCAGCTCGATGCTGATGCACCGGCATGACTTTAACGAAGGCACCTGGCGCCAGGCCGCGGGCCTGGCCTTTCGCTATGAGCAGGACAATGATCCCTTGTATGAATGGAGGTATCTTAACGGCCATATTGATGAGGTCGCCCCGCTCGAAGTGCTGTTAGCGCGCGGCCTGCTCAATGCATACAGCGAAACCGGGGTCGAAAATGATTTCAATACCTATGCCGGGGTGATTTTCACCCAGCCTGAGACCATGCGCGGGTGGATTGCCCACTACCCGATAGTGGCGCGTAAATACGCGCTGTTTAAAGCCTTTTATCTTGGCATTGACCCAGGTCTTGCGCCAGTGTTTGCGGCCATCGATGACGCGTCAGAGTGACAATACGGCTAAAGCGTTTTAAAAAGGGGCTTGAAGTGTTCCAGTTTGATCTTGACACAGTGAACTTTGGCAAAGTCAGCAGCGGCAAGTTCAGCATTACCCTGCGCGCCAGCGGCACACTGTTTTTGCACGACACGCGCAACCGGGTGTCTGAAACAACACTGTTGACCCTCACGCAAGCGATCTTCTCAATGCCCGCCAAGCGCAGCGCCAACACCGCAGCGGGGCAGTTGGTTGGCGACACCACGCTTAAGTTTGACCCGAAAACCAATACCGTCAGCTTTAGCAACAGCCTGACCACCCGCTCCAACCTGCCTGATCATCCCGTCATCTCACTGACAGCAGGCACCAATACTCAGAGCCAGCTAACCTTCATCGGCAAAATGACACAGGACGCCGTTAAAGGCACCCTTGGCAGCCACACCTTTGCCGGTGAGAAGATCACTATCGAGATCGAGATTACGGCTGAAGCGGGTATCGAAGAACAAGTAACAGCACCTGCGTTAGCGTCCAAGACAGCAGAGCTGCCAACGGTGGAACCTGTTGTGGCAACGCGCCAGCCACCCCAGTCCGGTGTCCAGACGAGTGATGTCGTGGACGGCGTCTTTATCGTGCTCGGCACCGTTAAAACAATGATTCTAATAACCCGGCCCTACCTCTTACGCACTGGCATCGGCCCACTCATTGTCCGCACTGGCATCGGTGTGATAGCGCTGGTGTTCATTTTTGGCAACAGTGACTGGTGGCTTGAGCGCTATGGCCAGACCATGAATGCCCGGCTCTCCCATTACGCGGTGGCCGTTAACGAGATCCTCTATCGCTGGTTTTGGCTTGAGCGTGATCTGGCACAGCTAAAGAGGACTACGGTGTTACCGTTCACGCCAGTATAGCGCTGACCGACTATCGCCCTAAATGGCTCGACGAGGATGGGCAAGCGAAAACAGGCACCAAAGTCGTCGCCACCACAAACCGTGACGACTTTGCCTACTTTGTGCGCATTATCAAACCCGAAATCGAGCGCTATGCCCCGGCCCTGATCCGCCAGCACCTCACTGGTCTCTATGGCCTCGATGATCTCATCATCGGGGGTGCGAAAGCAGGTGGTACTTACGGTCTGGCTCAAAACAGTATTTATATGGTGCACAAAAACAGACTTTCGCAAAGAGTGTCGGGTATCGAGATCAAAAAAACCTTGCACCATGAGTTCAGCTCGATGCTGATGCACTAGCATGACTTTAACGAAGGCACCTGGCGTCAGGCCGCGGGCCTGGCCTTTCGCTATGAGCAGGACAATGATCCCTTGCATGAATGGAGGTATCTTAACGGCTATATTGATGAGATCGCCCCGCTTGAAGTGCTGTTAGCGCGAGGCCTGCTCAATGCGTACAGCGAAACCGGGGTAGAACGATAGTGTCGCTACCTCGTGATAGATTTGTACTTCCCTGTACAAAATCGACTCGCCTACACGACAGCCTATTATGCCCCGACCGTCTTGCGTCCGTGCCGCTTCGCCACTGCATCGCAAGCTCGCAACGTCAGTAACCCTTTGCGCGCAAGCTTTTTACGAATCACCTACCTGCCGTGACTATCTACTCCGTGAATATGAAAGGTGCTTTTACCAAGATCTATACCAAGGGTCTTTATCTTCATCAGGACTCCCTCCTTAGTCTGTTGATAATCTCACCTCAGTCTAACTAATTAGATGAGGCGAGTCATATCAGTAGTATTGACCCCTATTCCATAAGGCGCACGCGTAGACTCTGCGGACTGGCGTGATCCAGGGCGCGCCTGCCCGCACAGCTAAAAAGGTCGCGTAATTCAAGCTGTTCTTCGCTTCGTAAATCAACGCCGTCTGCAGCGCGCACCCAATCCCACCAGCATTGGCGGCCAACGCGGGTTGGCCTACGCTGCTTGTCTGTCTTGTCGCTGCCTATCTAAACATGGATCAATCTCTCTTGCCTCTCACCTAGAACGCTTCAAGCACAGCGTCCAAGACCTCATAGGTGATTATTTGTGAGACGTCCGCCACGGTATCACCGTCCAGATCCAGTGAAATCTCTGCGCTGACACCATCGGTCATCGCCGTTAACGTAACTACTGCGCCATTGCTGTCGGTGATGGTTAGCGCGCCACTGATGGGTTGCGGGATCACATCACCCTCAGCATCCAACGCAACCATGCCGCCAATGCCCAAAAACGGGGTGGTGGTATCCACGACAAAAGTGCCGTCGGTAATGGCGCTTAACAAACTCAGCGTATAGTCAACCTCGGTCGTAAAGGTGTTATTCGACATATCCCGCCTGTTGATCGCTGAAACCGGGCTTTCAAAGATCAGCCGCTCTCCCGCAGCGCTGGTTGTTGTCACTGTGTAGTCCGCGGAGGTAATCATGCTAGTGTCGGTCACGGTGTCCCCTTCAGTGTCAATCTGCAATTGCCCTTCAATCGTTGTAATAAAACCTGCATCCTCACCAGTGAGGGCTTCTATCGTGAAATTATTACTGTTATTTAACAAGAGAGTGGCAGTAAAAGGAGCGCCAGCGCTGCCTGTGCGACGGGTTATCTCCCCACTAAAGCGGCCATTCGTCCTCTCTTGACTGCCGTCGTCTGGAAATGTCATGACACAATCGCTGTGATCAAGCGAAAAACTGTCTCCCACCATTGAGACAATACCACCGGGCATGTTAACACCGAAGTCCGCGCTACCCGATTCACAGTCTGCGGCTAATGCAACAAGAAAGAAAGCGGCGTCTGGCCCTGCTGAATTAACAGACTGCGGGTTCTGCTCAAAATCAAAGAAGAGGCCACCTAAGAACGAGAATGCCGCTACCTGGATATAATTCTCTTCGGTCAGCCCCTGGGTCACTGGAGGCGTCAGCAGAGGCGGGGCATCTGGATTGTCCCCCGGACTGGTCGGTGCTGTATTCGTTGCAGAACCGCCTCCGCCGCCGCCACAAGCGGTTAACGCTATACATGCTGACAGTACGCCCGCCATTAAACCTTTTTTGCCTTGCCTTGCTGTGTGCTTGTTCATCTTGTCTTCCTGGTTATGTGACCTAACTAAATAAAATGATGACCTACTCTATTTTGATCTCGCCTGGCCCGCGCCCAAGGCGGGCTTGCTGCCTTTACCGGGGCGTGTGCTGACATGATCTGCGGTGAGCTGCGCTAGGCAATAGTCCCGGCTGTCGCCAACATGAAAACAGTGTAAGCTTATAGCTTGCAGCCAGACCAGCACCAAGGTGGTGCCCATACCGCGCAGTTCAGGATGGCTGACGGCATGATGGTTATACGCTGAGGCCGTGACGAATGGCATCGCTGATTGCACGTCACTATCCAGGCCTGCCTGGTTTCGGTGATACGCTGATGAAGCGTGTCCAGCGCCAAGCGGCTGGCATAGCCGCCGCACCGAATCCTTCGCCATTTGTGGCACATCTATATCCAGCCATTTTGACACGGCGAAGCTCATCACAAATAGAGAAACCAAGGGTCAAGTCTTATTGATAATAGTATTTATATTTCGACGCAGCTTAACATCCTGATCCATTTCCTGCTTGACCATAAATACCGCATTAGATACCCCACCATAGTACGCCAAACCAAAGGCTTCTGCAATCTCGCCAAGTCGATATCCACCCACACGCTGCGCCAGGTACATGGCAACCTTCCTGGGCGATAGTGTCGCTACCTCGGTATTGATTTTATGGCATCCTTGCCAAAAATCGCCTCGCCAACGCGACAACTCATTCCTTTTGCCCCGACCGCCCTGCGTCCGACACGACTCCGTATAACATCGCTCACCCTTCGCTCGTTACACTCCGGCATGCCTTCCTCCATGGCTCTACGCCCACTAAAGCCGCTCCTGCATTTCTCCATCACTCGCTAACGCTCCTAACTGCGAAAGGGCAGACGGCGCGTGGACTATCAGCGACTAACAGTCCCCGCTTCGCTCTCCATGGCCGTCAGCGTTGGTTTTTATACCCTCTCCCCCGTCGACTCAAATCGCAAACGCAAATAACTGCGTCTCAACACTAAAAAGAAAAAATTCAAACTAAATATTCTCTCAAGTAAGTACCAAGGGTCAAATCTTACTGGTAATAGCATTTATCTCTCGGCTCAGATTAACATCTTCATCCATAGATTAATAAATCTATTTATCAATGGACTTGGCCACATAGCCTATCGTGAATAGCACACCAGCATGACGACATACCGTCAATAAACTCACGGCCGTCTTTTAATTTAATACGCAACCATGCGCCGATTCAACATGATAGATTAGTAAATCAGAATGCATCGCACCGTACGGATGCCAGATATGCTGCTGATCAACCAAGCCGATATCAATTACCATCACATCACACCAATTTCTTAAATCTCTTACTACCAACAGATAAGGCAACACCAGAAAGAATCAAGGCACAGCCTGCAATCTGATTCATCGCAATAGCTTCATCGAGAAACACCGATCCCCACAACAAACCAAAAAATGGAATCAGATAAGTCACCGTTAGCGTTTTGGTTGGGCCGATTTGGTGTATCAACTTAAAGTACAAGACCAGCGCTAATGATGTCGACAATACTGCCAACCCTATTACAGAACCTATGACCACCACATCAGGAAATTGTTGCGGCACAAAGAAAGGCAATAACGGCAATAGCAATATCGCTGCTGCTAGCTGTGTGCCCGCAACATAGACCATGACAGGCATTTCCACCAGCCGTTGCTTGGTGTAGTGAGCACCAGCGACATAGGAAAACGCGGCAATAATAGCCAGCACTACTACCAATAATGGCGGTGAACTTACCCCTTGTTGCTGCCAAAGCATAAGCACTAACACCCCAACAAAACCAAGTGCGATACCACAAAGTTGGGCCAGACCTAATTGCTCTTTCATTACTAAATAGGAAAACACCACTCCGGCAATGGGCACAATGGCATTGAGTATTGACGTCGCACCAGCAGAGAGTTCTATCGTGATATGGGCAATTAATACAAAGGGCAAAGCACTGTTTAATGCACCTACAATTAATAAATGACGATAGCTATTCAGCATTGATATCCATTGCCGGTTAAACACCACCAGCGGCAGCAATACCAAACCAGCAATCAATACTCGAATCTCAATAAGCCATACCGCGCCCAACACAGGCGCAGCAATACGCAGGAACAGAAAGGATGCACCCCACAGCGCACCTAACACCAATAATAATATAAAACTTGAGCGATTCACTTACAGCAAAAGAGCCAAACATAGAACGCCGATTAACGCTCTTTATGTTACTCCAGTGTAGTGCTTTCCACTGAATGTAGATAGAGAAAGCCAGTAACAGCGCAAGGTCAAGACGCAAGCAGCATTCAATAGAAAATACTACACTAACTTACTACAATCACTAGCCAAACATCGCCTTACATTCTATGAAAAACGCAGAAAACCTATTTGAAAAAGCGCTATTTGTCAGCCACTGTGGTCTTGGCGACGATCTCCGGTGTCGCGATAGAACCCGCCTTCCCGCCACTGCTGATACCGATGTAGCGCTTCGCGGATGTCGGTCACCCCATAGATCACAACTTCGCCATCAAACATGATGGCCGTATAGCGCTCGACGCCATATACACTGCCTTTGCCAACCCCATTGCGGTGCGTTGCATCTGTGTGCAACCCGACTCATCCAACTACTGGACGCGTTGTAACACAACTCGCTTGGCTTGCTCCGAATCAGCCGAAAGGTCTTCACGCTGAGCTGCTTGTGCAACGCTGCCGACAAAGAGCACCAGAACCAGCGATATCGGTAATATGAAGCGAATTGAATGCGTGTTCCCGGTCATTCGTACAATGGCCCTCTGACAATATAAATGGACTATCGTGGCTCACTCGGTGCGACTCACGGAACCGAAAACTCATTCAACATACTACGTGGTTTCTATCTAAGAACCTGAGCAAAGAATCAACCTTGTTTCCACCATGAATAAATGGCTTGTGTTTTCAACGAAGATTGGCGCTCACGCTTTGTTGCTTGACTCGTCATCACTATTGCTATAATTTGCGACACCTGCTTCAGGTGTCCCAAGGGATGAAACGGGAAGCCGGTGCGTTCCTGACATAATCAGACAAAGAACAATTCCGGCACTGCCCCCGCAACGGTAAGCGAGTTATAGCGGATCACACAGCCACTGCGTTTCGACGTGGGAAGGCGATCTGCCCAGGTTTTTTCAAAACCACTCACGAGTCCGGAGACCGGCCTGAAGCTGTTGGTTGGCATTGCGGATGGCTATGCTGCGGCAAACAGATCGTTCGTCTTTTCTGTTTCCGTCTGATTCTTTTCCTTCCACAATGCCTTTGTGCCACACCGATTGGCGCGCGGGTGCGTGTGCCTGAGAAAATAAAAATGAAGGAATATTGTCTGCCTGCGGCAGCACTGCTACTGTTGGGTTGCCACTCTGCTTTTGCCACCGAACTCGAACTCGATCCCGTCATCGTCACTGCGACTCGTACCGCCCAAACGGCAGACGAGACACTGGCCGCCGTTACCGTGATCACACGAAAAGATATCGAGCGCCTGCAGGCGCAGTCCGTACAAGACGTGCTGCGCGGCCTGCCGGGCGTCAACATCACCAATAATGGCGGCGCTGGCAGGACCACGTCGGTGTTCCTGCGCGGCGCTGAGTCCGATCATGTGCTGGTGCTCGTGGACGGCATCAGGGTGGGCTCAGCGACGCTGGGCACGACTGCTTTTCAGCATAT
This sequence comes from Gammaproteobacteria bacterium, assembly GCA_002400775.1. Taxonomy (GTDB): domain Bacteria; phylum Pseudomonadota; class Gammaproteobacteria. Next base: position 10,391 of record NVRF01000009.1, read on the forward strand.
CCCTGTCGAACAAATCGAGCGTATAGAGATCGTGCGCGGGCCGCGCTCCAGCCTTTACGGCTCCGAGGCCATCGGCGGCGTGATCCAGATATTCACCCGCAAAGGCGGCGGCGCGCTCAAGCCCTTTTTCAGCGTTGGCGGTGGCAGCTACGATACCTATAACGCGTCGGCCGGAGTTTCCGGTGGTGGCGAACACGGCTGGTTCAATCTGAGCGCCAGCGGCATCAGCACCAAGGGATTCAACGCCTGCGACGGCCGACCCGAGCCGGGCGGCGCCGGCTGTTTCACCACCGAAGCTGACAAGGACGGCTACCGTAATCTCTCGGGCTCGCTGCGCGCGGGCTACCGCTTCGACAACGGTGTCGAGATGGATGCCCATGTACTGCACGCCACCGGCGACACCGAGTTTGATGGCAGCTTTGTCAACGAATCTGAAACGGTGCAGCAGGTGCTCGGCGCAACGCTACGCTATTCACCAATGGACATCTGGCAGCTAACCTTGGTAATGGGTCGCAGCCAGGATGAGTCTGATAACTTCATCCGGGATGCGTCCGATAACTTGCGCGTCTTCCAGACCCGCTTCGACACGGAACGGGATACGCTCTCTTTGCAGAACGATCTTTCCATCGCCACCGATCATCTGCTCACGGTAGGCGCCGACTACCAGGACGACCGGATCGATGGCACCACCCCCTTTGCAGTCACCTCCCGCGACAACACGGGGCTATTCACCCAATATCAGGGTGCGTTCGGGGCCCACGATGTGCAACTGTCGGCGCGTCGGGACGACAACGAACAGTTCAGCATCCAGAACACCGGCGGAGCGGCCTGGGGTTACGCGCTGAGCGATGGCCTGCGGCTGACCGCGTCCTATGGAACCGCCTTCAAGGCACCGACCTTCAACGAACTTTACTTCCCAGATTTTGGTAATGCCAACCTGCGGCCCGAAGAGTCACGCAGCGTCGAGATTGGCCTTGGCGGGAAAACCGCCTGGGGACGCTGGTCGCTCCACACCTACGAGACGCGCGTCGACGACCTGATCGCCTCCGACTCAGGCACCTCACCCGTCAATATCAACCAAGCGCGCATCCGCGGCCTTGAAGCAGTACTAGGCACCCGGCTTGGGAACTGGGATCTGAACACGAACCTTACCTTGCTTGATCCGGAAAACCGTTCCGGAGCCGACAATGACGGCAATGTGTTGCCGCGGAGAGTCAGGCAATCTCTGCGCCTCGACGCCGATCGCGATTTTGGCCAATACCGCCTTGGCGCAACCCTGCTCGCTGCGGGCAAGCGCTATGATGATCTCGACAACACCCGCGAGCTCGGCGGCTATACCACGCTCGATGTGCGTACTGAATATGTCCTGACCAAGAATTGGCGCGTACAGGCGCGTGTCGAGAACCTCCTCGACAAGGACTACGAAACCGTCGCATTTTTCAACCAACCGGGTCGCAGCCTGTTCGTGACCCTGCGCTATCAACCCTGAAGACAATCGAAACACAACCAAGGAGCCAAACATGCTGACACTTGCAACCCGCAATCAATTCATCATCGGTACCGTCCTGGTGCTGCTGGTCGTCGCCACCCGCGGCCAGCATTTCGCCACCCTGCACAGCCTGCCCGGCGCCTCCTGGGCGGCGTTCTTTCTCACCGGCGTGTACCTGCGCCCACGCTGGGCCTTGCCGGGACTGCTCGCCCTGACCTGGGGGCTGGATTTCGCCGCCTATACCTGGGGTGGCGCCAGCGGTTTTTGCCTCACGCCCGCATACGTGTTCTTATTGCCGGCCTACAGCGCACTGTGGCTTGCGGGGCACTGGTCTGCCGGACGATACCGCTTTGAATGGCACACACTACTGCCGCTGGGCGCTGCCATGCTGGTGGGTGCCACCGTCTGCGAACTGTTCTCCAGCGGCGGATTTTATTTCTTCTCGGGCCGATTCATGGATCCGACCTTTGCCGAGTTCGGCGCGCGGCTGGTGAAATATTTCCCTCCCTCCCTGCAATCCGTGGCGTTCTATGTCGCTATTGCCGCCGTGGTGCATATGCTGTTTGGGCTGGCAAGTAGCGCATCGCGCCCCCGTAAAGCCGCGCTGTAGTAACAATGAACACAACCGACCGGGAACAGCGCCATCGGAAGCGCATGCAGCGCAAGAAGGTGGTGGTTGATGCCGCCATCGATCGCGCTGATCGAGACCAGGGGCTGTTGCTGCTGCTCACCGGCAACGGTAAGGGCAAGTCCAGCTCAGCCTTCGGTATGCTGGCACGCGCTCTGGGGCACGGCATGCAGGTCGGCGTGGCGCAGTTCATCAAGGGGTGCTCAACCACTGGCGAAGAAGGGTTTTTTCGCCACCAGCCCGGTGTATGCTGGCATGTGCTCGGCGATGGCTTCACCTGGGAGACACAGAATCTCGCGCGCGATACCGAGACCGCCCAGCGCGGCTGGGCCGTGGCGCGGGAGATGCTGCGCGACGAGTCCCTTGGGCTGGTGGTGCTCGATGAACTCACCTATCCGCTCAAATACGGCTGGTTAGAGGTCGAGACCATACTGGCTGATCTGGCGACCCGCCCGCCCATGCAGCACGTGGTAATCACCGGCCGCGCAGCGCCCGAGGCGCTCATCAATGCAGCCGATACCGTGGCCGAGCTACGCGACATCAAACACGCCTTTCGCGACGGCGTGCGCGCGCAGAAGGGGGTGGATTTGTGAGCGTAGGGGCGCTCCCGCCATCCATGGCTGCCGCGACATTAGTGCGTCCAGACACGTCCTGCCCCGCGCTGTTTATCGCCGCACCCGCCTCCGGCCAAGGCAAGACTACCGTCACATGCGCACTGGCGCATCACCATCGCAACCAGGGACGCAAGGTGCGGGTATTCAAGGCCGGGCCGGATTTTCTCGACCCCATGATCCTCGAGCGCGCCTCCGGCAACCCGGTGTATCAACTCGACCTATGGATGGGCGGTGAAGCCCACTGCCGCCAACTTTTATATGAAGCCGCAGGCGACGCCGATCTGATCCTCATCGAAGGCGTGATGGGACTGTTCGACGGCGAGCGCTCCAGCGCTGATCTTGCGATGCTGTTCGACATTCCGGTGCTTGCGGTGATCGACGGCAGTGCCATGGCTCAGACCTTCGGCGCCGTGGCCCATGGTCTGGCCACCTATCGGGCAGGATTGCCGTTTGCCGGCGTGTTCGCCAATTACGTCGCGGGTGAACATCACTATCAAATGCTTGCCGAGAGCCTGCCGCCCGGCGTGACCGCGTTCGGCTGGCTGGCACGCGATGCCGATATCGCCCTGCCCGAGCGTCATCTCGGCCTGATACAGGCCGCCGAGATCGCTGATCTCGACGCGCGGATTGCGCGGGCCGCCGCGGCACTCAATGGCGCAAACATAACCTTGCCACCACCAGCAACATTCTCTGCCCCAGCGATCGAAACCATGACGCCGCTACTGCAAGGCGTACGCATCGCCGTGGCACAGGATGCGGCATTCGCGTTCCTGTATCGCGCCAATCTCGAGTTGTTGACAGCGCTGGGCGCCACCCTCGTGTTCTTCTCGCCGCTCGATGACGATACACTGCTATCCGCTGATGCACTCTACCTGCCGGGAGGCTATCCAGAACTGCACCTCGACCGGCTCGCCGCCAACGAAAAGATGCTGACCGCCATCCGCGCCCATCACGCTGAAGGTCGGCCCATCGTCGCTGAATGCGGTGGCATGTTGTACCTGCTCGAATCACTGACGGATACTGAAGGGCAATATGCTTCCATGGCGGGGCTGCTGCCGGGCAAGGCCATTATGCAATCGCGCCTGGCCAATCTGGGCCTGCATCATGCACCACTGCCGGAGGGTGAACTCAGGGGGCACACGTTTCACTATTCACGTATGGAATGTGGCCTTGAGCCTGTTGCTTGCTCCGTGTCTGCAAGGCATCACGGCACGCCAGAGCCTATCTATCGACGGCAGCGGCTGACCGCTTCTTACCTACATTTCTATTTTCCATCCAACCCTGCGGCGACCGCGCAATTGTTCCTGCCATGAACCGTTTCACTGAACCCGAAATTGCTGCGCTATACCGTGCAATGCGCGAACGGCGGGACATGCGCCATTTTCTACCCGACCCGGTGGATCCGGACATGCTCACTCGTCTACTGGAAGCCGCCCATCTTGCACCGAGTGTGGGCTTGATGCAGCCATGGCGTTTCGTGCGCATTACCGCCCCTGCGTTGCGACGTGAAATCCATAAGCTGGTTCAAGCGGAAAAGACAGCCACCGCCCAGGCTCTGGGTGAGCGCCAGGAGGAATTCCTGCGGCTCAAGGTCGAGGGCATACTCCAGTGCGGCGAGCTGCTCGTCGCTGTACTCATGGACAGACGCGAACGCCACGTCTTCGGCCGCCGCACACTGCCGGAAATGGATCTTGCCTCGGTTGCCTGTGCCATCCAGAACCTGTGGCTGGCCGCGCGCGCTGAAGGAATTGGCATGGGCTGGGTGTCCCTATTTGATCCGGTCGCGCTCGCAGAACTTCTTCAGATACCCGCAGGCGCCAAACCGGTGGCCGTCCTCTGCCTCGGTCACGTGGAAGCGTTTTATCCCGCGCCGATGCTGGAATTGGAAGGCTGGACCCGGAGATGTCCACTACAGGATCTGGTGTTCCATGATCAATGGGGCAACACGAAGGCACCAGCTTGAAGATCGACACGGGTAAGGGCCCGCAACGCATCGCCGGCATTACAGAACTCGCTGTATTTCCCGCAGCGAAAGGACGCATCATTGCCGACTCTGAGGAAGTCATCCGCCGCGCCCCGGACATCATCATCGGTTCCTGGTGCGGCAAACGCTTCAGCCCCCAACAGATGTGTGACCGGCCGGGTTGGGAGACGATTCCGGCAGTGCGCAATAGCCACCTCCATGAAATCAAGTCCTGCGATATCCTGCAACCGAGTCCGGCAGCGCTGACTGACGGTGTGCGGCAGTTGCACGCCATCGTGCAGCGCTGGGCAGAGCGCCAATGATCACCATTGCACTACTGGCGCTGGCCGCCGTTCTACTGGACTGGTTACTGGGCGAACCGCGCCGCTTTCACCCCTTGGTCGGTTTTGGCAGGTTGACGATGCTTGTCGAGCGCGGGTTCTATGGTGGCGTTGGCGCGACATCGCGCAATCGTCGCTGGCGGGGTATCCTGGCGGTGCTATTATTACTCCTGCCCCTTACGGCCGTCGCCAAGATATTGACCGCGCTACCGGATGTCGGCGTTCTCTGCAGTCTGTTAATGCTCTATTTCGCTATTGGCCACAAGAGCCTGCATGATCACGCTCGGCCCATTGCGGTCGCATTACGCGATAACAATGACGATGAGGCGCGTCGGCTTGCCGCACAGATGGTCAGCCGCGATTCGGCGGCGCTTGATGCGCCGGGTGCAGCCACCGAATCGGTACTGGAGAACGGCAACGACGGCGTGTTCGGCGCACTGTTCTGGTTCATCGTGGCGGGTGGCGCTGGTGCCGTACTCTATCGGCTGGCCAACACCCTGGATGCCATGTGGGGTTATCGTAATGATCGTTATCGCCATTTCGGCTGGGCCGCCGCTCGATTCGACGATCTACTCAATTTCATCCCGGCCCGACTGACGGCGCTCACTTACGCACTACTCGGCAACACCAGCCAAGCCCTGAGCTGTTGGCGAACACAGACATCGGCCTGGGATAGCCCCAACGCCGGGCCAGTGATGGCGGCTGGCGCGGGGGCACTGGGCATCTCTATTGGCGGGCCGGCCCGTTATCTGGGTGAGTGGCATCAGCGGCCTATCCTTGGTATAGGCAAAGCTCCTAGTATTGCCGACATCGAGCGCGCGCTGACACTGGTACGGCGCGGCGTGTGGCTGTGGCTCGGGTTGCTTTTCATTACTGGAGGGACAACCTATGCCTGACCATTTAAACAGCAACGACGTGCTTCATCACGGCGGTAGATTGAGGCAAGCATCCGCAAAGCACAGCATACCGCTCGAGAATTGGCTTGATCTTTCAACCGGCATCAATCCTAACGGCTGGCCCGTGCCTACGATTCCACCTTCTGCCTGGCTCCGCCTTCCTGAGGAGGAAGATGGCCTCGAACAAGCCGCATGTGACTATTATGGGGCTAATCATCTTTTACCTGTTGCAGGTTCACAAGCAGCCATTCAGGCACTGCCTATGTTGCGATCGTCTTGTCATGTGGGTGTGCTTGATCCCGGTTATGCCGAGCATGCTCATGCTTGGCGGCGTGCAGGCCATACGGTTCAGCCCATCATTGCACATCATATTTCAGAAAAAATTAACGAGCTGTTGGTGCTTGTATTAATCCATCCAAACAATCCAACGGGAATCCGTTTTTCGGTGGAGCAATTGCTTAATTGGCGGGCACAGATCGCTGAGCGTGACGGTTGGTTGGTGGTTGATGAAGCATTTATGGATATGACGCCCGAGTACAGTTTGGTTCCATACAGCCACCGGAAAGGTCTGATTGTATTACGTTCATTAGGTAAGTTTTTTGGATTGGCCGGTGCGCGAGTCGGGTGTGTTTGTGCTGCAACTGAGCTTCTTACTCAGTTAGCTGCATGGCTGGGACCCTGGGCATTAAATGCCCCTGCTCGCTGGGTGGCAAGTGCGGCATTTAAGGACTCTGTTTGGCAGAGTGATGCACGGCAGAATCTTGAGAAAGAAGGCATTCGTTTGCACACGTTACTCACGCAGTATGGCTTATCTCCGACAGGAGGCTGTTCGCTGTTTCAGTGGAAAAAAACACGTCAAGCTCATGCTCTTCATGAGCAGCTGGCATCTCAAGGAATCTTTACCCGTTTATTCAGTGAACCCTCCAGTTTGCGCTTTGGTTTACCTGCGAATGAGATGGAGTGGGATCGATTAGAACGTACCTTGATGAACATTAGGATAAAACCTGAATCCTGTAAGTACTCGCACGAACATAGCGCAAGCCATTGATCCGTATAGCGATATGAAACTTTCACCACAAGGGCATAAGTTTCACTCAGCAACAAGTTGCTGGCTCAGCTTTATCGGCAATCACCATAAGGATCTCACTCTACACGCACGATTACTTGAAGGATTTAGGTAGAAATGTGAAAGCTCATACGCTGATGGTTCAAGGCACTACTTCAGATGCAGGTAAAAGCTTATTGGTGACTGCGTTGTGCCGTTGGTTTGTTCGTCAAGGCGTGCGCGTCGCACCTTTTAAACCACAAAATATGGCACTCAATAGCGCGGTGAGTTCTGATGGAGGAGAAATTGGTCGGGCTCAGGCGGTGCAAGCTCAAGCATGTCAATTAGAACCTCATACGGATATGAATCCGGTGCTGCTCAAACCTAATACCGATGTGGGGGCTCAGGTAATCATTCATGGCCATGCCATCGGCAATATGGATGCCTGTGATTACCACGATTACAAACGCACGGCCCAGACGGCGGTGTTCGAATCATATCAGCGCCTGGCCACCCAGTTTGATGCCATCATCGTCGAAGGGGCCGGTTCGCCCGCCGAGATCAATTTGCGTGATAACGATATCGCCAACATGGGTTTCGCCGAAATGGTGGACTGTGCAGTGATCCTGGTGGCCGACATCGACCGCGGCGGCGTGTTTGCTCATCTTGTGGGTACCCTCGCGTTGCTCAGCGAAACCGAGCGGGCACGCATCAAAGGGTTTGTCATCAATCGCTTTCGCGGCGATATGGCGCTGCTGCAACCGGGCCTGAAGTGGCTGGAGAGGCATACCGGCAAGCCGGTGCTGGGTGTGTTGCCCTATCTACACGGACTACACTTAGAAGCGGAAGATGCGCTGCCAAGAGAACGTGTAACGAAACAAGAGGGTGCGCTGGTAGCCGTAGTGCCGGTGTTACCTGGTATCAGCAACCACACCGATTTCGATCCGTTGCGCCTGCACCCGCAGGTGGATCTGCATTTCGTTGGTCCCGGTGAAAACATCCCGCCCGCCGACCTAATCATCCTGCCCGGCTCCAAGAACGTGCGCGCCGATCTCGCCTGGCTTTACTGCCAAGGTTGGGAAAAAGCTATCCAGCGCCATCTGCGTTACGGCGGCAAGTTAATCGGTATCTGTGGCGGCTTTCAGATGCTCGGGAAGCGGATTCATGACCCGCACGGTATCGAGGGCGAGGCGGGCACTTCGGCTGGATTGGAGCTACTTGATATGGAAACGACGCTGCAACCCGAAAAGCAACTTCGCAACGTAAGTGGCACACTGATCATTGGCGGCACTGCTGTCAGTGGCTACGAAATCCACGCTGGTGTGAGCAGCGGCACCGCACTGAAGAGACCGGCAACACATCTCACACACGGCCCGGATGGAGCCATCAGTGACGACGGGCTAATCCTCGGCACCTATCTTCACGGCCTTTTCGAGTCACCGCACGCTTGTGGCGCGTTGCTCGATTGGGCCGGCGTGGCTAATGCCCATGCACACGATTACCACGCCCTGCGCGAAGCCAGCATCGAGCAATTGGCCGATGCGGTGGAGCAACACCTCGATACCACCCATTTGCGATCAATGCTTAATGTTGTGGATTGAGGGGGTGCTAACAATTAATAAGGCACATACTGTTGTGCCTGAAAAATCGCCCGGCAAGGCGTGAGGAGAGAAGTTTGCTCATTGCAAATGAACGACGGACAACGCAGTATGGCGGTTTTTCAGGCACAACCCGAAGGGCTAGGCCTCTGTTCTCGCCCAGTGGCGTTATCACTCGCTTATGTGGAGTCACCACACCACGCTCGTTCTGCCTTGCACCCCAAGGGCACTTCCTGCGGGGCGCCGGGCGAAAACAGAGGCCTGGCAGTATGGCCTTATTAATTGTTAACACCCCCTAGCGCCGTGCGCACAAAAACCCTGATCCTCGGCGGTGTCCGCTCCGGTAAAAGCCGGCTGGCCGAGCGCCTCGCAATCAAAAGTAGCTTGCCTGTTACCTATATTGCCACTGCCACAGCACAGGACGATGAGATGCGTACGCGCATTGCGGCACATCGCGTGCAGCGGCCGGACCATTGGTATCTGATTGAGGAACCGATCCAACTGGCAACAGTGTTGGAGGAACACGCGACCGCTGGACATTGTGTGCTGGTCGATTGCCTGACGCTGTGGCTCACCAATCTACTGACGGCGGAAGATGCGACCTTGTTCGAGCGCGAGCGCGCCGTCCTACTCGCGGTGCTGCCGCGTCTCGCGGGCCAACTCATCCTGGTCAGCAACGAAACCAACATGGGTGTGACACCACTGGGTAAACTCAGCCGTCGCTACTGCGACGAGGCAGGCTGCCTGCATCAGGAACTCGCACAGGTCTGCGACCAGGTAATCCTGACGGTCGCCGGCCTGCCCCACATATTGAAAGGAAATCCGTTTTGAACGAAACCACCCTATGGCTACAGGTGCCGCCTGCCGCACCGGACGACGATGCCCGGCGGGCTGCCGAGGCGCGTCAAGCAATTCTCACCAAGCCACCCGGGGCCTTGGGAATGCTTGAGGAAACCGCGATTCATCTGGCGGCGTTGCAAGGCACCGAGCGACCTTGTGTGGATAAGGTATACATTAGCGTATTTGCCGCCGATCATGGCGTGGCGACCGAGGGCATATCTGCCTTTCCCCAGGCCGTCACCGCCGAGATGATAAAGAACTTTGCCCGAGGCGGCGCGGCCATCTGCGTGGCAGCACGCGCGCTCGGCGCCGAACTCGAAGTGATCAATCTAGGTACTGCTTATGATATTGGTTCGCTCGATGGCGTGAAAAACTATAACCTCGGACCCGGCACCGCCAACTTTACGCTTGAAGCGGCGATGAGCGAACACCAGCTCGCCTGCGCACTCGGTGCCGGTCGCCATGCCGCCGAGCGCGCCAAGCTTGCCAACGCACAGCTCTTCATCGGCGGCGAGATGGGTATCGGCAACACCACCGCTGCTGCTGCACTGGCCTGCGCCCTGCTCGATGCCCCACCTTCACTGCTCGCCGGCCCAGGCACCGGACTGGATGCACAAGGAGTAGCACGCAAGACCGAGGTGATCTGCAAGGCACTGAACCAGCACAGCCAACACCATGGCATACCGTTAGAGGCGTTGCGTCGGCTCAGCGGCTTCGAGATCGCGGCGTTGACCGGCAGCTATATGGCCTGTGCACACATGGGCCTACCAGTGTTGGTGGATGGCTTCATCAGCTCGGTGGCGGCGCTCGCCGCCGCACGGCTTTGCCCCGGCGCCGAAAGTTGGTTTCTTTTCTCGCACACCTCCGCCGAGCCAGGGCATCGAACAGTACTTGATGCACTGGATGCACAACCCCTCCTGGATCTCGGTATGCGCCTGGGTGAGGGAAGCGGCGCCGCCATCGCCATGCCGCTGTTGCGCATGGCCTGCGCATTGCACAACGACATGGCCACCTTCGCTGAAGCCGACGTTTCAAACAAAGATGACTGAAACCACCACTATCGACCTGATACGTCACGGTGAAGTAGAGGGCGGCAACCGTTTTCGCGGCAGCACCGATGACCCGCTAACCGAACTGGGTTGGCAACAAATGCAAAGAACACTTGAAGCGGGAAGCAACTTAACGCAGATCGTCAGTTCACCGTTACAACGCTGTGCGAAATTTTCCGAATACTGGGCAGGAAAAAACAAACTACCCCTCTCTCTGAATAATGCCTTTCAGGAAATGCACTTTGGTGACTGGGAAGGGAAAACCGCCGAAGATATTTCAGCCACCGACCCTGATGCCTTGCAGCGTTTCTGGCAAGACCCGAACCGTTTTGCACCTGACAATGCCGAGTTACTTACTGATTTCAGGCAACGTGTGCTGAATGCATGGCAAAGTCTTATACACCTGCAACAAGGTCAACACATCTTACTTATCAGTCATGGTGGCCCCATACGCATCATACTCGCAGATATCCTTGAGATGCCGATGCATGCCTTGCTTCGACTTGAGATACCATTCGCTGCGATTAGCCGGATTAAGGTTTACCGCACACAGGGACAACCGCCCAGTGCCAGCCTTGTCTTTCATGCCGGGAACCTGTAAATGTTGCGTCCGTTCATCATCGCCCTGCAGTTTTTAACACGCATACCAACACCTCGACTGAATGAATTAGGCGAACAGGAAATTGGCCGCTCTCTTGCCTGGTATCCGCTGGTCGGTCTACTCCTCGGCCTCCTACTCGCCACGCTGGGATGGTTCGGAAGGGAACTGCCCGCCAGCCTTTATGCCGCCGTTTTGCTCGCCGTCTGGGTTACGCTGACCGGCGCACTTCACCTTGATGGATTAGCCGACAGCGCCGATGCCTGGCTAGGTGGCCTTGGTGATCGCGAAAAAACACTCGAGATCATGAAAGACCCATATTGCGGCCCGGCGGCAGTAGTCACCCTGGTTCTGGTTCTCCTGATCAAGTTCACAGCGCTGGAACACCTCCTCACGACCGAAAATTGGGAAGCCCTGGTGCTGGCCCCCGTCCTCGGCCGCACAACACTGGTGGTACTTTTCCTCACCACGCCCTATGTCCGGCCAAACGGCCTTGGAAGTCTGCTTGCAAACCATTTGCCACGCCGCGCATGCATAATCGTTATCCTCTTCACCTTGGTTGCCGTTCCCCTCTTTATTGGTATAGCAGCGTTTTGGCTGCTTCTTGCAGCAGCAGGCATATTCTTTGCGCTACGCACTCTCATGCTGCGGCGTATCAGTGGCGCTACCGGTGATACCGCCGGGGCGTTGATCGAGATCACCGAAACAGTCATGCTACTTACCGCGGTGCTGATGAATAATGTAATTCATGGATAATTCATCGCAACGTCCTTTAAATAGTATAGCCACGAGATATTGACGCAGAGAGCAATCCACCTGATTTGGTGGCGGCAGCGAGGAAGGATGCTGTGTTTTTGGCGTATCTTGTGGCGATGCCGCGCCATCTTTTAAGGTGTAGCAAGGCATTTTCAACCCAATGCCGTAATTGATAAGGGCCTTTGTCGTTTTCGCGCTGAATCTTGCGGTTTTTTCTAGGCGGTATCACGGCATTCGTGCCCTGACTTTCAGCTTGCTCAACAATGGCATCACTATCATAGCCGCAATCTGCCAACGAGTAATCAGCTGTAAGCCCTTCAATCAAGCGGCCAGCTTATGTGCAATCTGCGTGGGTACCTTTTGTAATAATAATTCTGACCTGCATACCCTGCGCATCCGCGGCCCAATGCATTTTGGTGTTAGCTCCCTTCTGTGCGGGACATGTCCTGATTTCCACCTCTTGCGCCCGCCGCATGTGGGGGCACTTTGCACCCCAAGGGCACCTTGTAGTGGCTCGCATCAACCATAAGCCATTCGTAGCCTGAATTAGCAATCAAAATTGCCAGTAAATCCCCCCACACGCCTTTGTCACGCCAGCGAATAAAACGGCAGTGCGTATTGCTCCAGCAAGCTCCATACCTTGTCTGACAAGTCATGTCTACGATGTGAATGTGCCATACGCGATCCTTTCGTTACCTAATAGAACCGCATATTTCTTATCTTGTGACTACACTATCTATAATTAGTGAGTTCGAATAAATAACCCTCCTGCTTAAAACTATGCAGGAAAACTAGCATTCTACTAATTATGAGGCAAGTCTAATATAAAGCTTGAGCGATTCACTTACAGCAAAGAAGCCAAACATAGAACGCCGATTAACGCTCTTTATGTTACTCTAGTGTAGTTATTTCTACTGAATGTAGATAGAGAAGCCAATAACAATGCGTGGTCAAGGCGCAAGCCGCATTCAATAGAAAATACTACACCAACTTACTACAATGACTAGCCAAACATCGCCTTACATCCCATGAAAAATGCAGAAAACCTATTCGAAAAAGCGCTATTTGTCAGCCGCTGGATACTGGTGCCATTTTTGGTCGGCCTGATAATATCGGCTTTTTTATTGCTGATAAAATTTACTGCCGAATTATCCCATCTCGTCATCGATATACACTCGCTTAGTGAAATTGAGCTTGTATTGGGTGTGCTCAGCCTGGTTGATCTAACACTTATCGCGAGCCTGATTTTTATTATTGCCTTCAGTAGCTATGAAAGCTTCGTGTCCAAGTTTGATGCGATTGATCTCGAAGCTAAACCAGCATGGATGGGCAAAGTCGATTTTTCAGCTCTTAAAATAAAGGTCATCGGCTCCATCATCGCCATTTCGTCGATCGAGCTGCTTAAGGTTTATATCAACCTTAAAAACTACGATAATCAAGAAATTCTGTGGAAAGTGTTGATCTTTGTTGCCTTTATCATCTCAGGCGTTATGTTTGCCCTGATGGACAGGCTCTCATCACAGCAGAGCCATAAATCCTAAATAAAATACGTAATTTGGCGCTAGCTTTTTTGCACTGCAACGGCTTCTCATCAAGCCTCAATATTTAGCAGATCTTCAATGAAGTGAGAAGCCAACTCATTGCGGTTGGAATAACCCGCCTTGGCATAAATATTGGTGGCATGCTGGCGAATGGTTTTATCTTTAACCGCGCGCACTGCTGCTATCTCAGCCATGGACATGCCCTTGATTAACATAATGGCAACTTCGCGCTCAGAGCTTGTCAGCTGCCATTGATCAAATGCCTTTTCGATTTGATGAAATAATTCGCCACTAAGACGAGCAACCCGCTCACGCTCGACAGACACTTGCCGGCGAAAACGGATGGCTCGTTTAATCTCAAACCAAAGCGCAATCATCACGACAGTAAAGACCAGTGCTTCGATCACAATATGGGYCGATGATTCATAGCCCTTTGCGGCATCGCCAACAATATCATGAATAAAAAAAATGCCCGCTGCGATCAAGACTGCYGTGGTGAAATAACCTTTTAGTGTCTCACGCTTAGTTTTGTCGTTCTCCGTCATAATTTACTCGTTCTTGATTCTTAACACGCCCGAAAGACAGCATGCGTTTCAATATTGGATGGCCAAGAACAGTATGCAATATAACCGCGCCCACATGTAACACTAAAAACAGGGGAATCAGGCTTTCACCCACCTCGTGAATCTCGGCGACAAACTTACCCGCCGTCGAAGCCTCGAAATCGCCAATAAAATATAAGGCYGTACCGGTCARGCCCATCCACAAAAACAGCAGTAGTCCRAAGGCATGAACCAGCGCGGATATCCCCTGATGCCCATCATGAACGGGCAACTCTAATTTGAAAATCTGCTTTATGTCGTCGATCACCACCGCAAATCGCGCCCGRGTAAACGGAAACCAGGTAACAAAACGTGACGGCTTGGGGCCAGCAATACCAATAGCGGTRCGAGACACAACAAACAGTGTCAGCGCCAAGCCAAGATAGGTGTGAGCCAGATAGCCCAATGTTGCTGCTTCGTCTTCTGCAAACTCGCCAGTAAGAAAAGCASTAATACCAAATATGATCAAACCCAAATGGATTGAGCGAATAATTAATGGATAGCGTTGTGAAACCATGGTGTCGTCTCCTTCGGTTTGTCTTAAGACAACACCAGCTTGAAGGCCAAGCAAGCTGAAAACGAGGGATAAATGCCCTGATTCAGGCTATACAGGGCATATGCCCTGCGAAACATAGGCAAATCAGCAGAACTGGTCGTGGCAAAAACTCTGACCGTTTCTAGCTGCGCCCGACAGCGCCGATTTAACAACGTTCTGCGCAACAATCGCAGCGGGCAATAACTGATGGCGATTATAAAAACCGTGATACAAGCCAACAGTGGGCAACAATTCTTCAGGTTGCTGACGTAGCCACGCCTGCATTTCGGTATCGATCACACCCGGTTGTATCGACATCGCGGTGACACCATGGTAGCCGGTTTCGGCCGCGATAGATTGCGTTAACATCTCCAGGCCCGCTTTCGCTACGCAATAAATGCTGTTACCGGATATAGGCGAAAAAGCGGCTCCGGATGAGATATTGACAATGCGCTTGTCACATTCAAGCTTGGAGAAATGGYGGCAAAACTGATTGGCTAACTGTGTAGGAGAAACCAAATTCAGCTGCAATGATTGCTGTATTTCCTTGGATGACAATCTACCCAACACACCCACTGGTGAGGCTGTAGCGGCATTATTAATCAGAACAATTTGCGTATATTCGACAGAAGCAAGCTCTGAAAATAAAATCGCTATGCCATCCATGATACCGGGGTCACTGAAATCGCACTCGATAAAACGATAATTATCGTAGCCAGCGAATTGTTGRTTACTMGTTCTACCCAAGCCGATAAGCTGATAGTCTAATTTCAGCAACGCAAGGGCAAGTGCTTCACCAAGGCCACGCGATACGCCAGTGATTATTACCGTTTTCATGCCGTTTGTACTGCTCCACCCAAATGGCGTTTTTCACCCATCCGTAACAAACTGGGCAGTAGTATCAACGTAAATATTGTGCTCACCGACATACCACCGACTATCACGCCAGCAAGCCCTCGATATAATTCRCTACCAGCGCCCGGCATCAGCAACAATGGCAACATACCGAAGATGCTCGTCAGCGTTGTCATAAAGATTGGCCTTAGCCGCAAGTGCACSGCATTATTAACAGCATCACGCCGCGACATGCCTTCACGCTCAGCGGCGCGGGTTTGRTGAACGAGTAAAATCGCATTGTTAATCACTAAACCTAATGAAATAACAAAGCCAATCATGGTCAGCAAATCCATTGGCTGATGAACATACAAATTCATAATAAATAATGCGCCAATGCCACCAACGGTGGACAATGGAATCACCAGCAAAACCAGCAGGCTGTCCTTGAACGAACGAAACAAGGCACTCATCAGCAAATATAAAATCACAATAGCCAAGCCAAACGCACCCAACATTGAACTTAACGCCGATTCAAGCTTGTTAGCACTACCGCTATAACTAATGCTGGCATCTAGTGGCAATTCAGCCAAAATAGCAGGCTCAAACTCGGTTTTTAATTTATTGAGCGCAAACTCCAGTGAGACCTCTTGCGGCGGCCTAACCTGTAAAGTCACTGTGCGACGACGATCCAGCCGCCGCAATTCGTTAGGGCCTGCCGTACGCTGCATCTCAACCATCTCACTGAGCGGCAATACTCCTGCGTTAGGTGTCGCCAAAGGATAACTCATTAATTCTTCTGGCACTTGCCAGGGCGTTGCTCGCAAAATGATATCGAGTGTTTCTTCACCATCAAAATAATCCCCCACTAGCAAGCCATCACCCAGCGTGCGTACTACTGAGCCCATGGTCGAACGGCTCCACCCGGCTTCGGCAATACGTTGTTCACGTGGCAACAATCTGAGTTCCGGGCTATCCAAGGCCAAACCGGGGAAGGGACGAATACGGGAACCCGGAATAATTTGCGGGATCTGGACAAATGCACTGCGCGCTGCCGCCAGTATTTGCTCAAGATCACGGCCTTGTATATTGACCTCGATACTGTGGTCAGTACCGGTGCCAGCAAATAATGAGGCCTGCAAAGCAACACCGATAGTGTCAGGCAGATCCGCCGCCACCCCATTTAATATGGGCAATAATTCTCGTGTTCTCTCTGGCTCAATAGTTCGGCCACCAAGAAAAACCCCGTTAGCCGTTACCACAAAAAAATAGTCTTTCATCTGTGGCTGCGTTTCACCAGTTAGGTGAGGAGCCAAAGTATCGACGATCAATCCACCCATCTCATACTCTGCCACATCAATACTTTGGCCTGGCGGTGGATTAACAAACATCAAGACCAGGTTGCGATTACCCGTCGGCAAATAATCCGCATCCGGCTTTAATTCATAAACAATAAGCAGCGGCGCAATCAATAAAAATACAATCCAGAATATTCGTCGCAGGGAGCCGTTAGTTAGCCTCATGATGCCGTTAGAGATGGCAACCCACCAATGGTGATGTGGATCTTTCATATCACCTTTATGTAACCATTTCACTGCCGCAGTCGGTAATACCAGTAACGCAATAATCAATGAAAAAATAACAGCAACAGCAATGGTCAAGGCCAAATCCGCAAATAATTGCCCTGCCTCTTCACGTAAAAACACGACAGGTAAAAAGATGGCTACCGTCGTCGCCGTTGACGCTAACAGTGCACCCCAAACCTGGCTGGTACCACGTTCGGCAGCGGTGTTCGAATCAGTGCCGCGCTCACGCAAGCGCACAATATTTTCCAATACRACAATCGCCGCATCAAGCACCATTCCTACAGCAAAGGCGATTCCGGCGAGCGAAATAACGTTAATCGTACGCCCGGTAGCATCAAGCACGATAAAGGTCGCAAAAATTGAAACCGGAATAGCCAGCGCAACAATGAGCGTCGCGCGAAACCGGCGTAAGAACCACCACAACACACCTACTGCCAACACAATACCCAAAACAAGATTGTTGGCAACCAGCGCTAACGACCGGTCAATGTAAATCGTTTCATCATAGACTTGCTCAATGGACAGGTTCGCACGCTTTAATGGCCCAGCAGCCAAATCTGCAGCAGCCTCTTTCAATTGATCCATCACATTTATGACGTTAACGCCGGTTTCACGATAGGCATTAACAGCCATCGCCGGCTGTCCGTTTTGAATCACAAAACCAGCGCGGTCAACAAGTGCCAGCTCGACATCAGCAACATCACTTAGCAACACGGGGCTACCCTCGCGCCAGTCAATAATAAGATTTGCCAGATCATCTAACTGGTACGCGCCATCAAAGCGCAGTGTATAACGCCGACGCCCGACATCTGAAAACCCTCCAGAAACATCTTTGGCACCAACTAGCTCTAACACGGTAGGCAATTGAACACCCAAGGCAGCAGCACGATAGGGATCAAACGTAATACGCACCTCACGCTCGCGCCCACCACGCACTTCCGATAGTGCCACCCCTGGCACCCGCTCAAAACGACTTTGCACCACTTCTTCGATATAGTCCTGGTAGCTGGCGATGTCACGCTCATTACCGTTGGTCGGCTTGATAATGAACCACGCAATCGCACGGCCATTACCGCCGCCAGTAGAAATCACCGGTTCATCAGCATCGACGGGATAACCCGGCACACGATTTAAACGGTTAATGACTTCCAGCAGGGCCCTATCGAGATTAATCCCCGTCTCAAAGGTCAGGGTGATTGTGCCGCTGCCATTGCGTGCTTGCGCAAGCATTTCAACTGCACCTGGCACACCACGCAAGGCATCTTCCTGGGGTTCAATAATCTCTGATTCCACTTCCTGCGGAGCGGCTGAACGCCAATTAGTGGTAACAATAATTTCAGGCCGTTCTATCTCAGGGGTTAGCTGAACAGGCAAACGCGACAAACTGATAGCACCAAACAAAAGCGCCAGCAAGACTGCCACGGTAACGGCAACCGGGTTGGATAAAGCTAACCGAAGCAAGTACATCGCTTAAGGATTCGGCATAATTCTAACGTGCTGTCCGGGGCGCAAACGTTCAGCGCCACGCACAATAACGCGGTCACCCGGCTGCAATTCACCTGCGACTTCAATCCAGCCACCATCGGCGTGGCCCAATACAACATCCACTGAAGTGGTCGTATCATCGTCGTTAACACGAACAACACGCGTGGCATCAGAACGTAACACCAGGGCATCACGCGGCACAGTTAAAGCAGATTTTGCAGGCCCGGTCGGCACGGCGACACGCACTGATTGTCCGGGGCGCCAGCCAGGATGTGTGAAATCAAGGCGCATATCAGCGAGGCGCGAAAGAATGTCACCGACGGGCACGAGTGAACGTAAGGTAGCAATAACCTCATCATTACCGACCTTTACCTGCAGTTTGCTATCGCTGTTGATATACGGCATCGATGCAAGAGGTATGCGTGCGCGCACTTCTAAATTGTTGATATCTATCAGCTCAATGATAGCATCACCACTTTCAGCCCATTCGCCTGCTTGCATTAAACGCTGGGCGACCGTACCTGAAAATGGTGCCTTGATTTTGCTGCGCTCGACGCGATCTTGCGCTTGCGCCAGGCGTGAACGTGCTGCGGATAACGTGCCTTGTGTGGCATCGCGATCTGATTGAGTCTGTTCAAGYTGRGTCTTRGCMGCATGATTRGTGGCCGCCARACGTTGYAARCGATCWACTTCGCTGGTAAGAAACGTCAGCCGCGCCTGTTCAGTCTTAATTTGAGCACGCAGCTCATCGTGCTGTAGCTGTGTCGCACTGGCATCGATGCGCGCCAATATGTCACCACGTTTTACAATATCGCCAACTTCAGCAATCGAAAGCAAACGGCCGGTGACTTCCGCTGCGATGTTAGCCTGATGACGACTAAAAATACTACCAAAAACCCAGCTGATTGGGGCAATTGCTTGTTGCGTGGCTTGTGCTACTCTTACTGGCGCTGGCGGCGGACCCTCTGCAGCCCACGATAACGATGCGACCATTAGTGAAATTATTAGCATGTTAATAAGGGCAAACAACGTTCTTAATCTTGTCACTACAATTCAACTTGTCGATGTTACGACTTAACACTATATAATAGACAGCAGGTTGGTTGAACTTGTTTCAAGCCGGCCCTCAAATTATAAAATGCGACAACACAGGAGAGTTCCGCTTTGGCAGCAATTAGATTGCGTATACCGAAACAAAACCCGGATTATATTGGGTCGGTACCTGAAACATCAAAAGCCCTCAAGAAATGGTGCGACAGCCTGTCGTTGGCCAATCAACGTGAATCCATAGTCCAGCTCAACACCATGCTTGGGCGCATGAACCGTATACCGATTAAACCCGAGACTCGCTACCAGTTATTAATGCAACTACATCCAGTAGTAGCTGAACTCACCAACATCAGCAAGAAACCGTATCTCAGTTCACGTCTGCCCTTGCTGCCAAAAACAGCTCAGTCAGCCGAAGAACAGAGGAAACTCCTTACCGCTATGGCTGACGGCTTTAAAATTATATCAGCTGAACGATTGCAAGCCAGCGATACGCTTGCTGGCAATATCCATCTGACAGAAAACACATTATACATGGCTATACACTACCTTGGTTTGATAGTGCTCGACCACTATTTGATCTACGCCGAACAGCCCAGCGCCATATGGGGTGAACTCAACCAACTCTATGCATTAGCAGAAGCAAAGAACTTACAGACACAAACTATAGATGTTGCTGATAAACATGAACCCCCATCAATTCAGGAAAACTACCAGCGTATCTTGCTGTTGGCGTTAACTAACCCGTATCATCTTATGCAAGGCGAAGCAGCAAGGCTCTTCACGCGACTTACCGGCTGGTCGAATTACGCTCGCTTGATCAGCGGCCCCTACCAACCCGGAAAATCAGGCAAATTTGTTGTAGATCTGGCAGCTTCGGCCCCACCAAAATACTCGTCACGAGCCTCCCACACCAACCCTCCAAAAGTGGCAAGAATCATTGACGTCAGCCGCTTGCTAGACCATTTGGAACACATGATCTCTCAGCAAAGCACAAGTAAAGTGACCATTGCCGAGCGCATCGAGCAAGGTATGTATCGTCGTGTTTCTCGTGTTTGGGGCGCTCGCTCCGAACGCTTATCGCCACGCGTAGCCAGCGACGTCAATGCAGAGATCGTATTCGGGCTGCGCCATTGCCATCAATTGATGAGCGATAACGCACCGTTCTACCCCGAACAAACGGAGGCTGCATTGCTAAAGGGTGACGCTATAAAAGATCAGAGTGATGATATGGTATTGCTCCCTTATGGAAATGATACCTGGGACAGCAACCAATATAGACAAGGTAATACTAAACATACCAGCCAGACCCGCACATCCAACTTTGACACACAAAGTGATCACCGTGATATCTGGAAAAAAGTTTACTCAACCAGCGCCAAAGCCGAGCACTATTTAAACGAAAGTAAATCGCCGGCATCGGTACCGGAGTACACTATATCAATAGGCAAGCAAGGCACCGAGAGCAATGGTGGTATTGATCTATCCTGCGATCCTGAATTAGGTATCACATTGCGTGTTGGTGATGTCGTCGGCTTTCGCACACCTGTCCCCGGCGCCGAAGATGTGTGGGAGATCGGTAGTATCACCTGGCTTCGTATAATCAATGATGGCACCGTTTACATCGGCATTAAACGTATCGCTGGCGATGCCTTACCGGTCGCCAGTCGTGGCTTGGTCGGCGTAGGCGAAGGCAGCGAGTATTATCGTTCGTTGATCGTGCCAAGGCTTGACCCGGCCGAAAACCCAACATCGATTATCACACCCGCTGCGGTCTACGATGTAGATTCTCGCATCTTTATTAATACCGGCGAAAAAGTACTGCACGTGAGACTCACGCAAATGGTCGATACTACTAATTCCTACTCACATTTTCGCTTCGAGCGCTTGCATTAACTAAACATCCATGTTGCACCAAATAGCACCGCGCCCTTAACTTTGGCCCAAACAAGCCGACATTGGTATTAGGGTCTGTTCATGGACTCTAAATACTTGTAAATCATGAGGTTAACAGCATGCCACAGGCACCGGAAATCAAGAAAGATGAGATGTACGTCCTTCTCCGCGAAGGCGATATGGAAGCATTCAACCAACGCAAAGCTGGCGGTGAAAAGCCAGACCTGACTCACTGCGATTTTCGTAATGTCGACCTACAAGGCATGGATGCAATCGGCCTCGATTTCACCAACTGCTATTTCCGTCAGGCAGATTTACGCGGCATCGATTTCAGCCAAAGTGATCTACACGGAGCCAGCGTTCATGGCGCCAAGATCAGTGGTGTGTTTTTTCCATCAGGCATCGATCCCTACGAAATTTTTATGTCTTATCAATACGGTATTCGACTGCGTTACTCGTGACAGCCTTTATTTACGCGTAATAATTCCATAAGTTGGCAGCGAGGATAATACGCGCTGCTCTATCAAGCCGACAAGGCCGCGCAACTCTGGATAGTCCGCAGCGAGCCAACAGACATAAGTCAATGTACGTGGAATATCGGCAAGATAACCGTCTTTACCGTCACGGTGATAAAGGCGTGCGAAAATTCCCGCCGCCTTGAGATGCCGCTGCACACCCATTAAATCAAACCAGCGCTTAAACTGATGACGCTCATCAGCTTTGAGTAAGCCGCGCGCTTCAGCACCGTCGCAATAATAATCGCACCATTGTTGTTGTCGTGCCACCGGCCATTCGATATAACAATCACGTAATAGAGAAACCAGGTCATAACTCATTGGCCCAAATACTGCGTCCTGAAAATCGAGTATGCCGGGGTTGTTTTCACGCGCCATAAGATTACGTGAATGGTAATCCCGGTGCACCCATACCCGCGGTTGCGATACAGCATTGTCTACTAACAAATCAAATGTTTGCGTCAACATCAATTGATCTGAGCCGTTAATGCTTAGCTCAAGATGCTGGCCTAACAGCCAATGACAAAACAATTCCATTTCCGCAATAAACATCGGCCTGTCATAAACAGGTAATACAAAAGAGCTTGTGCGGCCCTGTTGCTGCATCTGTAAAAGCGCATCAATAGCATCACGATACAACTGATCTACCGTGTCGCCGTTCAACACTGACAGGTAACTGTCCTCACCCAGATCAGACAGCAAAAGAAAACCTGCCTCAAGATTTGCATGTTCAATACGCGGCACGTTCAAACCCATTTCATGTAGAGCTTGGGCAATGCGAATAAATGGCGCGCAATCTTCCTTGTCTGGCGGCGCATCCATAACAATAAATGGCGCGCCATCAACCAAAATACGGAAGTAGCGGCGAAAACTTGCATCGGCAGAAGCTGGCACGATACGCGCGACCTTTAACTGCAAGTCGTTACGTAACCAATCTGTCATTGCCAGAAAACGTGTGTCCACAATTGCTACTCTCCCAAAATTTTTGCAGTGCTCACCAGGAACTCTCTTGTGGAGCTTTACGACCGAAAAAACGAAACACCGTCTTACGCATATCGTCAGCAATCAAATAGAAACACGGCAATACCAGCAAAATCAATACGGTGGCGAAGAGCAGACCAAAGCCAAGACTCACCGCCATAGGCGCTAAAATTTTGGTTTGGCCTGTAGCAAAAAAGATCAAAGGAGAAACACCCAAAAATGTTGTAATACTGGTTAGCAAAATCGGTCGTGTTCGCACCCTGCCCGCATCAATAATCGCGGCAATGCGCTCAATACCCTCGTTGCGTCGTTTTTTGATAAAGTCGATCAAAATCAGCGAATCATTAACAACAATTCCGGCGAGCGCGAGAAAACCAATAAGAGACAAAAATTGCAATTGCAAACCCAGGATAAAATGCCCGGCAACTACGCCAATCAAGCCAAAAGGAATAGCAATAATCACAACGAACGGGTCAAGCAGTGATTTAAATAATGCAGCAAGAATAAAAAATATAATCACCAGCGAGATAATCAACGCATCAAACATATCGGCGATCGAGCGATTGGCTTCACGCTTTTCACCCAGGTAAAGCAACTCAAAATCAGGTAGATCAGGGCGCGATGCAAACTCTTTATCAAGCAGCTTTGTCACCTCCAGAGGTGTCGCGATATCGGTATCAACATCGGCCATCACCGTCGCCAAACGCCTAAGATCGCGTCGGTTAACCTGATTAAAACCACGCCCTACTTCGATATCGGCAACCTGCCCAAGAAAGACCGACTTGCCGCTAGGTAAAACAACGCGCAATGATGCCAGGTCTGCTGCTTTAGTGCGCACCGCCTGCGGATAGATGACCCGCACCGACATACGTTTACCGTCAACAGTGACTTCCGTTACCTCTAAACCCTGAAATCCGCTACGTACCGCTTCTGCCAGTTGCGATTGTGTTAATCCCAGTTGTCGTCCACGCTCATTAAGACTGTACTGATACTCGAGCTTACCTGGTTCAAAATCCTGATTAACATCGGTCACACCAGGTAGCTGACGCAAATAATCACGCATGGCAACACTCACCGTACGCAGACCCTCAACGGTTTTAGCGGCAACACCCACCTCAATATCGGCGCCAGCAGGTCCTGCCTGAGCACTTACAATCGAGGCCCGACGAATACCAGGCTCACCCTCCAGCCGCGCGCGAATGGCATTGGTCACCTCGCTGGTGGTGCGTAAACGCGTCCCCTCATTGTCAAATTTTAAACTGACAATAGGACCAAACCAAGTCTCTATAAACCCTTCCGGCTCACGTTTTTTGAGATCAATAATATGCTGAATATAATTGTTACCAAACTTGAACACCGAGAAATCAATGAAGCTGACACCGACATTGGTCAGCATGCTATTAAGCTCTTTATCTTCATCAACCACTTCCAGAATGGCTTTCTCGACACGCTTGGCAAGCTCAGTAGTCTTCTCCAGGCTATAGGTATTAGGGGCTTCAATGTTGACAAAAAACTGGCCGGTATCCAGCTTGCCGAACATAATATAAGGCATGCGTGTTACCGCAAAAATAATAACGACAATCAATACCCCCAGTGTTGCAACAGCAACAAAATATCGGTTATGGAGACACCAGTGCAAAACAACCACGTAGCGTTCAAGCAAGACGCGCCAGCCATTACTGCCCCCTTCACGCCGCGCTTTAACGTGCAAAAACTGCCGCGCATGAGAAGGCAGTACAGCAAAGGCCTCAAGTAAGGAACCAATAAGACAAGCACTAACAACAATGGGAATAACATAAATAAACTGCCCCATGGTGCCGCCGATAGCAAACATCGGCAAAAATGCTGCAACACTGGTTGTGGTGGCCGCGATCACTGGCCAGAACACTTCTCGCGCTCCAATCAAAGCCGCATCACGCGGCGATTTCCCCATCTCCATGTGGCGGTAGATATTCTCGGTAACAATAATGGCGTCATCAACGATCATGCCCATCGCCAGTAAAAAGGCGAACATCGACACCATGTTGATGGTCTGACCCAGGTAGTTCATAAAAATAACAGCAAACAAAAACGAGACAGGAATCCCCATTGCTGTAACCAGTGCCACTCGAAAATTTAAAAACAAATAGAGCGAGAGCAAAATCAATATCAAACCAACGATGCCGGAAGATTTCACCGTGTTTAGACGTGTCTCGATATAAACAGACAAATCGCTAAATGCTGCGATACCAATGTTATCTGGAAATTCGCGTTGCAGATCAACAACCATCTGCTTAATTTCTTGTGCGATATCTATCGTCGACCCGTCCGTGGTTTTGGTAACGGTGATATTAACCGATGGCCGGCCATTGAAACGGCCAAGTGTGCGGACCTCTTCAAGACGTCTTTCTATTTTGGCTAATTGACCTAATTCAAGGTTGCCACCGTTAGCATTTGTACCAACAACCAGCCTGGAAACGCTTTCTGCATCAGGATTAACGCCCTTACCACGAAGCAGAATATCGCCTTCGCGCGCTTCGATAGAGCCACCCGGCAGATCACGCAAATTGTCACGTAGTGCTGCCGTCACACGTGCTAAGGGAACCTTGGAACTGGCAAGCTTCTCGGGGTCAACGATCACCCATAGCTCCCAGTCGCGATAACCGCTAATGTTGGCACTGGAGACACCCGTAATAGTTAACAGGCGTCGTTTCACCTGATCGCTTAAATCTATCAAGTGGCCGCGACTAACATCACCAAATAACGCCACACTGATTACCGGGAAACGCGCCTTGACACGTTGCAACTCTGGCTCCTCGGCTTCGTCGGGCAAATCGGTAATGCGATCCAGCACCGTACGACTGTCGCGCATAAACTCATTCACATCCGCGCCGGGTTTGAGCTCAATGGTAATCTCAGAACTACCTTCAATACTGGTTGAACGAATAACATCGATGTCAGCGAGGCCATCAAATTCTTCTTCGATCGGTAATGTGATTTGGCGTTCCACTTCTTCTGGTGACGCTCCTTCGTAGATAGTCCGTATCGACACCTTGTCAATTTCAATCTCAGGGAACAGCTCTTCTGGCATGGCTTTCCATGACATCACACCGATAGTGACAACCAGCAACAAGAAGAGATTGGTAATCAGCGGATTGGCGACCGCGAAACGAACAAGAAACATAGTCTACTGAACTAAAGTGATAACTTGGCCATCGCTAAGCGCGGCCACGTCACGACTAACGAGTGCATCCAAGTTAGTAATAGCACCGGATACAACCTGATCGTTACCGTCGCGACTACCAACTTCAATGCGCACACGCTCTAAGCGATTGTCGACGACCCTAAAGACATAAGCGGCACCCTCTTCTTGTAAGATTGCGGTAACAGGCACCATCATCACATTTTCTTGTGGGACGAGTGGGAGCTCGGCAATAGCCAGCGTTCCTGGCAATAGCCGTTCATCACTTACACGAATGCGTACTGCGTGCGTAAAGGTCTCGCTATCAGGATCACTTTGCAAGGCGACGATAGTGCCATTATCAATGCGACCATTGATGCTTACAGGTACCGTTTGCTGTAACGATAAAGCACTGGCCGTATCACCATCGACTTCGATAGCAAGATCAAACAATCCCTGTTCCAGCACTTCAATAACAACCTGCGCAGTCGTCACAAAATCACCCACATTCGCATCCACACTATTGATAACGCTATCAAACGGCGCTACCAGGCGTGTGCGTTGTTCATTCCGTTTGGCTCTGCGCAATGCCGATTGTCGCAATGCCATGCGTGATTTCGCATTATTAACGCTATAATCAAGATTTTCTTGCTCGGCATTTAATTGCAATAACAGCTTTTTCGAATCATCAAGTAATGATTGCGCTGCTAACGAACTACTGGACAAGCGCTCCAGCCTTTTAACTTCACCCGCTTGTAATTGCGTATTACGTTCGGCGATGGTAAGCAATCGGCGATCACGCTCAATGGCCGCACGTTCCTGATCAAGCTGCGCCTGCGCATCGATCACCATGTCCTGGTAGTCGCCTTCCTCCAGGGCAAGCAGCACTTCACCGGCCTTGATTTGTTCTCCTGGTTCAGCCAAACGTGACTTAACCCGGCCATTGACCTCAAAGTGCAGGCCTAACTTGGTTGCCGCCCGCAAACGCCCGCTGACCACACGTGTTGGCTGAATATCTCGCGTCTCAACACTTTTCACGGCAACAGTGACTGGCACAGTCTCTTTCAACTCCGCTTTCGGCTCTGGCTTGGTCTTAACAAGAAAAAAAGCAACTGCGGCAATCACCATGATCAGTAGTAGCGTAAAAAATGGGGAAATTTTGCGAATAGGCACGGCGTTTAGGTTACAGATTTGAAGAGTGGTTCATTCTATGTCATTTTTAACGATTGTCACCAGCGAACCAGTACAATATCTCGCGTGCACCCCCTCAACCGTAAGTTACCACTCATTCTGTCTCAAATATCGACAGTATTACTGGCATTGGCGCCCATCACCAATGCTTACAGCGCGTCGCTGTGCCATGCGTTCGAAGAGGCACTGCAAGTACCGCAACTCAATATTGATAACGAGCAAGCGCCACTCGAAATTAATGCCGATGAAGCCGAAAGCGTCACTAAAGACACCATGATCTTTAGGGGGGATGTCGAGATGATTCGTGGCAACCAAACACTGAGTTCAGACAAAGTACGCTATACGCGCTCAAACCAGCGGGTACAGGCAGATGGCAACATTATCTACCGCGAGCCGGATATGTCATTGTTCGGCAGCAGCGCCGACGTCAATATTGACACCTACGAAGGCGACATCAACGATGCCAATGTCCGTTTTCCACTGCTACACGCCAGAGCCGGTGCGGACACCATTGTTCTCGAAGGGCGTGAGACCATTCGCCTCATCAACGGCTCGTACACTACCTGTGATGTCGATGACAACAGCTGGTCTTTGAGCTCGCGGCACATCAAACTGGACCGTGCCAAAGGTGTCGGCACGGCTTATCACGCCACGCTTCGTGTAAAGAATGTTCCGGTATTTTATACGCCCTACATCAGCTTTCCCCTGAGTGATAAGCGCAAATCAGGGTTTCTAGCGCCCAGTTTTGGTTCTTTCGGTGTGTCAGGCACTGAAATACTGACACCTTATTACTGGAACATCGCGCCCAACTACGACGCCACCATTACTCCGCGTTATCTTGAAAAACGTGGATTACAGTTGCAAAACGAGTTCCGCTACCTTAAGCCGCGCCATCATGGCATTGTTGAGGCCGAATACCTGGCCAGCGACAACTTATTTAACGATGATCGTAGTTTTTTGCGGCTACAGCATGATTCGGCCTTCTCTAATCAATGGCGTGGCTCACTCTTATTTGCCGAAGTATCCGATGCCAATTATTTTGAAGACCTCGGCGATAGCTTAAGCATTACCGCCATCACCCATCTCGAGCGACGCGCCGATCTAACGTATAACGGTAACTGGGGCAATCTACTGGCCCGCGTACAAGATTACCAAACTATTAATGACGCCATTCCCGCTAGCGGTCGTCCTTATAAGCGGCTGCCACAATTACTGTATAGCAGCTCCTTACCGTCCTATTTAGACATCGATTCGCAGGTGCGTGGCGAGTGGGTGCAATTTGATCGCACCGACAGCGTCACTGCGTCACGCTTTGATGTTCAACCCACGCTCAGTGATTATTATGGGCGCTCATGGGGCTTTTTTCAGCCGAAGTTGTCACTACGCCACACACAATACGATCTTGATAACCAAGCCGCTGGTATCGGCAACAGCCGGACTCGTACATTACCCATTAGCAGCCTCGATGGTGGCCTGTTTTTCGATAAACCACTTAGCTGGGGCAAACGAGCTTTTATTCATACCTTGGAACCACGCTTGTTTTATCTGTACGTGCCGTTTGATAACCAGGACGACATCCCAACATTTGACACCGGCATTAACGACTTTACCTTTGACCAAATGTTCCGCGATAACCGCTTTACCGGTGGCGACCGTGTCGGTGACGCTAATCAACTAACACTGGCAGTGACTTCTCGCCTGATTGACGACGAAAGCGGAAATGAGCTTGCTCGATTGGCAATTGGCCAGATTCGCTATTTTCGTGATCGCGACGTAACACTAAACGGTGGCGCGGTCGAAACTAATAACAACTCAGACTTCGTTACCCTTCTCGATATCACGCCCAATAATCGCTGGCGCATCAGCGGCGAGTGGCAATGGGACCCAGACACGCGCCAATCAAATAAAACTATTGCCAGCCTACAATATCGGCCGACACCGGATCGCGGGCTTAATCTGTCTTATCGCTCCAGAGACGAGTCTGTCGTCGCGATCGATGGCAGCCTCGTGCTGGAACAAGCCGACGTTTCATTTTTCTGGCCACTAAGCTCGCGTTGGCGCGCTGTGGGTCGTTGGAACTATTCGCTCGATCGCAGTCAAATATTAGAGTCTTTCGCGGGCCTTGAATATGAGCAGTGCTGCTGGCGCCTGTCGTTGGTCAGACGAGAGTTCATCAACAATGTTAACAACTTCGGCGATGAAACCAACACCAGTTTTCTCATGCAATTAGAGCTAAAAGGCCTGACCAGCATTGGCAGCCCCATCGATACCTTGCTCGAAAATGGTATCCTTGACTATCGACGATAAGAGTTTTTTACCATGAAACACGCCTATTTCACCGTTTCTCGCCTTGGCTTAAACTTACTGTGTGCCAGCATACTTGGTTTTTCAGGCGCTGCTGCTGTATTAGCCGCTGACGGAGTGATTCCACTGGATGGTATTGTGGCCGTTGTAAATGATGACATCATCACCATCACAGAACTGGGCGCTGAAGTACAGCGCATCAGCCAGGAACTGCGTCGCCGCAATACACAAGCGCCTGCACCTGATATCCTGCAAAAACAAGTGCTGGAACGTTTGGTAAATCGCCGAATACAACTACAAACGGCGAAGCGCGCCAACATTGTCGTCGACGATAAAATGTTAAACCTCGCACTCACGAATATCGCATCCGAGAGCAACCTGACCCTGTCGCAATTTCGTCAGGTCTTAGTCCGCGATGGCGTCAGCTTTGAACAATTTCGTGAAAATATTCGCGACGAAATCACCTTGAACCGTTTTTATCAGCGCCAGATTGATAGCCGCGTCTCTATTACTGAGGCCGATATCACCGCCTTTCTCGAAACACAACAAGCTCAGGGCAACATTAGCGTCGAATATCAGCTAGGCCATATTCTCATCGCCATTCCTGAGGATGCTGCCGCTGAAGAAGTGAAGGCATCCCGAAAAAAAGCTGAAGATATTGTCAGTCGCTTGCAAGGCGGCGCTGACTTTGCTGAAACAGCCGTTGCCGAATCCGACGGCAGTACCGCTCTCGATGGCGGCAACCTTGGCTGGCGTGGCGCCAACGAGTTACCTACCCTGTTTACGCCTATTGTACCGGGCATGAACAAAGGTGATACCAGCAAGGTGATCAAAAGCACCAGCGGCTTCCATATTGTAAAGCTGCTTGATACACGCGACACCGATACTCAAATTGTCAAACAAACCCAGGCGCGGCATATTCTTGTTGCTAACAAAGACCGCAACAAAGAAGAAGCACTAGCACTGGCGCAAGAACTCCATCAGCGCATTGAAGATGGTGAAGACTTTGCGTCGCTGGCAAAAGAACATTCGGATGACCTGGGTTCTGGCAAAGAAGGCGGCAGTTTGGGCTGGGTTAGTCCTGGCGCAACCGTTGCTCCTTTTGAGAACGCGATGAATGCACTGGCTCCAGGTGAAATGAGTGATCCCATCGAAAGTCGTTTTGGCTGGCATATCATTCACGTCGATGAACGGCGTGACTTTGATGCCACAGAAACGGTCAAACAAAAGCGCGCACGCGATATCGTGCGTCAACGTCGCATCGAAGAAGAGCGCCAGACCGAATTACGTCGACTGCGCGATGACGCCTATGTCGAATTACGCCTCTAGACATTTTCGATACCGCCAAACACAAACAGCCTATGAGCACATGTAAACGTATCGCCATTACCCCTGGCGAGCCCGCCGGTATTGGCCCGGACATCTGTCTGGCGCTGGCACAAAAAGACTATGCGCACGAACTGATATTTATTACTGATATTTCGTTACTGCAACAACGTTGCGAAACACTCGGCCTGACTAAACTACACATTCATCGCGCTGACCTTTCGCAAACCGCGACACCACAACGTGCAGGTAATGTCAGTGTTTGCCATCAGCCCTTACTTGTCGAGAGCCAGTGCGGGCAGCTCAATGTTGCCAATGCCGCCTACGTTCTGGCCTGTCTTAACGAAGCCGTCGATGGCTGCCTCAATGGCCGTTACAATGCCTTGGTTACCGGCCCTGCTCACAAAGGCATTATCAATGATGCCGGCATACCTTTTCAGGGACACACCGAATATCTGGCAGAAAAAACCCATACCGACTTGCCTGTAATGATGCTGGCGGGCGGCGAACTAAGAGTGGCCCTGGTCACGACCCATCTGCCCCTCTCCATGGTTAGCGAAGCGATTACACCGACCCGCCTGGAACAAATACTGCGCATCGTTAACCATGATTTACAACAACGTTTCAAACTGCCGGCACCAAGAATCGGGATTTGCGGCCTTAACCCTCACGCAGGAGAAGGCGGCCATTTGGGGCGCGAAGAAATTGAAGTGATCAGCCCTGTCATCGAAAAATTACAAAAAGAGGGTTTAAACTTAACAGGTCCATTACCCGCCGACACAATTTTTACACCGCGGCACATGAAGCACTACGATGCCATCGTTGCCATGTATCACGATCAAGGCTTACCCGTATTAAAACACCATGCCTTTGGTGATGGCGTCAATATCACACTGGGCCTACCTATTATTCGTACCTCAGTCGACCACGGCACTGCGCTTGATTTGGCTGGCACCGGCAAGGCCGATAGCAGCAGCTTACACGCTGCGCTTGATATGGCCATCACGCTAACTGATTAGGAAACCCACCGTGTTCGAACATATCACTCGCAAACGCTTTGGCCAACATTTTCTTAATGACGATGGTGTTATTCATTCCATTATCAATACAATTGGACCACAACATAAAAAAACACTTGTCGAAATCGGCCCAGGCCGCGGCGCCATTACTTTACCCTTATTAGAATATGACGTGCACATGCATCTTATCGAAATTGATCGTGACCTGGTCAAGTGGTGGCGCGAAAAACAGCAACAGGGTTTAAATATTGATGTGCATGAAGCCGACGTACTGCGCTTTGATTTTAACGAACTTGGTTCGCAAGAAAACCCGATTCATTTAATCGGCAATCTACCCTACAACATCTCGACACCCCTTTTCTTTCGCCTGATTGATTTTCATAGCATCATCGCCGATATGTGCTTTATGGTACAAAAAGAAGTCGCCTTAAGGCTGACAGCGCAGCCCGGCGAGAAGCCCTACGGCCAGCTGAGTGTATGGCTGCAATTGCATTACCAAACGGAACTATTGTTTGACGTCGCACCAGGTAGTTTTAGTCCGCCACCGAAAGTGGACTCATCCATTATTCGTATGCAACCTCATACAAAGCCGCCCGTTGAAGTTACTAACAAAGAACAATTTCACAAATTTATTAAAGCCGCTTTCGCACAAAAACGTAAAACACTACGTAACAATTTAAAAAAAATCTTAAGTGCTGAACAGATGCAGACGGCAGGCATTGACCCGAGCCGTCGCGCAGAGACACTAACGCTAAAAGAGTTTGCCGCGCTCTATACTCAACTGGAAAAATAACACTAACGCCATTACCAACGAGGCTCCCTAGCAGGCTGTTGAAATTCACCCGGACTCCCGCTGACTTTAGTAAACTACGCGAACCAATACTTTTCAGGACACTCACCCAATGCGCGGCGCAGATAT
>NVRF01000010.1 GCA_002400775.1 Gammaproteobacteria bacterium
AAGGTTTTAGTAACTGATGAAATGCAGTGTTATGATGTGACAAAGCCTGAGTCCTTTGAAAATACAATGTTTGCTGGTACTTACATTATATCTTCTTGATCTCAGACTTTCTTATTTATCACAAACTATGGGACAGCAGTGGCTCCTGCCTGTGCCAGCCGCACCGATGCATTTCTCCATAACTCGCTAGCGCTCCTCACTACGAAAAGGCATTGGCAAGCCCCTAGTATCCTAGACACCTAATAGCATCACAATTAACGCAAAAAAAGGTGTGTAAAATGAGCGGAAAACACTATCCAGAAGAATTTAATATTGAAGCGGCCAAACACGTTACCGATCGCGGTTATAAAATCGGAGAAGTCGCAAAGAGATTAGGTGTTACCACCAAAAGCCCGCATGATTGGATAAAAAAGTTTGGTGACATGGGTTCGCAACATCAAACCATCGCTGACCAGCAAGATGAACTACGCAAGATAAAAGCCCAGCTGAGAGGTGTTACCAAAGAACGTGACATCTTAAAGGAGGCCGCCGCGTACTTTGCAAGCGAGCCAAGGAAAGGTACGCGCACCCAAAATACAGGTATTCCGGAATGACGGGGTTTGGATTCCCGCCTGCTCAGGAGTGATGGAACAAAAGAAGGGCTGCGCTACCTGTGCAGAAATGACGACATAAAAAAGCTTACGCTGCTTGCGTAGGAATAAAACCACTCATACGCTTAATATCGTTGCTCTCATCCAAGTAAACCAGAGTTGGTTTAAACGCGGCTAACTCAGCCCCTTCAAGCTCCGCATAGGCGCAAATAATAAGACAATCACCTGGGTCTGCTTTGTGCGCTGCGGCACCATTGACCGAAATGATCCTGGAACCCTTTTCACCCGAAATAGCGTAGGTTTGAAAACGCTCGCCATTAGTGACGTTATAAATCGATATTTGCTGATACTCACGTATACCAGCTGCTGCCAATAACTCTGAATCAATCGCGCAGGAACCTTCGTACTCTTTTTCAGCATGAGTAACGTGGGCACGGTGCAATTTGGCTTGAAGCATGGTGATCCGCATAAGGCATCTCTAAGTGATTGATTGCTAACGATTATAGCATATTTTGCTGTACCAAAAAAGTGCAATAACTCGCCTCAATTCAGAGACTTAGCGCGACACCTCTGCGTTATCAATCAAACGGGTCTTGCCTAATTTGGCCGCGCCGAGCACAACCAGCTCTTTATCTTCGGCCTTGGCCTTGGCCATATCTTGCTGGCGGCGCACTTCGACATAGTCTGGCACAAAACCTAGGTTTTGTAGCTTACTTAGTGCTGCATTTTCCAGGGCAGAAAAATCATTATTGCCTTGGTTCAAAGACTCACTAATATTACATAGAATATTGTACAGACTGCTTGCCTTGGGCCGGTCTGCCTCTGTTAAATATTGATTACGCGAACTCATCGCAAGACCATCGGCCTCACGGTAGGTCGGTACGCCAATCACCTCGACCGGTATCAGGAGTTCCGACACCATCTGCCTAACCATATAAAGCTGCTGAAAATCTTTTTGACCGAGAAACAGCATGTCAGACGTGATGATATTCAATAGCTTGTTGACGACGGTTAACACACCATCAAAATGACCGTCTCGATGCGCACCACAGAGCTCGCTATTCAAACCGGAGATTGAGACCATAGTCGTAGCGATATCTACGCCACGCGGATAAAGGTCTTTTACCTTGGGCAGGAACAAGGCATCGACACCGTCCTCAACCAGGGCAAGCTTGTCGGCATCTATAGTGCGCGGGTAGTCTTCAAAATCCTCGCCAGCCGAAAACTGTGTGGGGTTAACAAAAATACTGACGACAACGCGATCACAACGTGCCCGCGCATTGGCGACAAGGCTACGATGCCCGTTGTGCAGGCTGCCCATGGTGGGCACAAAACCGATGGTTTTATTTTGACCACGCCACTCTGCTACCAGTGCGCGTAGCGCTGGTACATGTTCAAAGCTTTGCATTAGTCGTAGCCGTGTTCTTGCTGTGGGAAGGTGCCTTGCTTAACCGCATTAACATATGCTGAGATAGCATCAGGAATGGAATCTGAATCTTCCAGAAAGTTATGCACAAAACGCGGGAGTTTATGCTGAGTAATACCTAACATGTCGTAGAGCACCAATACCTGACCATCACAACTCGAGCCGGCACCGATCCCGATAACAGGAATACTCGCCACTGCCATGATTTGTTCTGTCAGTGAACGGGGAATGCATTCTAACACCAATATATCGGCGCCAGCGTCTTGCAAGGCTTTGGCGTCTTCTATAATGGCTTGAGCTTGTTGAGGGTCACGGCCCTGTACGCGATAGCCACCGTATTTATTTACTGATTGCGGCAAAAGGCCCAGGTGAGCACAAACCGGTATTCCAGCCTGCGCCAGACGTGTGACGACAGGCACCACTTCGCGACCACCTTCCAATTTAACGCCGTGGGCGGCACCCTCTTTCATTAAGCGGCCGGCATTGCTGACTGCCTGCTCGGGTGTGGGATAACTCATGAAGGGCATGTCTGCCAATAAAAAAGCGCGACGATTGCCTGCACTGACACAACGGCTGTGATACACCATTTCATCAACGGTAACCGGCAGGGTCGATTCTTTGCCCTGCACCACCATGCCAAGCGAGTCGCCAACCAGCATGATGTCGACACCTGCTTCGTCAAGAATCTGAGCGAAACCGGCATCATAGGCGGTGAGACAAGCGATACGCTCGCCTTTTGCCTTCATGTCACGAATGCTTGATAAGGTCAGTTTATTATTCATTGTAATGACTACTATTTGTACTTTGCTAAATTATTAGGGGCTTAAGTATGGCGGGCTATAGTTTATCAGGCAAGGGGTTGAAATAATGACGTCCACGCTCGATAGTGGAAATTCGCTCAAGTAGCATGGCGTAATCTGCATTGCCTTCAGCCAAATTAATTTCTGATGCGTTAACAATTAGCAGCGGTGAATCCTGGTAATGATAAAAAAACTCGGTATACGCATCACTCACTCGCTGCAAGTAGTCCACTGTAATGCCTTTTTCGTAACGGCTACCGCGCTTTTTAACACGCTCGAGTAGAACATCGACCGGCGCTTGCAGATACACAACCAGGTCGGGGCGCGGCATATCCAGGGTCAGCTGCTGATAAACTTGCTCATAGAGTGTTAACTCATCGTCATCAAGCGTAAGCTCTGCGAACAGACGATCTTTCTCCATAAGAAAATCGGAGACGCGTACGGGCTTGAACATATCGCCCTGCCTTAATGCTTGTAGCTGACGTGAACGTTGAAACAAAAAGAACAGCTGCGTCGGTAAAGCCGCCTCACGTGGATTATTATAAAAACGCGCCAGAAAAGGATTTTCATCTGCACCTTCCAGCAAAAGCTGTGTGCCGTAGGTGTTAGCCAGCCGTCTTGCCAACGTCGTCTTACCAACTCCAATCGGGCCTTCTATAACAATAAAACTGGGGTCATCCGAGCTAACCTGACTCATGCTTCTGCAACTGCACTCCTTTCAAGCATATAGAGATCATTTGGTGGGCAAAATTCCATTAGAACCGGCAACATCCCTTGTTCGGGAATAAATAGTGAGGGGGAAATCTCATTTAGGGGGTAGAGCACAAATTCTCTCTCGTAGATCAACGGATGAGGCAACGTCAATATATCCGTGTCAACAATCTGTTCGCCATGTAAAAGTAGGTCAATATCTATGGTTCGTGGCCCCCAACGAACCTCTCGAACACGCCCCAGACGATTTTCTATCACTATCATCTCTTTCAACAGCTGTGATGGCGACAGGCTGGTGTGGTATGCCGACACTGCATTAATATAATCATCCTGCTCAACATCACCATGGGGTTTGCTGACGTACAAAGATGAGTGTTTTAATACGTTAACGCGAAATAATTCATCGAGCGCTCGACGCGCAGTAGCGATGTTGCTGACCACATCACCAACGTTGCCGCCAAATCCTATATAAGCAGTGTGTAATTCGCTATCCAGCATATCCCCACCCTTTTAATATTAAACTTCTATTGTTTTTGTTGTAATTGATCGCGGCTTGCGGCTGCGCTTTTTAGGAGCATCGCTTTTCTTAAGCATTTTCTTTTGCTGCTCCTCATCACGTTCTTGAAACTCCGTCCACCAATCAGCCAATTCTGGCTCGACTTCACCCGCATCAGCACGCAAGACTAAAAAGTCATAGGCAGCACGGAAACGGGGGTGTTCTAACAAACGCCAAGGCCGCTTACCCCAACGCGTTTCAAAGCGCGATTGCAATTGCCATATCTCACGCATCATCACTGAAAAACGGCGCGGTATAGAAGTGTACTGTAGTTGCGTTGTCAATAATGTATCGGCGGCGAGCTGTATCGCTTGATGTTGCGGCACCTTATGAGACTTAGCCTTAAGCTCTTCTAACATCGGCCCCCACAACATAGCTGCAAATAAAAATGCTGGCGTGACTGGCTTACCACTTTTAATACGGTCGTCGGTATTGGTTAATGATGCCATCACTAATTGTTCAGCACTGCTCTGTGCATTCTCTTTGAAATATTGATCACTCAGTGGAAACAAATAACGTAATAAATCATATTCTCGCAACAACTGAAATGTTTTAACTGCTGAGGCACCGTGAAAGAGCTTTAATAACTCATCAAAAAGGCGTGATGAGGGAATATCTTTCAACATAGCACCAAGTTCTTTGATAGGGGCTTGCGTCGCTGGCTCTATAGAAAAATCCAATTTCGCGGCAAATCGAATAGCGCGCAACATTCGCACTGGATCTTCTTTGTAACGTTCGCTTGGATCACCGATCATGCGCAATGTACGCGACTTGATATCGACCATTGCTCCAACATGATCACGCACTGAAAAATCCGAGATGTCGTAATACAGTGCATTAACGGTAAAATCGCGACGCCAGGCATCGTCCTCTTCATTACCGTAAACGTTGTCACGCAGAATGCGGCCATCTTCATGCTGAAGGCTCTCGCCTTCCTGGCTATGTGGTGCTCGAAATGTCGCCACCTCAATCACCTCACGACCAAAGTGAATATGGGCCAGCCGAAAACGACGGCCAATCAAGCGACAGTTCTTAAAGACTTCTTTAACCTGCTCTGGGTGAGCGTTGGTTGAGACATCGAAGTCTTTCGGAATTTGACCAATCAACAAATCGCGCACACAACCACCGACCAGGTAGGCGTCATAACCTGCCCCTCGCAAACGCGACAAAACCTTAAGGGCATTGTCACTAATGTGCTTGCGCGAAACCTGATGTTGATTGCGGGGCATAATTTCTAGATTGGAAATAACTATTACCTTTTAAGAGTCGATAGAACATTATAATATTTTTTACCCATATGATAACCTTTTTGTCATCATTACGCCTTATTCTGCTCTCTTCGTCTAGTGGCTTGGGACACCGCCCTCTCACAGCGGTAACAGGGGGTCGCGAACCCTGGCCATTTCACGTCAATCCTGCACAAAGCAGCCTCAGCATTGGCTGGTGTTGTAACAGAAAACTGCAAATATCTGCAAAAACGCGAACTGCATCACCTCAGCAAGCCCTCTTTTTACGTATAACTTCTCCATGGGAATGACGTAGATGGAGTAAGAAGTAAAATGGGCGCAGCATCACAACTTGCCAACAGCAAGCTGTTACGGGGACTCATCCCTCTTGACGGCTTATCGCCTCATAATTTCAATGAGGTGGTTTCGCGTCTGCAACTAAAACAAGTTGAAAAAGGCGATTACGTCTTCAGAGAAGGTAGTCGCGACCCGAATGCCATTTATTTGATTGAAGGCAAACTTGAGCTTCAGCGAAATGGCAAGAAAGTCTCTGTTCTACGTGGAAACAGCCATGATGCCGCTCACGCACTGGCACCGCAACAGCCACGCCCGTTAAGTGCGCTGGCAAAGACACGCGTGACAATTGTCTTTATCGATAAGACCTTGCTCGATGTCTACGCTGGCACCCATCAAGCCAATGCTTACGAAGTACGCGACATCAACACCAGCGCTGATGACGATGACTGGATGACGCGACTGCTGCAATCTGACGCATTTTTACGGCTGCCACCCATGAACATCCAACGCATGCTCACCCGCATGCAAGCTGTCAAACTCAACGCCAACGATATCGTCCTCAAGGAAGGTGACGACGGTGATGCCTATTACACTATTAAATTTGGTCGCTGCCGCGTAAGCCGTAATAACAATGGCAACGAGGTAATACTGGCTGAACTGGCAGATGGTGCATGTTTCGGTGAAGATGCCCTGCTGTCTGAAAGTAAACGTAGTGCGACCATCACCATGGTGACCGACGGTGAGCTAATGCGCTTATCGAAAAAAGACTTCCTTGAGTTACTTAACGACCCTCTGGTCGACCATATCAGCTATACAGATGCCATTGAACTGATAAACCAAGGTGCCAAATGGCTGGATACACGCCCTGCCACGGAACATAGCGCGCAATGCATCACTGACAGTCTGAATATTCCGATGCATGAACTGCGGGACAAAATGGCCAAGCTCGACAAGAGTATTGCCTATATCACCTACTGCAATGACGGCCGTACCAGCTCTGCTGCAACCTTTGTTTTATCTCAAAACGGTATCAGCTCCCGCGCTCTGAGTAATGGCATGGCAGCGGTAGATACCGCATTAATCACAATAGCCAGTGATACAGTACCGACAGCCGCCCCTTGTGAACCTGCTGACGCAACACCTGCCAGCGCAGAGATTATTGGCTTTGAACAACCCCTGGGCGCAAAACAGATCGCTGAAATAAAACTACTGCGATCAGAACTCGGCAACCTGAGAAAATTGTCCGAGACACGGCTTCAACATACAAAACTGCAAGCACATGAGCAGATTGCAAAGCTGGAAAAAGAACTCAAACTAGCTAAAAATACACAAGGCGAATCACAAAATCATAGTCAAGATGAAATCAAGCGTCTAAAAGCCGCTCTTTACGAAGAGCAGGAAAATGCCGCGACTATCAGTACCAGAAAACTCGAAACAGAGCATGCGTTAACCAAGCTTGCTGAACAACTAAACATCTTAAAAAAACAAGATGAACAACGACAAAGTGAATTAAAATCGGCGCAAGAGAACGTCATCGCCCTCGAACAAGCCGAACTTGCAGCAAATACTGCTGTAGAACAACTGCAAGCACAGCTGCTGACCGCAGAAGCGCTTAATAATGACACCAACAACTCTCGGCAAGAACAAATCGATCAACTGACATCTGAACTTTCAGAGGCGATTGACTCACGCAAAGAAATAGAAAGCCAGTTGCACGCCTTGCAACAAACTGTCGAAGCACTGACAGAAAATGAGCAACAAGCAAAACAGGCAGTCGAGGCCCATCTAAATGGGATTAAGCAATTAGATGCCAAACTTAGCGAAGCCACCGACACCTGTAAACATCTGGAAGAACAAGTACACAGCGCGCAAGAGACCATAAATGCATTAGCACAAGACCAACAACAGTCCGCTAAAAAAATTCAGGACCGCTTGCAAGAAATTGAGCATCTCAACAAAAAGCTGGAAGAAGCGAACACGGCACAACGTCAAGCAGACCAGGAAGCCTCCATCCTTCGCGGCAAACTGGAAGGCAGTAAAGAAGCACAAATAGAAGTTGTTAGTAAACTAAAGCAACAAATCGAAAATGCTTCGGCTCAACATCAACAAACCAATAATGAGCGTGAAGCACTTCGCACGCAGCTATCTATTGCCGAACAAGAGCTATCCGAAAAACAAAATACCGTCAATGATCTGGCTAACAATATTGCGGAAAACAAGTCTGCTATTGAAGCACTAACCAA
Organism: Gammaproteobacteria bacterium; assembly: GCA_002400775.1. GTDB lineage: Bacteria > Pseudomonadota > Gammaproteobacteria. The sequence goes on from NVRF01000010.1 coordinate 7,850, forward strand.
GGATCGTGACGCCGCATTAAATGAAAAAACACACCTTGTCGAAACGCTTGAGTCATTAAAAAGCGCACTCAATGAAGCAAACAACAAAAATGACTTACGTATAAAAGAACTAACAACTAAAGTAGAAGATAGCCATCGTTCCAATCAGTCCTTACAACAAGATAATAATGAGCTTAAACTCAAACTCGAAGATTCTTCACGCGAAACCGAACGCCTGCAAGTTTCTATCAGTGGTGAAATCGATGCCGAAATCGGATGTCTGCTTGAAGAAGTCAAAATAAAGTCTTCTGAACTCACACGGCTTCAAAGTGAAATTGATAATTCAACACAAAAAACACAGCAACTCGAAGACAAAATAAGTGGCCTGGAAAACCAGTTACAAGAAAACCAGAATGTGTATGGAGATCGCATTGCAGAACTCGATACTGCATTAATGAAATCTCAAGATGCACATAGCGTAGCTGAAGAATCCGCAAATGATCACTTAAAGAGTCTCGCCCAGCTTGATGAGCAACTCAAAACAAAAGAAAACGAACTCGAAAAAAACCACGAACGATTACATACACTGGAACAAACTCAACAGTCATTACAAGAACAAATTAAAAATTACGAGTCTCAACTTGAAGCATTGCAACTATCTCAAGGTGATAGCAAAGAACTCACTCTGCATTTAGAAACTCTGAACACGAAAAATGAAAGCCTATGCGACGATCTCGCCACCTCAGAGCAGCAGCTACAAGATATCAACACCAAGCTCGACGCAGCCCACGCAGACGCACACAGCATAGGTGAAGAACTCTCTAATCTGAGGGAATCTATTACCGAACTGGAAAAAATCAATAAAACACTAGAAGAAAATATCAAATCTTTAAACGCAGACAATGAAAGTCTGCGCGCCACGCTCTCCAGCACAGAAGAAAAATTTAAATCTATTAACGCAGAACTCGAAGCTGCTTATTCTGATTCCAGCAGCTCAAGTGAAGAACTGACAGAACTAAAAGAGTCTATTGAAAGCCTGCAAACGACTAAAACCTCATTAGAACAAAAACTCGTCGAACTGGAAGCCGCAGAAGAAGAAAATATCGTTTTACAGCAGCGTATTAATGAACTGGATCATAGCAAAAAAGAACTCGCTGAAAGCATAGAAAACAATGAAGCCGATCGAACAGAAACGGCCAGAAAACTGAAAGAATTTAATCAAGAAAAATCTATTATAATAGAAAAAATTGGTAATAGCGAAGAACTCATTACCGCTTTACGCAGCGAACTTGAAAGCATTAATAACAACACAGAACAGCTTAAAACTGAATTTGGCGAAGCCACAGTAACTTCGCAAAACACTATCACACAACTTACAGCGCAATTAGAACAAGCTGAGGCGGAGCATGAAAAACAAATTGCCAATCTAAAGCAACAATTAGATGTGCAGATTAGCGATCATCAAAAAACCAATTCAACACTGGAAGAGGTTCATTCCAATCTTCGTAACGATCGCTTTGACCTTGAGACACAACTTCACGAACAACGCTTGCTTAAAGAGCAAGCCGAGTCGATAGCGAATGCAACAAAGCTTGAAATCGAAGGGTTACGCGCCGAACTCGATGCTGCAAACCAGCAATTAATCAGTGCTAACAACAACGAACCCAGCGCTGCTGATAGCACCCAACTGCAACGATTGTCTTCAGACCTGGCAAAAGCGGTGGAATTTCGCAAGCAAAGCCAAATCTCCAAACAAGCATTGCAGGATGATATCAGCGAAGCACGCAAGGAAATAGCACGACTCAAGGGCGAGAACGACGGTCATCTTGAGCTACGTATTCAACTCGAAGGACAGCTTTCTGTAATGCGGCAGCAGTTAAACTCAGGGCCTGCTACCAACCAAATATTTGACAACCTGAAAAGTCTAAATGACGTTAGCGGAATTGGTCACATACCACCAACAACCGACATTGGTCAAACCAGCTGGGAATCCAAGCCGGCAAAACGTTACAATTATATTATGGTGATTGCTGTATTTGCAGCATTTATGCTCATCGGCTTAGGGTCCTGGTTATTTAAATCTCAACTCGGCCTTGAAGAGGAATGGGAAACTATTAGCCAAAAAATTGGCCTTAGTGAAAATAGCGTTAAAACCAAGCAAGACTCTATTGCAAAAATCGAAACCGTAGAAAATCGGGACGCTAGCACCTCGATTAACCAGGGCACTGCCATTACCGACACCACGCCATCAACTAACATTACAAAAATTGCCAATGCAACCACCCAGCCAGTCGAGAAAAAGGCAAGCCCAATCAAGCCATCTTCAACGTCGAAAAAACCGTTAATTGCTGTCACAGCGACCTCTCGTGATGTCACTCCCATTCCGTTCCGTGTTTATCGTAATGCACTCAAAGACGGTGGCGCCAGCCCGGTAATGGTTGAAATGCCATCTGGGACTTTCACTATGGGCAGCAGCGTCACCTCAGATTTCTACGAAGAACGTCCACATCGCGACGTTAAAATAGCGCGCTTTGCAGTTAGCAAACGTGAAGTCACTTTTTCTGAATACGTTAAATTTGCTAAAGCCGCCAAAAAGGATGTTCCCGAAGATGAAGGTTGGGGCCGAGGCAATCAGCCTGTTATTAACGTTAGCTGGCATGACGCTTCTAACTATGCAGCCTGGCTATCAGAACAGACTGGCAATAGCTATCGCCTGCCTAGCGAAGCAGAATGGGAATACATGGCTCGCGCTGGTACACAAGCCACTTATTGGTGGGGCAATGAACCACGAGGTAACTACGCAAATTGCTATGACTGCCAAGGCAAGCTAACGGGCAAACAAGCTCTTGCCGTAGAGAGCTATGACGCCAATGCCTTTGGTATAAAAAATACTGCCGGTAACGTCGCCGAATGGGTGCAAGACTGCTACCATGCCAACTACGAAAATGCACCCCTGGACAGCAAAGCCTGGGTTACTAACGGCATTTGCGACAAACGCATGGTGCGTGGCGGCTCGTTTCGATCAACCCTCAGTCAACTACGCTCTTCAGCGCGTGATTCCTTTGATATCACAACCCGTAGCGAATCCATAGGATTCCGCGTCGTCAGGGAATATTAATAGTCTTTCGAGGGTACCTCAAAAAATTGGAGGTTTTGATTTTTAGGCCGGCGGAAATGTTCGAATACCCCAAGGGTTCTGTTCAATACCCCCTTGAGGGGTACACCTCGAAAGCGCACGACTGCACGGACGCAGAAGGTCGAGCGACTCAGGAGACCAAGCCGAGGAGCAGTTGCCGAGTTTACACGAGGTAAATGAGCATTTCTGCGCGCCCCTGGCTTGGGGTATGAGGGCATTTCCAACACCCCCAAGGAGCAAAAGATCAATTTTTCGAAGTGCCCTTAATGCGATAACTTAGCGACACACGTGCCGTCACCGTTGCATCACCCGGGTTGAACGGCACCACTACACTCTCAGCTTTGGCAAAATTTCTCGCCGAAAATTCGTTATGCTGTACGTGGAGTGGCGTAACAGCGGCGTCATCAATAGTTAATGTTTGCACCTCTACCAACTTAACTCCCGCAGCAAGCGCCAAAGTGCGCGCATCATCAATGGCATTATTGGCAGCCGCATCAATAGCTTGTTGACGATAGTGACGCGGATCACTGAGTGAAAATCGCACCGAGTTGACCTGATTAGCCCCTGCTTCAACTACTTTTCCGATCAAGACCCCAGTCAATTCTTTCTTCTTACTTACAATATGCAAGGGATTGGTTACGGTAAAACCAACAATCTCGGCATGCCAATTCGCAGGCGGGTTCTTTGGTCGGTTTGACCATAATGGCTGAATACGAAACTGACCGCTGCGATATTCCTCTTTATCCAGGCCCAATAATTGCATTGCGTCTATCACTGATTGTGTCGATTTGGCATTATTTTCCAGGGCAGCTGTTGCCGTCTTGCCTTCACTGACTATAGAAAAATCAACTTCCACTTGATCTGACGGCACCTTAAGTTCGGCAACTCCATGCACAGAAAGCAAAGCGATAGCGTCATCAGCATAAACCGGACACGCAAACATCAAAATGAGCGCCAAAACTAAGAATCGAATCATTGATCTAATTACCCCTACCGGCTACGGAACAGATACTCTAGAATACGCCTTTATCACGAATTACGACAATACGCCGATGAGCACGCAACGACACATGCTGTCTTGCCTACGCCAAGGCTGACATAAACCGGGAATGGCAGAAAATGCGATGAAAAATTGGTTAAGTCTGAGTTTGTGCATCACTTTATGGCTGGCGACACCCAGCCTCGCTGCAAACGATCCTGATCGTGTTCAGCAGCGACAAGCCTTCATCGCGGCCGAAAAGGCCTTGCTCGCCGGTAACCTTGTCAAATTCGAACAACTGACCAGGCAGCTCAGTGACTACCCGCTACTGCCCTACCTCGAATACGCCAAGCTGCACCGCCATCTTGGTAGTGCAACGCCCGCAAGCATCCACACCTTTATCGAACGTTATGATGAAACACATCTGGCAACACGCTTGCACTCGCGCTACCTGAAACAACTGGCACAAAAAAAAGATTGGCTTGGCTATATTGATAATTATGCATTTACTGAGAATGTCAGTGCCAATTGCAATTACCAGTTAGCGCTATATCACACCGGTTATCAAAATATTGCCTTAAAAACTGCGAAGAAAATTTGGCTTAGCGCACACTCACTACCAAAAACCTGCGACCCACTTTTTAAATATTGGTTCGATGCTGGTGGCCCCGATGCCGACCTCGCCTGGCAGCGTTTTGAACTCGCGATCAATGCTCGACAACTTAACCTTGCCAAATACCTGGAACAATTTTTACCCGATGCAGACAAACCTCTGGCCGAGTTTTGGCGACAGCTGCGTCGCAATCCACTTTTAGTATTACAGCAAAAGGTGCCGCCCACGCCTAAGATCTACCGTGATAAAGTCAGGCTCTATGCCGCCCTACAAACAGCACGTATTGCTCCTGACCGCTTAAATGAGGTTTGGTCAAGAATGGTCGCGCCAAGAAATATTGACGCAAACTTGATACAAGACACTGTCAACACTATCGCCCTGACTTTGGCACAAAAACATAAGCCTGCTGCACGTAGTTGGTACGAACGCTTACCTGCCGATGCGCGCGACTCACAAAACAATGAATGGTATTTACGCAGCTTATTGCGCGCTCAAGACTGGCAAGCTATTAGCGATGCCATAAACCATTTGCCGAGAGAGCAAGCTCAATCCCAACAATGGCGCTACTGGCAGGCGCGAGCGCTAGAACATTTAGACAACAAAAAGGAAAGCGAGAGACTTTATGCTCAAGTTGCACAAAAGCGCTCCTATTACGGTTTTCTTGCCGCCGATCGCATCGACCAACGTTATCAATTCAACGTCGACATACTCAAACATACTCAAACTGACATTGACCATGTAGAAGAACTGGATGCCATAAAACGTATTAAAGAACTCATCGCCCTGAAACGTAAAACCGACGCTAACCGCGAGTGGTATTACCTACTTTCACACCTTGATAACGAAGGCTTAAAAAAGTTTGCATCRCTTTTACACCAATGGGGCTGGCATGACCGTGCCATACTGACTATGGCGCGCAGCAATCATCGTGACGAYATYGAAATACGTTTCCCWTTGCTACATCAAACYACCRTTARYRATGCCGCAGCCAAACACCAGATAGAAGCAACGCTACTMCTCGCCATGATCCGCCAGGAAAGCGCCTACAATGTCCAGGCACGCTCACCTGCTGGGGCGCGCGGACTCATGCAGCTGATGCCCGGCACAGCACGCAATGTCGCCAAGTCACTGAAACTGCCTTTTCAAGATATTAATAAGCTCTACGAAGCAGAATTTAATATTACACTTGGCAGTAGCTACCTGGCGCAGATGTTGRMACGCTTTAACAAYAACAGCATAYTRGCAACWGCCGCCTACAATGCCGGCCCACATCGGGTRAAACGTTGGCTGCCMRAAARTRAAWCACTGCCMGCCGATATTTGGGTTGAYACYATTCCGTTYACCGAAACCCGYGGCTACGTWAAAAATGTCCATGCCTATATYGCTGTCTACAACYATCGGCTGGRSCAATCYCCARTMGTRATATCACAACARATGAAGCCTGTTGGRCCTGAGACTACCGCAAAAAATAATCMGMCRGAAAACAATATCACTATCCTAGCGGAGTCAAACTAACAAACTTATCATCATCATCAATATGCAGTAGAAACTCGCCGTCAATACCCCTATGAGTCAGCAATGGACGCAACACCTCTGCCGGCAAGTGAATCACTCGACCATCGCTGGCGCGCGCAACAACGGTATCTGCATCACCTCGGTAATACGCTAAATAACGGTGAGCCGGAATCGACAGACGTAAACGAATCGATTGCCCCGCCATACTTATCCCTTTCTGCGAATCTGATATAGCGCTTCGTTAAAGCGATTTTTAATATTCGACTTTGCGACACCAAGCGAAGCAACAAACACCCAAACCATCAAGAGTGTAAAACATAGCTTAAACAAACCGTCCCAGGGACCTATCCACGCGATCAGCATCAACACAAACAACCCAATGATTATAACCGGGCCATAGTCACTCCAGGCACGAGCGATTCGGCACAGGCCGTGCGCGACTTTTTCATCCCAGCTATGGCTGTCATCTGCTGACCGATGAGAGATCTCGGTATTTATTCTCTCCTCAAGCTGCGATAGTTTTTCTTTGAGCTGGACATTATCGTCTTGCAGCTCATGCAACTGTGACTGGGTTTTTTCAAGTTCTTTTTTTACTACGGCGCCAGGGTCATCTGCCTTGGCTATACTTTTTTTGGCTGTTTTTTTCACAGTCTTACCCGTTTTTTTAAGAGTTGTTGTGTCAGTTTTTCTGGTCATTCGTCACCATCCTGCATACTTATCATTGCACTATTAATTTATATAGCTAGAAGCAAACAACAAACTTTAATGTAAACCAAAATATATTTTCATCAAAACGGTATTAGCTGGCCATTAAAGTCAACAAAGGCACCCAGCTCATAATCATCAATATCGTCGATCACCTTCCGCATACCTGAAACCGAGGTTTGCGTATCGATCAGCCCGTTGTTCGAGGTCATATCGGTCATCACCCAGCCCGGGTGCAGAGTAACCACCTGTATACCCTGTGGTTGCAAATCAATCGCCATCGACTTTGAACAAATCACCAAGGCCGCTTTCGCTGCACGATAGCCATAACAACCGCCACTACCATTATCTGCCGACGAACCCATTTTAGAGCTCAGATTAGCAATACGCCCTTTAGCAACGGCCACCCGTTGCGACAATGCCTGCACCACTCTTACTGGCGCCACGCAGTTAACATCAAAAACCTTATGCATCATATCAGCACTAATCTGATCCAGCTGTTGTTGACTACCATAAACACCTGCGTTGTTAATAAGAATATCAATACTATCGGGTAATTGGGCAGCGATTTCGCTGGATAGTTCCTGTGTCACATCCCAACACACCGTGTGCAAAGAGCCAGAATCAATCTGCGCCAAACCACCCATGTCGTCGCGGTGACAAGCCCACACTTGATCACCAACAGCCAGATATTGACGAACAAACTCCAGGCCAATACCACGATTAGCACCCGTAATAACTATGTTCATTTATAACTTCCCCAATAATAGATTGGTAGTAGATTGCTTGTAAATTAACTAACGCGTTGGATAGCCAAGAAAATAAACCTGCTCTTCAATCGCATCAAGCCCACGTTCTTTAAAATGCGGATTCTCTGAAATTATATTCTCACTACTCAAGGGTGTAATCGGAATCACCTCAGAGAAATGGTAGCGCACCTCATAAGATGGAACCGAAAACGGGGGGCCTTCCATTCTGTCTTGATCATAATCAAAACTGACAAGTAACATGCGCAAGGGTTCGGGTACGAGATGTATTAAATGCCGGCAATAATCACTGCGCATCGCCTTCGGCAAGGCGACCAGCGCTGCCCTATCATAAACGGCGTCAACCTGCTCACACATCTCAGGAATAAGATCGAAAAAGTTGGCGCGGTATATTGTGATATTTTCACAACTCCAACGTTCCATATGATCAAATCGTGCAATGCTTGGTACTAACTGATTTTCAGCAAAAAAATCTGCGACGGCCTTATCCGATATTTCCACCCCGATGACCTTGATACCTTGACCTGCCAACCACAACATATCCTGCGACTTGCCGCATAAAGGCACCAGAACACAGCCATTTTCCGGAACACCCAGCACGCTATAATGCTTGAGCAGATTAGGGTTAAGCTCGTCGAGGTGAAAGCCAACCTGGTTATTGGCCCAGCGTTTTTTCCAGAATTCTACATCCATAAGCTAAAGTTTACCCTGAACCCGGCATGTATACTTGGTAGCCGATAATAAATTTAGAGAAAAATTGAAGTCTCTGTGATCAATTACAAAAAAAGCATGCTAATCTTGGCTTTTATGGTATTTGGTTGTCGTTTGTATCGTATGTTAAATCGTATCATTCTTGCCTGTATATTACTGCTACCGTTTCAATTCAGTCTTGCCGAATCAACCATTAGCATCGCCGGTTCCAGCACAGTACTGCCGGTAATGTCTGATGCCGCGCAAACCTATAAAAATGACAACCCCTCCACCAACATCACTGTTTCGGGTGGCGGCTCCGGTACGGGCATCAATGCAGTTATTAATGGCATCGTTGACATCGGCATGACCTCGCGCCAACCTACCGAAGCAGAATGGGTAAAACTCTCTGAAAAATTTGAGCTCATCGATATCGCTCGGGATGCCGTCGCTATCGCAGTGTCAAAAGCCGTTATCAAATCAGGTGTTAGCAGCTTAAGCCTTGAACAAATCGCTGACATTTATCGCGGCAAGATAAAAAACTGGAAAGACGTCGGCGGCTTCGATGAGGAAATACTCGTTATTGACAAAGAACCTTCACGCGGCACACGACACGTTTTTGCTGAGGTCGTTTTAGGTGATGCCAAGGCACGCGCGCCCGGCGCCAGCCTTATTTCAGGCTCTAATAATGAAGAACGCTCAATTATCACCCGCAGCAATCAAGCTATCGGCATGCTATCGCATGCATGGTTAAATGACGATGTACGCGGCATCACATTAAAATTGGATAACGGCGACACAGTTAGCGCAAGTCCTGAGCATGTGTTAGACGGCAGCTACCCTATTCAACGCAGCTTATCGCTTATCGTTGCAAAAAACCGTAGTGAAGCGTTGCAATCTTTTATTGCATTCTTACAATCGCCCGCTTTAGTGCCATCGATTGAAAAGAACGGCTACCTGCCACTCAATTAGTTATGTTGCTTCGTAGCTGGATCACTTTTTCTGTCATTTTCAGTTTGGCGCTGGTGCTGATATTTGTTGGCTTTTTAGTTAGCGCATCCTTACCTTTTTTCCTTGACTATGGTTTGTCACCCATAGTTTCCAGCGAATGGTATCCCTACGAAGATCTATATGGTTTTCTACCGGCCCTGGTAGGGAGCGCATGGGCGATTGTAATCGCTCTTGCGATAGCGTTACCCTGTGGCTTGGCCGCTGCTATCGTTTCTGTCGAAATCCTGCCGCAGCGCTATCACGGCTTGATCAATCTCTGCATTGACATACTGGCAGGCATTCCTTCAGTCGTGTATGGCTTGTTAGGTATTGCTCTCTTACTGCCTTGGCTTAAAAACAACCTTGATCTGTTAAGTGGTCACAGTCTATTAGCAGCAGGGCTATTGTTAGCGGTCATGATATTGCCGACGATCACCCGACTCAGCCAGGACGCCTTGCGCGATGTTGACAACAGCTACCGCGAAGCAGCCAGCAGCCTTGGCCTTGATTGGTCACAACGATTGTTTTCTGTATTACTGCCACAGGCCTGGCCTGGCATTCGCTCTGCCTCTTTACTTGCTACCGGCCGTGGTCTCGGTGAAACCATCGCTGTCATGCTGGTAGTTGGCTCTATCGATCGTATACCCGAGCCTTGGTATAATTTACTGGCCCCTGCACAAACCATTACCTCGCGTATTGGCCGAGAAATGGGCGAAGCCAGTGTCGGCAGCAGCCAGTGGTCGGCATTAATGGCCTGCGGTCTGGTCTTAACCCTTTGCGTTATGCTGCTTAGCATTCTCGCTCATGCTCCACGCAAGAGGCTGGCGCGTGGCTAATCGATTCACTCAAGCACTCCTCATTGCTTTAGCACTGCCCGCTATAGCAGTACCCCTGGCATGCCTGCTTTACCTCTTGATGCGTGGGCTACCGGGCTTTGATAGCAATTTATTCAGTCTTAACCTGGGCGAATCAGGTTTTGGCAGCTCGCAAGGCATCATGGCGCAAGTGATTGGCTCATTAGCGCTAAGCATCTTGTCGTGCTTGCTGGCACTACCTTTGGCTATTGGCCTATCGCTTTATAGCAGGCTTTACGCAGGGCCTCGCAGCAATTCTGTAATGCAACACGTCTTAACGACCTTTCAAAGTATTCCTCCACTGGTGTATGGCCTCTGTGGATTAGTTGTCTTTGTTCATTTACTTGGCTGGGGAATATCGCTGGCCGCCGGTGCGATTGTGTTGGCCATGATTATTTTGCCCGTGTTAACGCTCAACACGATTCATGCATTAGAGCGTGTTCCCAGCGACTATACCGATGCCGCACGCGCCCTGGGCATGTCGCCAAGCCGAGTTGTCTGGCATGTCTGGCGTCCTCGTGCATGGCGCAGCCTGTTAACGGGTTTGTTTCTTGCCGTCGCGCGCACCCTGTCTGAAACGGCACCCATATTATTTACCGCCACCGTATTCTCAGGGGCAAGCTGGCCTAACTCTCTATTCGCACCAGTGACCAGCCTGCAAACCCATATTTTTTACCTGGCCCAGGAAGCTGTCGACGAAAATGCGGTTGCACGCGCTTGGAGTAGTGCACTGGTTCTTGTTACGCTAGTGGCTATGTTTAGCCTTATTGCACACCTGCTTAATAGACGACGCAGTCACCATGGATAGCCCAGCATTGATCGCAACAGCCGATAACATTGAAAACACTCTCAGCCAGCCCACGCCTTCGCAAAAAATTCGTGTTGAAGTGAGCGAGCTATCACTGAAACGTGCTGGCCGCGTCATTCTCAACAAGCTTAATCTTAGCCTCGCTGATACTGGTATTACTGCCGTCATTGGCCCTTCTGGTGCAGGCAAAAGCTCGTTATTACGCTGCATGAATGGGCTTATAAAAGACTGGCAGGGTGAAATAATTGTCGATGGGGTTGCCAGCAAACACTGGCCTGCCGGTGAAGATGCCTTACGCCAACACATCGGCTTGATCGCACAAAAGCCCACTGTATTCCCCTGCTCTATTGCAGACAATGTCTTGTTTGGTATTCGCGGCAAAAAAAGGCGCCACGACAATAGCCAATTGATTGAATCCTGCCTTAAGCAAGCCGCGTTGTGGGATGAGGTGTCTGATCGTTTAAATCATGACGCGCAAACACTCTCTATCGGTCAGCAACAACGCTTATGTATTGCCCGTGCCTTAGCGGTAAAACCGGCCGTTATTTTGCTTGATGAGCCCACCGCTTCACTCGACCCGCGCTCTAAAAACAAAATAGAAGCCTCATTACATGGACTCGCCAAAACCATGCCGGTTGTTGTGGTAACCCACGACCTGGATCAAGTACGTCGGCTCGGCGGACAGGCTTTTTTTATGTGTGATGGCACATTAATCGAGCAAGGTGACAGTGAAACACTGCTCAACACGCCACAGCGCATAGAAACACGTGAGTTCTTTCAGTGGAGTGTATGTGATTGCCCTAGCGATGCCGACAAATAAACTCAGATAGCACAGCGACTAACTGTTCACAGCCTCGCTGCTTGTCGGGCACGCAACCCCCGTCCCACCCAAGCCACAATAGCCATTCGGGTTTTTCGCTAAATATTGCTGGTGATAAGATTCAGCATAGTAAAACGTAGGAGCCGCTTTAATTTCTGTTGTAATTGCGCCGTAACCGGACTGGTTTAACCCTAATTGATAATCAAGCAGGCTTTGCTTGGCCATTTTCATTTGTTTATCGTTATAAGTATAAATACCCGAACGATATTGTGTCCCTCTATCATTACCTTGCTGCATTCCCTGCGTTGGGTTATGAGCCTCCCAAAATATTTTTAACAAGGTTTCATAACTAATGATTTTGGGATCATAAACGATAGACACCACTTCATTATGCCCGGTCTGACCACTGCACACTTCTTCATAACCTGGGTTAGGGGTATTACCAGCGGCATAACCCACCGCCGTGACATAAACACCTTCTAACTGCCAGAAACAACGCTCTGCGCCCCAAAAACAACCAAGACCAAACAGAGCTTGCTGCATACCACCAGGAAACGGCGACCCCATGCAATTACCGTTAACATAGTGAACATCAGGAACCGGTATCGCTGTATCACGGCCAGGTAAGGCCTGATCAGGGCTTGGTATTAATAAAGATTTTCGACTAAACATAATTGCCTTCTGCATCAATCCAAGTTTAACTAAAATTAGCCGGACTCATTTAGGCGGCTCCTTACGTCCGTTGATATAGTGAATCAGCGAATGTCGCAATTCATCGTCTAAATCAATAAATTGCACGCCGACGTGATATTCCTTCTCAGACAAACGAAGGAAACGTGTCACCAAAGAATTGCAATCAAGAACAAAGTCATCACTTACCTTAATACTGAGTGTGAAATTAACCCGATCCTTCAGGCCCGACCAGTGACCTTTTGGAAAAATCTGCTGCATTGTCAAAAAGTCACAATTAAACGATACGCCCATATAGGACAAATCGATACTTCGCATAGTAAATACCTGCCCATCCGCCAAAAGCACATCGACGGGCAGTTCTACCTCAATACGTGGAGAAAATCTTCGCTCCATAAGCAGCCTTTCTACATACCTCAATTCTTAAAATAATAACCAATATAGCGACCGCATCTTCAGAAACCATACTACCGCGTTTCACCTACCCAATACTGCACTGGTATCAGGTTTTTCTAGAATCACACTGTCGGTAACTACACAATAAGCCAAAAAGTCCATTATCCCCTTTCTTCTCACCACCGAACATTACCAGCATTTCACCGCAAGCCTGAATCAATGGCTTACACTTATAACTATGCTCATGAGCGAAATGTACGTATTTCAGCACTAAAAATGGGGTAAACCATTGTAAAAAACGTTCGATCAAGGTTTCCATGCTTGCGGTATTACTATGGATTTCTGCCATGCGCTGCTCAATACCTTGCTGCTGTAAAAACGCATATAAAGATTGCGGCAAGGACTGCACACCAGCTAAATTCAACTCTGATTTATCAGCTAAGCCTCGCAGCCATTCCAGCAAACAGCGTARATCTCGAAAAACTTGCGGATCATAGGTGTCATAAGCCTCTGAGCTGGCACCCATCCGCTGTAAGACGGCTGGGCCAGTACCAAAGGGAACCCGCTGTGATAATCGCGCTGAGGGCATGACACGCGTTGACTTAATACGACCGCACTGACTCAAGACTGTGAATTTATGAATAAAATAAAAATCTTCGCCCGCCTGTCTTTTGTTCATCCCGCCCTGCGCCATATAGCTATTCGCCCGCACGGCAAAACACGAACCTAAAGTCTGATAATCATAAGGTAGCCCTGAATAGCGAACACCTTGCACGTAATAACGCAAATACAGCTCATAGGCGACCATAGCCTGGTAGTGACTAGAATCGGATAGAGCTTCGAGCTGATGTTCAAAATCAATAACCGCTATCCGGTCTTCCTTGTTCACTGCGAAATATTCAGCAATAGCAACAAAATAGTTTTGTTCAACAAGACAGTCCGCATCCAGAGAAATACAAACACCGTTCTCCCGGCCAACACCGGCAAAACGTGAAACGGCCAGATCCAGCCCGATCTTGCGTGCCAGGCCCACACCCTGGTGCTTTACCGGTAGATCCTTCTCATAAACACAATGCAAATGAAAGCCAGCTTCATTGTGTTGTGTTGCCCACGCAGACAATTCATCCAGGGTTTTTTCATTTTGCCGATGAATGGCATCGTCGTCGGCACTTGAAGCGTTTATAATAAGCAGAATCTCAACAGCACAGGCTGGCCGAATACAACCGTACAAAGCATTGATGGTCTTGATAACATCAGGCTCACTGTAACAAGGGATTACCACCGCCAAACCCAGGTCTGGCGCAGGCAAGTCGGTCAACGACACTACCTTTGGCGCGAAACGCTGACGATAGCGTGCCCAGCGCTGCTGAATGTTGTTCTCAAGCGATATTGAAGCCGTCATCAGACCCTGATTTTTAACATAATTAACCATAGTATAAAACTTAACATGGCAAAAAAATCGATAAACCTACTTAGTGCAACCGACCCCGAATGGGTTAATGTCATTATAAATAATTTTGACGCATTTCTTGCGGATCACGCCAATTGCGAGCGCAAGGCTTCGTCCTTGGCCATGAGCATGGTCGTTCGCTACCCCGATAGACCCAAGATCATTACTGCTCTGGTTGAGCTGGCACAGGAAGAGCTGGAGCATTTTGGCCAAGTCTATGCATTAATGGAAAAACGTGGCGTCAGCCTTATTAAAGACGAACCCGACCCTTATGTAAACCAACTCTGCAAGCTGATGCGCCATGGCCGTAGCGAGCGTTTCCTCGACCAGCTACTAGTGTCTTCTATTATCGAATGTCGTGGTGCAGAACGCTTTCGACTTATTGCCGAGGCACTGAAAGACCCCGAGCTAAAACATTTTTATAAAGTACTCAGTGGTGTCGAAGCAAAACACGGTCATGTCTTTGTCGACATGGCATTACATTATTTTACCGAGGAAGAAGTCTATCCTCGCCTGCAAGAACTGGCCAAGTTTGAAGCAAAAATTGTCGCAAAACTGGAATGGCGCGCCTCACTGCATTAAGCTTACTTAAACAGGTAGATACTAGGATACTGAGCTAATGCAAGATGACACTAAAGAAAATATAACTAACCGTACCACATGGCTGCGACTGTTTTTTATGTTCATTTTCGGTCTATTACTAACCATCGCACTTTACGTCGCTGTTGCCGTAGCCTTCATACAGTTTGGTTTTGTGCTATTCACCAGCGAACGTGGCCAACGCCTCAGCGAGTTTGCCAGCCAATTAAGCCAATACATCAATCAATGTGTCCGCTTTATTTTATTTGACAGCGAGGTACAGCCATTCCCTTTTGATGATTGGCCAAAAATGCAAACCAGCATCGAAGATCAGCGACCTGACAATGGCTCTGACATAATTTAAAAAGCCTAAGCCGTCATTCCCGCGCACGCCTACAAGGATGTAGGCGGTAGAGTGACGCAGGAATGACAGAAGTAAATATTCAACTAAAAGTAAAAACATGCGTTCAGATTAAAACGCATGCAACAAATCTCAAGCCTTACTTACTCCCCCCCGCTCTCACACCTGTAAAATACTCAGGCGCATTACCAGGCTTCCATTTAATATTACAGCCCATACTGGGGATTTGGTTTTCAACTTGCGCTTCGTCAGCCAACACTCGGCGAATAGCTTCCTTCATGTCTTTTCCCGTCACATCAATTTCATTACCTGGACGCGCATCGTCAAACTGACCGCGATAGACGAGCTTACGGCCACCATCAAACAAAAAGAAATCTGGCGTACAGGCGGCAGCATAAGCCTTGGCAACGTCCTGTGTAGCATCAAATAAATAGGGAAAGGTATAGCCCTTGTCTTTCACACGTTCAGCAATTTTTTCTGGGCTGTCATCGGGATAATTATCAGCATCGTTAGGGCCAATGGCAACGATGGCAACACCGTCATTTTTAAATTCGTCACCAAGCCCTGCCAAGCCATCTTCTATGCGCAAAACATAAGGGCAGTGATTACAAATAAACATCACCAACAAGGCTTTCGCATCAGCAAAATCGGCCAGACATTTCTGCTCGCCGGTCGCCGGCTCTAACAATGAAAAATCAGGTGCTGTGGTTCCCAGCTCTAACATCGTCGACACGGTACGTACCATTATCATTCTCCCGAATAATGAATTAAATTTCTAAAATTATATCAGCAAGCAAGCTTTATAACTGCTGCCATTTGAAAGCTATTCCTGGTTTTGGCGAAGCTGTCGAGCGATTACCAAAGTCGCCAGGATAATACATACCCCCAGCACTACCAATGTCTCGATGGGTGGCGCGCCCCACGCTGCGGTCACGGCATAAATTATTGACGCTGCCAGCATAGCCAGATTATTAAAAAAATTTTGTACGGCAACAGTACCGCCAGCACCCACTGTCTTGTGACCAATATTCTGTACTACTGCATTAATCGGTACGATAAACATACCACCAGCCACGCCTATCAAAAACAGCGTTATGCGGGTGCTTAACATGGTATCAACCTGGCTAAAGATAATAACAAACACACCCATAGCATAAGCAGCGAAGCGGGCACGGCGCAGATCTTCGAGGTTAAACAGTTTCGCCGCCAAAACCGAGCCGAGGATAATACCAAGCATAATAAAGGCTGTTAGCTCGGCGATTTTATCAGTATCAAATATTAACAAAACAATCGGCGCCCAGACAACCAGCGCTACTCGCAATAGCGCCGCAGACGCCCAGAATAATGCCGAACCAATAAGAGCAAATCGGGCGCGACGATTTTCTATCAACGTTTTACACATTTGCACAAAGGCTTTGACGTGACCTGATTTCTTAAGCAGTATCACCTCTAGTGGCCCGATACGAGTTGCAATAAGAGCAGATAAAGCATAAAGACCGACGACAAACCATAACGCTATGCTTAAAGACTGATTAGCAATTTTTGCACCGACTATGGTGCCAGCCAAAATGGCAATAATGGTGGCGCCTTCAATCCAGCCATTGGCTTTAACCAGCTCTTGCTCGTCAACCAACTCCGGCAATATACCGTACTTGGCAGGACTGTACATGGCGGCGCCTATACCGACTACAGCATAGGCAAGCAAGGGCTCTACTGAAACAATCATTAAACCCGCACCGACTATCTTTACAAGGTTAGCGCTGACCATGACCTTAGGCTTGGCATGCGTGTCAGCATAAGCACCTACCCACGGCGCCAGAACCACAAAGGCGATAAGAAAACTCGCT
Source organism: Gammaproteobacteria bacterium (assembly GCA_002400775.1). GTDB lineage: Bacteria > Pseudomonadota > Gammaproteobacteria. The sequence goes on from NVRF01000010.1 coordinate 25,029, forward strand.
TGCAATGCAGGTACATACCATGGCTGGGTATCGGCATTGGCAAATACCCAGGTTATGGCAGTAAACAATATTGCATTATCAGCAAAAGCAGTAAGAAACTGCGCGATCAATAATTTTTTAAAATCATTCATTATTGTGCGGCACGTTTCTCAATAAGCAGCTTCACCCCATTAAAATCAACTTTACCGGTGCCTAGTAAAGGCATGGTTTTTGTGATGATTATTTCTTTGGGAATATTGATTTCTGCGATACCCTGCCCTCGCGAGAAACTGACTAAAACACTGCGCTCAGCATTTTGCTGCGTAGTAAGCAGCATCAGCTTTTCGCCTTTCCTCTCATCAAAAATGCTAACCACCGCGTGATTTGCGTCTGGCCAGAGTTGATAGGCAGTTTCTTCTACTGCCGCCAGCGACACCAATTCACCACCAATTTTGGCAAAGCGTTTAGCGCGCCCCAAAATGGTCACGAACCCATCTTCAACCTTAACGATATCGCCCGTGTCGTGCCAGCCGTCACCATACCTTGTTTTTGGTGGTACCAGGGTCGCCGGATTATCATGCAAGTAGTAGCCAAGCATAATATTCGGGCCTTTAACATGTAAACGACCACCTTCTGCTACACCCTCTACTTTTTCTAACTGATATTCGATTCCCGGCAATAAACGGCCGACACTACCTTCTCTGCAGGCAATTGGTGTGTTCACACTTAATACTGGGCTGGTCTCTGTTACACCATAACCTTCTAAAATGCGTACACCAAATTTATGCATCCATGTGTCCCGTGTTTCATCACGCAGTTTTTCAGCGCCGGCGATGACATAACGCAGATTATAAAAATCATAGGGATGCGCATATTTTGCGTACCCTGCTAAAAATGTATTGGTGCCAAACATAACCGTCGCTTTAGTGTGATAGGCGACATCGGGAATAACTTTATAATGCAAAGGCGATGGATAGAGAAAAGTCTTCATACCTGACAATAGAGGCAAGAAGGTGCCACCGGTCAAACCGAAAGAATGAAACATTGGCAATGCATTAAGCACAATATCGCCAGGGCCGAAATCAATGCGTGCGGCGATCTGTACGGCATTGGCAACGATATTACGATGCGATAACACAACCCCCTTGGGCATACCTTCCGACCCGGAAGTAAACAAGATTATCGCAGGATCAATAGACCGCACATTGCTACAAAGCGATTTTATCACCGCTTGTGGTCTGCGTGCCTGCCAATAACCACGTAATTTATCGGCAATGCCAATCTTGCTCGCCTGATCTTCCAGATAATGAATACTGACATGTTGTTTAAGCTCACCTATAACATCTTCAAGGCCGGCTGCTTCAATAAACTGACGTGAAGTAATCACGTTTTTTAATGCCGCCGTTTCACATGCAGAAATGACGCCTTTAGCGCCAACGCTAAAATTAAGCATTGCCGGAATGCGGCCGTAGGCTTGCAACGCCAATACAGTAACAATGTTGGCAGCGGCACTAGGTAAAAATACACCGACATTCTCGGCCTTATCAGTAAAGTCGCTCAAGGCCTTACCCAATATAAAGCTGCGCATTAACAATGAACGATATGTTAGTGGTGCTCGCTTCAGATCTTCGATAACGACACGATTCCAACCATTTGTTTTTGCGGCACTTATAATCGCTTGCAATATGGTGGTGTCGAATTGCGATGTCTCGAACATCATATCGGTCATAATGCGATACAAAGCATTCGCACCGTACTCGCGTCTTTTCGAGACACTGAGATGCTCAGGCGCTTTAATGGTTTTCGGTGGACAAATTGTTAAGGTGATTTTTGGAAAAAAGCGCAGGCGATATTTGTTTTTCAGATAAGAAAACCTGGAATATTGGGCGCCGTCGATACGCAGCGGTAGAATCGTTGCGCCAGATCGTTGCGCAACCATGCCTGGACCTGGGTAGACTTTCATTAAAGCGCCCGTTACGGTGATTCGCCCCTCAGGAAAAATAACGACTTTATTATCTTTTTGTAAATTGCGAACAAGGCCTTTTATTGACAAAGGATTGTTACCGTCCATGGGGAAAACATTAACCAACTTTACTATGAGACTAAATTTTTTCGCCCACTGAGTATCTATCGCAAAACTTACTTTATCAGGCAAAAACACAGCCAACAATAATCCGTCAAGCAATGATACATGGTTGGCGACGATAAGCACCCTGTCACCTGCTGCTTCATAGTGTTCCATTCCTTTGAGTTCTACTCGAAAAAGTAATCGTAACAACCACTGCAATGATATTTTTAGCCAATGCATCTTTATTATCCTTCAAGAACGGGGTGCTAATGATTCGATTTTATCGAACATAAAACCCGATAGGTAGGTATGAACAAGCGTATGTACTAACAAACGTGCATCATAGTGCGCTCGGCGACGCAGATGACTGCTCGCAGTCACAATACAGATGCCGTGGATCGCGCTCCATAGCGCTCGGGCGGCGATGGCGATTTCTTTACTGTCACGTGTTGGTGCCAGACGCGTAAGCTCGGTTTGCACTAACACAAAAATATCTTCGACAATGTTATCGGCCTCATTTTCGACCGCGTCATGCCCAAGGGTATTGTCACGGCGATGAGACAAAAGCTGCCAACGACCTGGATGGTCTTCTGCAAAAGAAACATAGCACTTTGCCAATTCGAAGATTGTATCCCGAGGGCCTTCACTGTTTTGTGCAACAACATTCATATCGCCATAAAGATGTTGCAGCAGTTTACTATTTACTTGCAGCAGCAAGTCATCAAGATTGCGAAACACCAGATACAGGGTGCCAACGGTATAACCCATCCCCTTAGCGACAGAGCGAGCGGTAATGGTGGCATCTTCATCAGAGTCGACGACATCAAGAACAGCCTGTATAGCCAGTTCTCTTATCTGTTTTCGGCTGTGATCGTTACGTCGTGCCATTAAGGTAGCTATGCCTGTTTTATGTGCCTTCTATTAACTAAACAATATTTAATTAATGCTGCAATTTATTGAACATTGTTTTATTTGTCAAGTGCCCTCTAAATTCATCTTTGTATAGACAACAAAAAAGCCGAGCAGGAAAACCCACTCGGCTTTTCGGTAAATTACTCGCTGGCTTTTACAAACCGAGCACGAAATCTACCAAGATTTCGATGTCTGCGTCGCTAACGCGAGGAGAATAAGGAGGCATCGATGCATTAATACCCGCATCAGCCCATACGCCTTTACCACCCTTAGCCACTTTAGTCAGCAAATGGGCTTTACCCGCTGCTTTATCATCAGCATATCTGGCTGCAACATCTTTCCAGGATGGCCCAAGGATCTTCTTATCAATTGAGTGACACGCAAAACAGCCGCTCTTTTTGGCTAAGGCAGTGCCATCTTCCATACTCACAGTCGCCATTGCTGCGCCCGCAGCTTCTTCTACTGCTGAACCAGCTGCTTCGGCGGCATCATCACCAGTCCCAATACCGAGCATTGAATGAGCATCATTCATCGCTTCTTTCGTTTTTAATGGTTCGGCTGATGAATCAACCATTTCTTTGGCCTTGTCGACAACATCTGAGTCAGCGGCCATTTCTTCCTCTTTATCCACCATCTTAGAGTCAACGGCCATTTCTTCCGCTTTATCCATCATCTCAGAGTCAGCGGCCATTTCTTTCGCTTTATCCATCGCTCCGGAATCAGCGGATTCTTCCATTGATTCTTTCGCAGCATCCGCATCCATAGCAGAATCAGCCGCCTGATCACCCTCTTTTTCCCCGCTCATAGACTCCATCACAGCCGAAGGCGTTGACGGCATGCTATTTATCTCGCGCTCTTTGTTTACTTCATGCTCGCTATCGCTACATGCGCCTAACATTAACGCAGCAATGGCAATCGCTAAACTGGTGTATCTCATTATATATTCTCCTCTAAGTTACGATGATCTATTCGTCGCAGCAGTAATAATAGGCGTCATCATCGCTGATTTGTCGATAACATGCAATTTGCCAAAAAATTAAAGCGTATATTTTCAGGCAAAGCTAAAACAGTTGAGACCACCTTGAAGGTAAGCAGAGAGAGGAAAACACTACAATTACCGTTGGCGAAGTTTTTCCAATGACTGGCGCAGAAGATCACTGTACATACGCAAGGTCGATTGCATCTGACTATTAACATTACATTCACGCTCAAGAAATGCGTTGAATGTACGCTGTGCATTGGATATTTGCCATATCAGCTCATTTTGCATCAAGTCAATCTCATTAATTTCCAGCAAAATAGAATCGTCGATATTATTATCAATAAGCTTAATCCAACCTAGCAACTCGTCACGTGCCATCCCGGACGTAGCAATGCTGTTCAATAACTGGCTAAAGGTTCGCATCGAAATACGACCCTTAGGCCCACTTTCAATTCCCTGCAAGGCCTTGGAAATTTTCTTTATTGAGCTCAATGCCTGCTTAAAACAATCTATGCGCTGAACTAACAACGGAACATATTGAGCGTTGCCCTGTGGGTGAGCTATAGGTGTTGGTTCAAGACCGGATTTACGTAAAATACCTACAACCGCGCGATAAGTATCGTAAAAATGTGTATGAGAATTTAAACGCAAAAACGGTAAGGTATCGCGTAAATTTCGGCCCGATTTAGCAAACATACCCATACGCAAAGCCTGAATCGCATCGGACATACCAACAATCTGGCCAAGCACCGATAATCCGCTCTCATCCTTTGCCGCAGGATAGCCAGTACCATCACAACGTTCGTGGTGCTCAAACACCGCCCGGGGCACCGATTCAGGCAGTTCATGGTAATTTTTGAGCACCATTTCCCCAATGACAACGTGACTTTGAATAGCACGCCAATCGTTTACGCTGACCTCACCTTCTTTACTAAAAATCTCAGATGAAATATGTAAAAACCCGATATCGTGCGTTAAACCAGCGATAAAAACGGCATAAATATCGTCTTTATCCAGAGACATTTCACGTGCAATTAATGCGGCTAACCACGAACTAAATAATGCCTTTTGAAATTGCTCAGGCAAACACATTTTCATCACTGTCATTTTTTGCGCAAGCACAGCCGGTAGACGCATACCCTGTATCAATTTCTCAAAGTCTCGCGTAAAACGCAAATGGCGGCTAGCCGTAAAAATATCGCGATTTGATTGAAAAAAATATGAATATTCAGCAAGAAAATTTTCGTTAGTCAAGACGTCTTTGACCTGGACTTGATCTTCTAACGGTTTTAGCAAACGCTGTTGTAATAAACACTGCGCATTAACAAAATCAATGCTGGCATGTTTACGTATTAACAGTTTCCCACGATCATTGAAAATATCTTCTGTTGAAATCACGCCACCACCTTTATTTGCATTAGCAAGGTGGCCAGCGTAAGGATCAGGCTGACTGGTACGAAGATCAACATCTAGCGCACCTGGAGCAATGCCAGACATGTTATTCGGCACTGACTACTCCATTTTTTTGCCTAATTATATTTGTAATTCTCGAAACTGTTTATAAACCCAGGGAGCCCCTGATTAATTTTGGGCCAAATGGATTATGAGGTGAGAAATATTAGCCATCATATACCGAGCCATAAATCAATCAGAGATTCCCTAACATTAGTTTTTTAATCATAACTATCGAACGACAAACATTTAACAGTTATGATTACTATTACTAGGCAGCCGAGCTATTTACGCCTGGTTTCTGCACTTTGCGATCTTCTTCCCATTTCTTAATGATCGGACGAAATACGCTGGTCAACTCGCGTGGATCAAACTTAGGCACATAATGATCAGCACCCATAGAATAACCAATAGATTTATTTGCGTCTGCCGACAGAGACGAATGCATCACAACAGGTATACCTTTAAACCGAGGATCATTTTTAATTCTTTTTGTCAGTACGTAACCATCCATTTCTGGCATTTCAACATCAGTCAGCACTGCTGCAACATAATCACTAACAGGTCTATCATAATGCTGGGCACGCTTGGCTATCTCATCAAGCTGTATCCATGCCTCTTTACCATTCTTAGCACTTATATGTTTAATGCCCACCTTATTAAAAGTGGTTTCAATTTGTTTGCGCGCGACCACTGAGTCATCAGCAAACAAGATAGTCGCTTCGGTATTTAACTCTTCAATACCGTCATAGAGCGACGGGTCATTGCCAAAGTCACCGGTATCTGCCAGCACTTTTTCAACATCAAGAATCATGACAATACGATTGTCAGTTAGCTGAGTGACAGCCGTAAGCAAGCCACCCATACGATTAGCCATCATCGGTGGCGGCACTTTCACTTGAGTCCACTCCAGACGTAAAATACTTTCTACTGAGTGCACTAGCACCGCTTGGGTAAAGCGGTTGTACTCAGTAATAATCAAGATTTCCGGTGGCGTTTCTGGATGAATATCGCAAAACTTGCACAGATTAATGACAGGAATCATGCTGCCACGCAAACTGACCATGCCCTCTACCGCATCCGGCACATCCGGTGCGTGAGTGATATCTGGCACACGCATTACTTCACGTACCTTAAACACATTGATTCCATAGACCTCTGAGCGGTCTGTATTTTTGTCTTTACCCAAGCTGAAGAGCAACACTTCCAGTCGGTTTGCACCGGCCAGTTTGGTACGCTCATCCACTGCATTCATTAACTTTGACATCGTCCTCTCCTGTCTAGTACGCTTATGACGATAGGACTAAACTCCCAACACCTTTAACGGCGATTAGGCAGACAACTTTAAGTAAATTAAAACTTAGGGATTATGCGATAGGGCGGCTGGCTATACCGAGACAAAGGCAGGCACCGGAAAACGGCCAATTCAAGTGCGCTAGCGCCCAATGCCACGAATAAGCGTGTAGCGCCACTGGTCGTCAGCACGCTCAATGGCGATATTGGAAAACGCTATATAAGATTCGACACGCTTAGCGTCTGAGGCAAGCAGACGAAGTTTTATCTGCTTTTGGCTACTTTCACTCACCTCGCAGTGCCTGTCAGAGCCATCACCAGTGCATTCCAACAAATCAATCAATACTTCAATAGCAGCAAGCTGCTTAACAGTAGAGAGATTTTTTATTGTCGCCGAAAACTGATAGTAGCTGCCATGCGAGGGGGTCAACTGCGCCTCACTCAAAACAATATCACTTGCACTAAAGGCATCTTTGCTCGCGGCAATATCACTTTCATACAAATAGAAAATACTGATTGCGGCAATCAGTAAAACAAAGACTAGAATTACCAGCCACGCATAGCGTTTGAAGTTGATGACGGTCAGCACCAACAAAACCAGCACTACCGCACCAATCACCACACCAAAAAGCCAATACATACGCGCATCCATCAGTGTTACTTTGATACACACATATTACCGCAAAGCAGCAATCCGTGCTGTCATTAGGCAAACTGTTATTTGATGAGAATAAATTTATCGAAGAGTAAAAGCATGTTTACACATCATCACGCCAAAGAAAATTAAGGTCCGTCAGCCGCCGTGAAATAGTGCGCGCGACATTACGCATAAATAAGAACCCGATTTTTGGATTGTGCTCAAACAAGATATCAAGCTCAGCCTTATCAATACTAAGCACCTGCACATTATCAAAGGCAGACACTTGTGCAGCACGACGTCGCTGCTCGATGTACGCCATCTCACCAACAAGTTCTCCAGCACGCAATAATGCCAAACGCTTATTTTCACTATTTAATCGTGATCGCGTATACGACTGTATTTCGACGCCAACCCGGCCATCCATTATAATATAAATATCTGAGCAAGAACCCGACTCGTGAATCAATATACTGCCTTTTTCATACTGTTTCTCTGACGAGCAAGACAATACTTGCCCAACCTGATCAGGTGTAAAGTCTGAGAATATCGGAAACTCAGCTATTTTTTCAACGGTAATCATACCCTTCAGCATCCTGGCAACGTAATAGAGACAAATCATTCTGTCGGCCGACAAGCAAATATCTGAAGGAATCTCTACTTAATTCTGAACTGATTCAGAGATTCCTTAATCAGAAGATCCGGCGTACAGAAATAATGGCAATCACAAAGAAAAGAGCGGTTGGCGCCAGCGCACTAAACAACGGCGGTAAGCCGTACACCAGGCCACTGTAACGGAATAATTCATTGAACAAATGAAAACCGATGCCAATACAGGCGCCAATAAAAACATAGTGCCCAATTCCTGCGCTGCGCAAGGAGCCAAAGACAAAGGGAAAGGCAAGTAACACCATCACAGCAACCGTTAACGGTGCCACTATTTTTGAATACAAGGTTTGCTCATAAGCCAAGGCCTGTAAACCATTATTATGCAGGTAACTAACATAGCGAAACAGCTCGTAGGCAGAGAGCTCCTCTGGTTTGGTCGACGCTGCAATAAGCAAAGACTGTTCCGGAAAATCGTCCCACTGCATAACGCGAACATTCTGTCTTTCGATACCCGCCATCGATAAATTTATCGTATCAACATTATTAAATTGCCAGCCCTGCGCCAAAGGCACTGCGATCTCTGCATGCAAAGATCTTGTTAGCGCTAAAGTCTCATCGTCAATAGTCCATATATCGACCCCGCCAGGCTTACCGTCATCGGCAATACCTTCAACATAGATAAAATTATTTTTTTTACGCAGCCAATAGCCACTTTTAGTTTTAGTGAGTGATGCATCGCCTGACTGCAAACGAGATTTATATTGTTCGGCAAATACACCGGATTTTGGCGCCACCCATTCACCAACAACAAAAGACAATACAACAAAGACCAGCCCAATCATGCTGACCGAACCAAGAATACGCCAAAGCGAAACACCCGCAGCACGTATCGCCATCAACTCACCATGATTAGCCAATAATGCCAAGCCAACCAAAGTACCCAATAAGGCCAATACCGGGAATAATTGATACAATAAGGCTGGCAAGGTGAGCACAACGTAAATCAAGGCATGCACCACGCCATAATCACCCTTACCCGCATCGCCCAGCTCACCGATGAAATCGATAAAAACAAACAAGGTCAGTAAAATTAACGTAACAAACAAGCTACTCCAAGCAATACTGCGTGCAATATAACGATCGATGAGCATCATGTCACCACCCGCTTCTCAGGCCATAGCCGAACACCGCTCATCTGCATAAACAAAAAAACAACAAACCCCAGCACGATAAAATGCACCCACCACAGGCCTAACTCAGCAGGAATGACATCACGCCCTAGCCAGGACTGGGCCACTGTTAACATATTGCTGTAAACGGCATAGACCAAAATCGCCAATAATAACCGGGAATATCGACCCTGACGCGGTGAAACCTTACTAAGGGGTAAAGCCAGAAAGGCTAATAACACCGTAGCAATTGGCATTGATAAGCGGCGCTGAAATTCTGCGCTGGCAGATGAAGAATCTAATTGCAGCAATGCCGACGTAGATAAAGCCTTATTGCCACGCTGGCTCGCCCGAATCGGTTGCGACTCAAGGTAAACATTATGGCGCTCAAAACGAATTATGCGAAAATCAACAGCGCCAGGCTTACCTTCGTAACGATAGCCTTGTTCAAGCACCAGGTAGCGCGCATCGTAGGCTTCATCATTTTTAACATAACCGCGCCTGGCACTCACCGTTGCCAAACGGCCGTCCTTACGCCATTGTACAAAAACATTATGTAAGGTCGCTGTGTCATCGTCGATACGATCAACGTATAAGACACCTTTACCCGCCTTGTTTTGGATAAAACGACCTGCGCTAATTCCTAGCAATTCTGAGCGCGCCTGCACTTCATCCTGAATACGCTCGACTTGTTCTTCAGCCCAAGGCGATAACTCTAACGATAAAACAGCAATGATTAAGGCAATAGGCAGTATTAGCCAGAGTAAACCCCTAGCCATGCGCAACGGACTGATACCAGAAGCCAGCATGGCAGTCATTTCGTTATCTCGATAAAACCGACCGAAGCCCAATAGAACTGCCAGGTAAAGTGCCAGCGGCACAATCACAACCAGTGCACTCACCAGCTTAAGCAACAAGACCGTAAGAATAGTATCCTGAGCTAAATCGCCATCAAGTGCATCGCCAAGAAAACGCACAAAGCGATTACCAAGAAATATCAACAGCAACACTGTCAACACACCAAATAAATTTGCCAGCACTTCTTTGCGCAGATAACGGTCAAGCGTCATAGGGATCTATTGTCATTTTTGCGGAAAAAGCCAATAATCAAGCTATTCTGGTTATTTTCACATGTTTTAGCAAAAAAGTCGCCAGCCTATTGATTAAAAAGGAAGCAATAGTCGTGACTAAAAAATTAACCATGCACAGACCGACTCTATTCTCGTTATAGCGATACGCTCAAGGGCAGGAAATTATGGAATTTATAGTAAAAAGTGGACATCCCGAAAAACAACGCAGCGCCTGTGTCATCGTCGGCGTCAGCAAGACACGACGGCTGTCTGCCGCGGCCGAGCGACTCGATGAAGCCAGTGGCGGCTATATTTCGAATATATTACGGCGCGGCGACCTCGATGGAGATGTTGGGCAAACGCTACTTCTTTATAGCGTCGAAAATATTTTATGTGATCGGATATTGCTGGTCGGCTGTGGTCGTGATCGCGACCTTGATGAGCGCCAGTATCGCAAAATCATCACCTCTACGATAAAGGCACTGCAAAGCAGCGGCGTCACCGAAGCAGTGTCATTTCTATCCGAGCTACACGTCAAAGGCCGCGACAGTTATTGGAAGATCCGCCAGGCCATTGAAACTGCGCACGCAGTCTGTTATCGATTCGACAACTATAAAACCACCAATATCCCACCCAAACGTCGCCTGCGGAGAATGGTGCTAACGGTACCAAGTCGCCGTAACCTSGCATCAGGTGAGAAAGCGGTCAGTGACGGCATCGCCATCGCCAATGGTGTCGAACTTGCTAAAAACCTTGGCAATCACCCTGCCAACGTCTGCACACCCAGCTACCTTGAGCAAGAGGCTCATACGCTGGCAAAGCGCCATCGCAACCTCACAATTGAAGTTCTAAACGAAGAAAAAATGGAAAAACTCGGCATGGGTTCATTACTATCCGTCACACGCGGTACAAAAGAACCCGCCAAGTTGATTATCTTTAAATATAAAGGCGCAAAAAAAGAGCAGCCTCATGTCCTGGTCGGTAAAGGTGTCACCTTTGACACCGGCGGYATTTCCATCAAACCCGCTGCTGCCATGGACGAAATGAAATACGACATGTGCGGTGCTGCCAGTGTCTTTGGCACGGTCAGTGCGATTGCCGAAATGAAACTCGCAGTCAACTTGATTGGCATTGTCCCCGCCGTTGAAAACATGCCCAGCAGCACCGCAACAAAACCTGGCGACATCGTTACCAGCATGTCTGGCCAAACCATTGAAATATTAAACACGGATGCTGAAGGTCGCTTAATCCTATGTGATGCATTAAGCTATGCGGAACGCTTTGAACCCGCCTCAGTGATCGACATTGCCACCCTAACCGGCGCTTGCCTGGTTGCTCTGGGCCATCACATGTCTGCCGTCATCGGTAACAACTCAAGCCTCGTTAACGAACTACAACATGCCAGCAAAACCAGCGATGATAAAATCTGGGAGCTACCGATGAGCCCAGAGTACGACGAGCAGATTAATAGCCCGTTTGCCGACATGGCCAATATTGGTGGCCGCACAGCTGGCACCATTACTGCTGCCTGCTTTCTCTCCCGCTTCACCAAAAAAATGCGTTGGGCACATCTCGATATCGCTGGCACTGCCTGGGTTAGCGGCAAGGAAAAAGGGGCAACGGGCCGTCCCGTGCCTTTGCTAACACAATACCTGATGGATCGCTGTGAATAACGAAAAAACAAAGGTCGATTTCTATATTTTGTCAGGCGGCGATGAAAGCGGATACATGCGCTACACCTGCCGCTTGACAGAAAAAGCCTACAAACTTAAACACCGCATTTATATCCATGTAGATAACGATGTCAAGGCACAACAATTCGACGAGCTACTGTGGACGTTTAGCCAAGGTAGCTTTATTCCACACGAGCGCCTGAATAACGGCATGCCACAATCGCCTGTCGTCATTGGTTACAACGACACCGCGCCTGAAGGCTATGGCTTATTAATCAATCTAAGTAAAGTTATTCCTGACTTCTATGATAAATTTGCTCGTGTCGCCGAAGTTGTCGCCGATGAAGATACCCTGCGCCAAACCAGTCGTGAACATTTTCGCTTCTATCGCGAACAAGGTCTAACACCCAATATCCACCAAATTTCTTTATAAACTGCTGTTTTATAAAAACAGCAACACTCTCATACAGCATACGGATTATTATGGAAAAAACATATCAACCAGAAAAGCTCGAATCACATTGGTATCAAACCTGGGGAAAAAACGGCTACTTCAAACCGTCTGGCACAGGCGAAAGCTATTGCATCATGATTCCACCGCCCAATGTCACTGGCACCTTGCATATGGGCCATGCTTTTCAAGATACCTTAATGGATTTACTGGTTCGCTACCATAGAATGCAAGGGCACAATACCTTATGGCAGGCCGGCACCGATCATGCCGGTATCGCCACACAGATGGTAGTAGAAAGACAGTTAGCACAAGAAGGCAAGAGTCGCCACGACTTGGGCCGCGACGCCTTTATCGAAAAGGTTTGGCAATGGAAAGAAAAATCCGGCGGCGCCATCACCCAACAATTACGACGCATGGGTTCATCACTGGACTGGTCACGCGAACGTTTCACTATGGACGATGGCATGTCCAACGCGGTGAAAGAAGTCTTTGTCCGACTGTTTGAAGAAGACCTAATCTATCGCGGCAAACGCTTGGTTAACTGGGACCCTGTACTGCATACCGCTGTATCCGATCTCGAAGTAATTTCAGAAGAAAAAAACGGACACCTCTGGCATATTCGCTACCCCATTGCCAACAGCGACCAAATGTTAACCGTCGCCACCACGCGCCCGGAAACCATGCTCGGCGATGCCGCCGTTGCCATACATCCCGATGACGAGCGTTACAAACACCTGGTCGGACAGTCCATTAAATTGCCGATCACCCACCGCTTAATTCCCATCATTGCCGATGACTATGTCGACCCGGAATTCGGCAGCGGCTGCGTCAAAATAACACCCGCGCATGACTTTAACGACTACGAGGTTTGGCAACGACACAAAGATAACCCTTTAATCAGCGCCCTCTTCAATGGCGGCTTGATTAATATTTTTAACGACAATGCCCATGTACTCAGTAGCAACGATAAAAATACCGATGCAGATTTATTGTCAGCGCTATTAAAAGAAATTCCCACCGATTTACAAGGTGTTGAACGCTATGCCGCGCGCAAAGCCGTATTATCCCTGCTTGAAGAACAAGGCTTACTGGAAGAAACCAAACCACACAAACTCATGGTGCCACGTGGCGATCGATCAGGCAGCGTTATCGAACCCTATCTCACTGACCAATGGTACGTAAAAATTGGCCCACTGGCCGAGCCTGCTATCGCCGCCGTAGAAAACGGTGATGTCCGCTTTGTGCCGGATAACTGGAAAAATACCTACTTCGAATGGATGCGCAATATTCAAGACTGGTGTATCTCACGCCAAATATGGTGGGGACATCGCATCCCCGCCTGGTACGACACCGATGGCAAAGTCTATGTCGGACGTTCAGAACAAGAAGTGCGTGAAAAACATGCCCTAAGTAATGACATCGTGCTAAAACAGGACGAAGACGTACTCGACACCTGGTTTTCATCCGCACTGTGGCCCTTCTCAACCCAAGGCTGGCCCGAAAAAACCGAAGACCTCAAAACCTTTTACCCCGGCAATGTGCTGGTCACTGGTTTTGACATTATCTTTTTCTGGGTAGCCCGCATGATTATGATGGGCTTAAAGTTTACCGGCGAAGTACCCTTTAAAGAAGTTTATATTAATGGCCTGGTACGTGACAGCCATGGTCAAAAAATGTCGAAATCGAAGGGCAATGTACTCGACCCTATCGACTTTATAGATGGTATCGATCTCGAAGCACTGGTTAAAAAACGCACCAGCGGTTTAATGCAACCCGAGATGGCGCCCAAGATCGAAAAAGCTACACGCAAAGACTTTACCGACGGCATCCCCGCCTTTGGCACCGACGCACTGCGCTTCACTTTTGCCAGCCTCGCCTCTACCGGCCGCGACATTAAATTCGATATGGGTCGTATCGAAGGCTACCGTAACTTCTGCAACAAATTATGGAACGCAACGCGTTACGTCATGATGAACTGCGAAGACCAGGCTGTCACAAGAAATGACGCCAAAGCATCGATTGCCGATCGCTGGATGCAAAGCATATTAAGAGACTGCGTCGAGCAAACCACACAGCAAATCGGCAAATACCGCTTCGACCATGCCGCACAAACTATTTATTCCATGGTGTGGGACGAATACTGCGACTGGTATCTTGAACTCACCAAACCCATACTCAACGATAACAACATCGACGACGCCAGTAAGGCGCACACACGCTACACCTTATTATCCGTGCTCGATGCCATCCTGCGTCTACTACACCCTATAACGCCCTTCATTACCGAAGAGCTATGGCAGCGCGTCACGCCCTTGCTGTCAGCCGAATCAAAAGACGCCACCATCATGCTTCAGCCTTACCCACAAGCAGAAGATTGGACCGCCGATACCGAAGCCGTTAACGAAATCGAATGGATCAAAACCCTGGTTCTGGGCGTTCGCCAAATACGCAGCGGCTATAACATCTCGCCCGGCAAACGCCTCAGCATTATACTGCAAGACGGCAGCGCGCAAGATCAACAACACCTCACCAAACATGAATTGTTTTTACTTAGCCTCGCTAAACTGGAAAGCATTACCTGGCTTAATGTCGGCGATGAAGCGCCCGAGTCCGCCACTTCATTAGTCGGCCAGATGAAAGTGCTGATACCTATGGCAGGCTTGATTGATAAAGACGCCGAGCTAAAACGCTTGAACAAAGAAATCGAAAAAACCGGCAAGCTCGTATTCGCCTTAGACA
Source organism: Gammaproteobacteria bacterium (assembly GCA_002400775.1). Lineage (GTDB taxonomy): Bacteria > Pseudomonadota > Gammaproteobacteria. The sequence continues at coordinate 40,066 of NVRF01000010.1, forward strand.
AAAAATTATCCACCCCAGGCTTTACCGATAAAGCACCGGCAGCGGTAGTTGAAAAAGAGCGCGAACGTTTGGTGGAATTACAAAAAACGTTAGAGAGTTTAAGATCACAGTTTAAGACGATTGAAAGCCTGTAACGTCATTTATAGCAGTTCAGATAGAAACAAACCATTGATGTCAGAGTTACCCGGGTTCTAAATGCCAGCTTTCAGCCAGGCACGATCGTTGAGCATTTATAACCCGGATATCACGCAGTAGAATCCCCACAGATTTCATCGCACATTATTCGAGCCTGCTTGATTTAAAAATCAAGCAGAGTTCAATCAGCCCCCTTTTTACTTGGTTCCCAGTGTAGCCTTAAGATCGGCAAACGGATTAAAGGTAGCCGTATCACTCTTTCCATTGTCGGCGGACGTATTACCCTGATGCGCCTCCAACTGTCGCTGATGCTCATTGTCATGGCAATACATACACAATAACTCCCAGTTGCTGCCATCGACTGAATTATTGTCGTGATTATGGTCGCGATGATGCACTGTCAACTCATGTAAATTACTGCGAGTAAACTCACGGCAGCAACGACCGCAAATATGCGGATACATCTTTAACGCCCGTTCGCGATAGCCGTGMCCACGAAGTTCAGCAGCGCGRCGCGCTTCGGCCACYACCTGATCCAGTTTTCCCYYACCCGAATTCACCAAACTGACCTCCATAAATACAGATTGTATTACTGCTGACTGATATCGCAATATATAGCAAGGCGATAACTTTTCAAGTGTTTTGGCGCTTTGATTTGTTTCCAAAAAAATCGCGGGGTAACTTGCACCTAACCCTGGTTTCTCGTGTCCGGATAGATTGCCTTATTAAAGCTTATCTGCTAATATTGTACGGTATTACAGTACATTTGGTGGCAGTTATGGATACAGTAAGCGTAAACCAGTTCAGAGAAAACCTAAAAACCTTTGTAGAACAAGCAGTTAGCACACACACACCCATAAAAGTAACTCGCAGGGCTGGCGAGGATTTTGTGGTTATGAGCGCCGACGACTGGGAAAGAGAGCAAGAAACCCTCTACRTTCTGCAAAAYAGTAGCCTAATGAAGCAAATTKCTGACTCAATGGCAACCCATRCGCAGCGTAGCGGATATACCCCAACAAGCGAAGAAATGGATGAGATCACTCGTATTTGAAGGTACCACTTGGGCTACTTACGAAGAGCTGCGCGAAAAAGACAAAAAACTCCACAAAGCTCTTTGTAAACTACTCAAAGAAATGCTCCGCTCCAACCCTGCTACCGGCTTAGGAAAGCCCGAACAACTTCGCTACAATTTCACCGAATTTTGGTCAAAACACATTTCTCAAAAAGACCGTTTAATATATAAATTTGACGACCAATACATTTATATTTTTGCTATTGGTGGTCATTACGACCAACGCTGACTCTTGCATGCCTTAACGATCAAGCCTAGTGGCGCGCTTCGGCCATCACCTGACCCAATTTCTCCTTACCCGAATTCACCAAACTGACCTCTATACCACCCCCACCTAGATACATATAGGCCAATAATCAACATAACGTTTGAAATAACGCGACGCGCTTTTTGCGGTCGCTGTTAATTGACTTGTTATGCATTTTATTGCTATCATGTGTACACATATATTTAATTATACACATGCGAGACTGCAATGCGTACAAATATTGAGATTGATGATAGCTTAATGGCTGATGCTCTAAAAGCAACAGGTTTAAGTACTAAAAAAGAAACTGTTGAATTGGGACTTAAAGCATTGATTAAACTGAATAAACAGGCCTCCATAAGAGCGCTTAAAGGCAAGCTAAAGTGGGAAGGCAACCTGGATGAAATGAGAACTAAATAATGATTTTAGTTGATTCAAGTGTTTGGATTGATTTTTTTAATGGCACTGATAATGCTGAAACAAATAAGTTGAATGAGATACTAGGGCTTGAAGAAATTGTAATTGGCGATCTTATACTTGCAGAAGTTCTGCAGGGGTTTAGGAGCGATACAGACTATAAAGCGGCTAAAAATGTTTTAACATCATTGACTACACATAATTTACTAGGAAAGGAGCTGGCAATTAAGAGCGCCGATAATTTTAGAAAGCTAAGAAAGAAGGGAATTACAATCAGGAAAACAGCGGATGTAATTATTGCCACTTACTGTATTGAAAATAAAATACCGTTACTATTTACAGACAAAGATTTTATACCATTCGTTGAAAATCTAAGGCTAAAATCTGCTTATTAATTTTTTACACATAACGACAAAGCTTAGCCGATTCGTCGCCGCATCGCGGCGACGAATCGGCTGGAGCGCCTTGTATGGTTACGCCTGCTAATTTTGTACGGCATTTCAGTACATTTGGTGACAGTTATGGACACAGTAAGCGTAAACCAGTTCAGAGAAAACCTAAAAACCTTTATAGAACAATCAGTTAGCACACATGCCCCCATAAAAGTAACTCGCAGGGCTGGCGAAGATTTTGTGGTTATGAGCGCCGACGACTGGGAAAGAGAGCAAGAAACCCTCTACGTTCTGCAAAACAGTAGCCTAATGGAGCAAATTGCTGACTCAACGGCAACCCATACGCAGCGTAGCGGATATACCCCAACAAGCGAAGAAATGGATGAGATCACTCGTATTTGAAGGTACCACTTGGGCTACTTACGAAGAGCTGCGCGAAAAAGACAAAAAACTCCACAAAACTCTTTGTAAACTACTAAAAGAAATGCTCCGCTCCGACCCGGCTACCGGCTTAGGAAAGCCCGAACAACTTCGCTACAATTTCACCGGATTTTGGTCAAAACGCATTTCTCAAAAAGACCGTTTAATATATAAGAGACCTTTGCACGAAAGGTTATTAGATTCATATTTATGAGATAATATCACTATTCAACAAGACAGGACAAAAACACTAAATGGCCTGGAAGAATTTAAAACAAA
>NVRF01000011.1 GCA_002400775.1 Gammaproteobacteria bacterium
TCTGTCTTTTCGCTCGAAAAATGCTCACTTGGCAAACGTTTTATCGGCTTGGAGCAAAATTATTGCTGGCTGAATAGTGGATACTTCAGGGGCGACTATTTAGTATGAAGCACTACGCTAGCAAGCCTTGTAAAAACCCTAGTAATTTCTTGATATCATCAAAGTTGCTGACAAGGCCTAATGAGGCACGTACAGCGCCAGTCGCTTTGCCTTCTGATGTAATGCATTGCTGGAAGTTTGGTAAGTTAAATGACTGATTTTTAATCAGTTCTCGGCATAATCTAATGGTCTCGGCAGTGTGGCGTAGGCTGCTCTCGCCAGCGCCAGGATTACAAAAACAGCCAGAGCGGATGGCTAAGCCCTGTTGATTTGCCAGCTTTTCTATGTCGTCGTAATGCAGGTATTTCCCGTCTGAATCGAGGATATTAAATGCAATCGTTGCGCCACGATTTTGTGTGGTTTTGGGCCCGTAAAGTTCGATAGCGGCTTGGCTGTTACTGTGTCGCAATGATTGCATGTTGCTGAGCAAATGGTCGCTTAGCGCCATGACGCGCTGGTGCACGGTGTCGACATTAACTTCGCGCATGAACTTTAAGCCAGCGCTCACCGCAGGCAGGTTTAGATAATTTACTGTGCCTTCTTCAAAAGCGGCTTCATCGTCTGCCAGTGTATAAAAGTCTGCGATTGCGGAGACAATTTTGACTGTGCCGCCGGCAAACCAGGGGCGTCTTAGTTTGCTCAGGGCTTCGCGTCGGGCAATTAGTGCGCCGACGCCAGTCGGGTAACCAAACATTTTGTAAAACGAGATGCTGACGAAGTCGGGTTTGAAAGCGCTTAAATCCAGTCTGTTGGTGGGAACAAAGGCGGCGGCATCGAGCAATACGTCGTAGCCCGCGTCTTTGGCCTGCTGGATCCACGTTAACGGGTGTTGTACGCCAGAAAAATTAGACTGTGCAGGGTAGGCCAGAAGCCGAGCAGAGCTGTTGTTGTCAGTATTAAGATGGCTGCTGATGTCATCGACTAGCAGGGTGTCTTGCTGGCAGTTTATGTAGGCTATTTGGGCATTTTTGCTGCGAGCAAATTCTCGTATACCTTGCACTGAGTTGTGGTTGTCAGCGGTAAGCAGCAGTTCGCTGTTTTCGTCGAAGGGGTAGCTTTCGGCAACGAGCTTAAGCGCGGCACTGGCGTTTGCTGTAAAAATAACCAGGTATTCGCTGGCATCGGCATGGAAATAGTCCAATACGTCCTGGCGTGCTTGTTCCAGCAGTGATGAAGAGCGCTGCGACGAATTATTGTGAGAATGCGGGTTACCAAAGACATGCTGCTTCAATAGCGCTGCATGTTGGTCTATCAGGCGATCGGGATAGAGGCCGCCGCCAGTGTAGTCGAGGTAGACTTCGCCGCTGTTATCCAGGCGTGCAAACTCACTTTGGCGTAGTTGGTCTATCGCACCGGTGTTGGCATATTCTGGGTGGCGTTGTAGGAACTCAGTTAAGTCAGTGTCAGCCTCTGTAAATTTATTGTGCAAAATATTCATAATTTAAACAATAGGTTAGGGTTGTTATCTACAGTGATTAATTGGATTTTTCGCTGCTCTCGATTGGGAATTTTGCTACCATTTCCAGTGATTTACCATCGCGTTCTACTTCAATGGGTAACCAGGTTCCGGCGCGCATTGACTGTATCGTATCAATCACATCATCAACAGAATCGACCGCTTTGCCTGCTATGGTAACAAAGATATCACCTTGCTTGAGACCACTGGTTTCGGCAACACTTTTTTCTACCACCTGCACGATTTTTATCGTGCCTTGCTCGTTAAGAAGATGCACGCCTAATAGTGGCTTGATGGCGCGCGCTGGCTCTGAATAGTCTGAAAGACCGAATATTCCATCAGCGGTACGGGTTGTTATTTCGTCGCAGGGGATATTGCTATTGCCAGGTAGTAATACGCGAGTCTTATTAATACCGAGGTTGGCTAGCTGGTGGGGAACACCAAAACGCTCAACAATATGGCCGGTACCCATTACGCCAATGACAAGCGGTGCTTGATTTGATTGCGCGGCTTTAGCCAGCTTTTCAGCCATGGCACGATCCCATAGTTGCTGAGCATCGACAAAGCGCAAAAACTGTTCATCTTTGAGTGTTTCTTTGATCGTTTTTTTGTCTTTGTCTTTGTCTTTGTCTTTGTCTTTGCTGTGACTATGGCCGTTAAAGGTATTGGCCAGCAGCTCCAAATAATCGTCAGATGCCTTAGCGGGTATTGATACGCCCTGGCGCTCTTCTCTGGTCATTTGGCTCAGGCCTTTTTTGCCGGCTGTACGCACTACAGAACGATTGATGTTAAGCGCCAGCATGGGGATGCGGTTTATTCGTGCAAAATGAAACAGTGGCATGTAAAGCGCAGAGTCATAACCCCAGACTTTGCTCCAGTCTGATTGTTCAAGAAATTCTGTTTCACTTAGATCACCCGCCACCCATTGATCTAGAGCCGGTTGTGTTCGTCTAGGGAACATTTCAAAGCCGAGCACTATATTTTCGTGCAAGGCGAAGAGCGCGCTGATGGTTTGCAATTGCCAGCGGTGGTGTTCGGCAATATCGTGTTGTTCGCCGAGTAGAACAACACGCTGGTTGCGCGTTGTTTTTACTAGCTCAGCAGTGCTAGTGAATTTTTCTGTGCCGGGTACTAGCCAGCGTCCTTCTTTATGGCATTCGCTACTGAACGCGATTGCGGGTAAACATAAGAACAAACAAAAACTTAATAATAAGGGTGTGGTTCGCGTAAAAATCGATAAATGCATTATGCGCCTTCTCTGTAATCATGGGGGGTGATCGTTGTCATCCTCACCGATTAATATGATTGAAATCTGTGGGAACGGTGATTTGACCTGGCTTGTCACAAATAGTTACGGTAGATCGGCTAGCAGATCGGCAAGATGATGACTTAAGGCTTCACCCTCGAGCTTGAGTTTGGGCATTATGCGTTGTTCAACCAAGTACTTAAGCGCGCGGGGTGATTTTATTTTAGCCAGTGCTTTAATGGCATGGTCGCTAACCCATTCCCATTTTTCACTTTGCAAGTCAAGCAGATCTTCTTCGTAATCTTGCAGCATTTCGGCAGGGTATTCGGCGATGTAGGAACACGACTTCATACGTACAGAGTCGGGGTAATCTCCTAAAGAGATATCAAACAAGAGGGCAAGTACTTCAGCGTTATCTATATGTTCCGCAAAATAGTGCTGGGCCTCAGGATAGTTGCGAACCGCATTGAATAATTGTTTGCGTACGGTTTCAATATCTACTGCGGTGGTTGCTGCATTAGTGGAATCTTGCATGGGAGTTCTCGTCACTACTGTTGACTGCGTGTATTTAGGGTAATTCTAGCGACTTGTAAGAGCGCTGTCTAAGAGGAAGATATTAGGCGCCCCTGATTAATTTATGGCCCGATGTCTGAGGGCTAAAATCTCCCATCTCATCGTTGCAAATCCTGGCACTTCTCAGCAATGCTACCGTATTGCTGAGAAGTGCCATAGTCCAGCCATTATCGGCGTCCCGCAGGAAGTACCCGCGGGCTGAAATATTTTATCTTATTATTCATTCAGTCCAGAATTAATCAGAAATTCCTTAGATGAATTTTTATTGACGTTGTAGTAACAACCGAAGCGGGCGAATCAAGTAGTATAAGCTATCCAGCGTGCGTGGGAGCTTGATAAATTCGCGGTCGGCTGCGCCAGGCGTGGTCGCCCAGTTTAACCAAAACCGAAAGCGGCGCCAGGTAGAATCTTGTAATTGGAGAAAGAAGTGTTTATTCGATTCGATGACGCGTGTTTGGCGAAAACTGTCATTTTCAGTCGCTAAATGGCTAAATTCAATTTGGGCAATGAGTTCGTCAACAAGGGGTGTAAGGTCATGGTGCTTGTTGAGCGCGGTGACAACATCGCGAGGTAGTGGTGCGCCGAGTTGCTTTTGGGCCACCATCAGCGCGACGTATAACATACGCGCAGAGCCTAGCTGGTGCGCACGCCTGAACAGGCCGTTCCAGTCAAGCTGAGGGTGGCGTTGAATCAGTTCTGCGAGATCACAGAAACGATACAATCGTGTATCCCAATACTCCTTAACGGCATTGACTGCGGTGAGAATCAGGGTGTCATGGAGACTAAAGGTCGGCACAGCTTGGCCGTTAATATCAACGCTGAACACTTCGTCCCACAATAGATGAAAGGCTAGATTAAGTTCACGTGGTGGTATACCCCAATGCAGGTCGATATTGACGCGTTTATTGTCATCACGTAAACCCGATTGAAAGGCATCGTCATGGCGATGAGTAATGCGAAAACCATTTTCAACAAGTAGCCGTTCGGTACGTTGGTGGTCAGATTGCCGAACAAATAGATCAATATCACTGAAGTTACGCATCGATAGTTGACCGTAGATCAGTTGTGCAGCGACCACACCTTTAAAGCTGACGACCTCAATACCTTGCGACTGAATAAGTGCGATAAGCTGATGCAGCGCATTCATGAGCACCAGGGCGTTGCGCGTGCTGTCAGAGCAATCTTCTTGCAGTGCTTGTAGCAGCTCTGCAGGTACGGCTTGGTGATGGATCTTGCGAAGGCTTTGCAAGCACAAAGCGCTGACACGGTGATGTTGAATGAGCCACGCCACCTGTTCCCAGTCTGGTGCTTGATTAAGCCGCTTGCAAAGTTCATCAAGCAAAGAATCTGAATGATAAGAACGTGCAAGTAATGTGACCAGTAGTAATGACTTATCCATAGTAGTCAACGGTGCTCATTGAATTGGTCAGTGTTTAGTAGAGTACGATAATACGCAGGCTGGCGTTCAGTTATTATACGGCTTTGTTAGCTATCAATATCGGCATATGTCGAAAATCTTTACATATTTTATGTATAGTTAATCGTGCGTAGGTGATGTTGCTATTTTATATCTATATAAAACAATGGCTTAGTAAAAAAAATTGATTCGGGATAGTTTACAATTGGAAGTGCGGTTAGGCGCCATTTTCCATGTGACACAAAAAAATATATATAAAATTCAATTAGTTATGATTTTTTTTATGTCTTGGTATCAAGTTTGCACTAACAAGGCTAGATAGTCTGTGATTAGATTTTGTAGGTTGGTTTATGTATCCAAAACAACGTGATGGTATTACAATTCAGACTGTTGGTGATGAAATGGTGGTGCTTGATCAAGACAACGATCAAATTCATCAATTGAATGCAACAGCTAGTTTAATTTTGTCACATTGTGATGGACAAACGTCAGACATACTGATTGCTGATGTGCTGGTATGTCAGTTTGACATTGATCACAATACAGCCATAGGTGATGTTCAAAACGCAATTATACAACTGCGTGAACTGGAATTGGTTCGTTAATAGCTATCGAATTTTTAACAAGCATGGCACTTTAAAAGCAAACGGGAGTTACAAAATGGAAAAGCAAAATAAGGTTGATGGTTCAAGTCGTCGTAAATTTATTAAAATCGCTGCTGCAACTGCCTATGTTGTACCATTGATTGCGTCAATGCCTGCACAGGCTACTTCATACGGTTCTGGTTCTAAGCAAGTTGTTCAGCCAGCACCAGCACCTGTCAAACAGGCACCGAAGCATCGATCTGGAGTAAAATACAACAAATACCGCAAATATCGTAAATGGTAAAAGTTGTTGGCGTTGTAAAACGCTTTTTCTTTAAATATCAATTTGTAGAATAGATATTTAAGGGAAGTTTAGAGTCGTACTGGCCTTGTGCCAGTGCGGCTTTTTTTGTGTAAGCCAATAAGTTGTCACATTCAATTTTTGTCGTGAAGCTTGAAGAAGGGTAAAGTACAATCGACATCCTGCTTGAAGAAAATCACAATAGCCGTTCACTCTTATGTTTAGTCTGCACCTGATAATTTTTAATGTCCCGATTCATGTCGAGTGTTCGACCGAAGACATTGCGGATATAATCCGTGCTGGTTTTTCTGCCTTTATGGTAGAGCCAGCGACGCCAGTGCTTCATTACACATTAAGTGGTGATATAGATGTTGGCTTTATTGTAAATCGTGATGGCGTCGAACCTATGAAAGTCGATAGTCGTTATGAGTTACTTTATGTCTTTGAAAAAGACATGACGGTGGAATTAGAGTTACAGCGAAAAGACCTTTTCTTTATTCACGGCGCGGCGATTACTCTGGATAATAAAGCCATTATGATCAGCGCGCCATCAGGTAGTGGAAAGTCGACGACTACCTGGGCCTTGTTGCACCATGGCTTTGACTACATGAGTGATGAGTTGGCGCCCATTGAACTCGAGAGTCTGAATGTTCTACCTTTCCCGCATGCGTTAAATCAAAAAAGACCACCTCCTGCACCGTATTTATTGCCAGAGAACGTTATGCAAACAGAATATACTTTGCATATACCGGTTGAAGCCTTGCCTTGTAATATAGTGCAAAAACCGACGCCATTAGTGGCTATGTTTTATGTTAAATATAACCCTGATGCAGTCGAACCGTCGATAACCCCATTGTCAATTAGCGAAGGCTGTATGTATTTGTTTGCGAATGGTCTCAATCAATTGCAGCATGAAAATAAAGGTTTGGCTACGGCTACAGATATTGCACAGCGTGTACCAGCTTTTAGGGTCGAAACAGCAGGGCTGCAAGCAAGTGCATTGATGCTGCGGGATTTTGTCACCAATCTGTAATTACCTGTCCGGATTAACGCCGAGATATTTTATAATTTACCAAACAAGCTTTATTTTACGCTAAAAATCGAGGTGTTTTTGGTGGCGAGGTATGCTGGTTAAGGCACATTTTACGTATATGACTTTTGAATAACTATATGGTTATTCAAAAGTTAAAGTGTTGAGGTGGGAATTATAGCGGTAAGTTCGGGGAGCGGGTGCTACAAGATAAACGGCTATTTTCTCTGCCAGTAAAAAACCAAACATCACTGGTTCCAGGGAATATAGCGCGATGAAGGCGCTATCTTTTATTAGTTAGCGCCTTTTTTGGTTGTCAGGGTTAAAATGATGATGTTAGTCTAAATCTTCTTTGAGTGAGTTACGCACATTGTCAGGAACAATAACTTCGTGTCGGTAATTATCATGGTCAATACCAAACTTGATTACTGCACCGGCTTTGGCTGCTAAAGCGGTATCTTTCGGCAATTCAAAACGCATAAAGTGCACAGAAGATGTTTTTTCTGGGTCTTTTCGGTCCAGATCTTCGTTGGCAATACCAAATATGCGTCCACAGCCTTCGACTTCCACCCAGATTTTATCTTCTATATCCAATAGCTTGCCAAGCTCGACACGGCGTGTGGGAATGTCGTCGTATTGAAGCATAAATGTGGCTTTCCAATTGCTACCGTCGGGTATAAGAGGGTTGTAGGTATCAAGTTCTTGTTCGATCTCTGCTGCATCAAATATACGTTCAATGCGCAGCATCTCTTGTACCTGATAGTGCATGGTTGTGTAGTCTTCAAAGTATAAAAAGGCATTGTCACCAATATTCAAGCGACGCTTAGCTTTATGTACCATTGCATTGGCGCGAATCTCGTCACGTTTCTTGGAATACTCTTCGAGACTGAGCAGATCCTTATGGCTGATTTTTTTCATTGAATCGTTTCCCTTTTAGATAATGGTTTAACTGTTTTTAGATTCCGTAGGCCATTCTTAGTAGCGATAGCGGATGCTCAGGCTCTTTGGTTCGACCTAAGCCATTTTCAATTTGATGCCCAGCCATTGGACAGTCGCTACCGTAATGATCGTATTCGTCTTTTTTAACCAGATTGACGACAGGGCGGACGATCTTCATGGAAATTTCGTGGTACTCGGATTTCACGGCATAAGTGCCGTCATGACCAGAGCAACGTTCAATAGGTACGACGGTGGTTTCTGGTACTAGTTCAAGTACTTCGCGGGTTTTTTGGCCGATACGCTGAACGCGCTGATGACACGCTACATGCCACGACACTTTACCCAATGATTTTTTGAAGTCCGTATTGAGCTTGCCGGATTTGTGACGCAACATTAAATACTCAAACGGGTCGAACATCGCTTGTTGTACTTTTTTGACGTCTTCGTCATCGGGGAACATTAAGGGCAGTTCTTGTTTAAACATCAGTACACAAGAAGGAACCGGGCCGATAATATCCCAGCCTGCGTCGACCAGCTTCACTAGCTGAGGAATATTAGCTTCTTTGGCTTCTTTGACTGCGTCCAGATCACCGACCTCAAGCTTAGGCATGCCGCAGCAGCGTTCTTTGGCAGCGATGGTGACAGGAATGCCGTTGTGTTCAAGTACTGCTACCAGGTCTTCGCCGACTTGTGGTTCGTTGTAGTTACCGTAGCAAGTCGAGAAGAGGGCGACCTTGCCTTTGGTGCATCCAGTCGGAATTACTTCTACATTTAATTCTGGTCGACGTGCCATGCGCTTACGCAGGGTGTTGCTGTGATATTTTGGCAAAATTGCATCAGGGTGCACGCCTAATGTGCTACCGAGCAATTTGCGCGTTATGCCAGTTGAGTTGGCCGCGTTAACGATGTCTACGATGACAGGAATGCCAGCGAGCTTACCGACCATGTCGGTATTGGTGAGCAGGCGGTCACGGGTGCTGGTTTCACCTTTTTTAAACTTAATAGCCTTGGCGCGCAACATGAGATGTGGRAAATCTACATTCCATTCGTGCGGCGGCACATAAGGACATTTGACCAGGAAGCAGAGGTCGCAGAGATAGCAGTGGTCAACGACCTTGATGTAATCTTTTTTGTCGAYACCATCGACTTCCATGGTGCTGGATTCGTCGACGAGATCAAAYAGYGTAGGAAAAGAGTTACACAGGCTSACGCAGCGGCGGCAGCCGTGACAAATATCGAAAACGCGTTCAAGCTCTTTGTTCAGTGCGTCTTCATTGTAAAATTCTGGGTTGTTCCAGTCGATCGGATGGCGGGTAGGTGCTTCAAGGCTTCCTTCACGTCGACCTTCGGTAGCTGATGACATAGACACTCTCCCTACTTAGTGAATGCGTTAAGATTATTGGATTTTACATATAAAAACGCCGCAGAGGTAAAAACCTCTGCGGCGATTATTACCTGCTATTGATTAAGCTTCGAGGCCATCAAGAGCTTTCTGGAAACGGTTAGCGTGTGAACGCTCAGCCTTAGCCAGAGTTTCAAACCAGTCAGCGATTTCGTCAAAACCTTCATCGCGAGCAGCTTTAGCCATACCAGGGTACATGTCGGTGTACTCGTGAGTTTCACCGGCAATGGCAGCCTTAAGGTTGTCAGATGTGGCACCGATTGGCTTGCCAGTTGCCGGATCGCCAACAGCTTCTAAGTATTCCAAGTGACCGTGAGCATGGCCAGTTTCACCTTCAGCGGTTGAACGAAATACAGCAGATACATCGTTGTAACCTTCTACGTCAGCCTTGGCTGCGAAGTACAGATAACGACGATTAGCTTGTGATTCACCAGAAAAAGCTTCTTTTAGGTTTTCTTCAGTTTTACTGCCTTTAAGTTCCATTGTTTCTCTCCTCTATCATGATAGGTTTGGTCGAACAAACTACGTCCAAGCTAGACGTTAAAATAGGGCTAAGCCCGAAATAAATCCAATTAATTATATTTATGATATTGATTGTTAAAATTAATCGTTAAAGCAGGCAGCCGAATGGCGTTGCTAATAGCTTAAAATTTGCCTGCGTCCATTAAGCGCTGTTTTGCCCACTCAAGGTGATTATAGCGGTTATTTAACATCCGAGCTTGAAGCGTCGGGGAGCATATTCACACAACTCAGTTGGCAAGACAAGATTGCTTGTCTGACTGCTTCAATGGCATTGGTGCGCGGAAAGCTTTTACGCCATGCTAGCACCACTCGTCGAGTAGGTATTGGTGCACTAAAACGCTTAATTTTCAGTAAATTTTGAGAGTAGCGGTCAGCACCCACTGCGGCGCAGGGCAGTATCGTAATACCCATTCCACTAGCGACCATGTGGCGAATGGTTTCCAGCGAGCTGCCTTCAAGCACGGTTTGAATGCCACCCTCTGAAGTGGTGGTTTGCTTGCAGTCCGGGCACGCAGCTAACACCTGGTCGCGAAAGCAGTTGCCGGTGCTTAATAACAGTAGATTGTCGTTGGCGATGTCGCGGGCTGGGATGTCGTCGCGGCTGTTCCAGGGATGAGAGCCCGGCAAGACAACCACAAAAGGTTCATCGTAGACGGCTTGTGTGACAATGCCTGGCGCTTCGAAGGGTTCGGAGACGATAATAACATCGAGCTCACCTTGTTTTAATCGTGTAGTTAAGTTCGCCGTATAGTTTTCTTCAACGATGATAGGCATACCCGGCACTTGTTCATGCAAGATTGGGATTAAATGTGAAAATAGATAAGGCCCAATGGTATAGATCGCACCAATACGAAGCGGCCCCTTAAGTGGGTCTTTTCCAGCTTGCGCTATCTCTTTGATAGCATTGGCTTGCTCTAGCACGCGTTGCGCCTGATCGATAATTTTACTACCAATAGGCGTTAAGGTGATATCGCTGGGGCCGCGCTCAAACAGAGAGACGCCGAGCTCGTCTTCGAGCTTGCGTACAGCAACACTCAGGGTAGGTTGGCTGACAAAGCAGGCTTCGGCTGCATGGCCAAAATGTCGCTTTTGTGCGACGGCGACAATATATCTTAATTCCGTTAACGTCATTAGCATCCCAGTAGTCGTTTTTAGTCGTCAGTTACCAAAGATCAATAGGTTTATCATGCTATGAGACTCTATTGAAATAAGGATGTTCAGATAGTTTAGCTATTAGCATTAGCATACTGCGCCCTTGTTCGCGTCGCAACGCTTATTCTTTGAGACGCTGTTAACGCTGTGCTTGTCTTTTATAGTGGCTGTGCATTACCCTGCGCCAGCTATGAGAACAGCTTATTCCAAGTATTATTATGTCTGATCGTTACGATGCCTCGGCTATTGAGGTGCTGTCGGGTCTTGAGCCTGTGCGTAAACGCCCCGGTATGTATACCGATACCACGCGGCCCAATCACCTGGCGCAAGAAGCCATCGATAACAGTGTCGACGAGGCCATGGCTGGTTATGCCAAGCGCATCGATGTTTCGGTTTTTAAAGATGGCTCGCTTGAGGTGCGCGACGATGGTCGCGGTATGCCGGTTGATATTCATCCGAAGGAAAAAATTTCGGGTGTCGAATTAATTTTGACCAAGCTCCATGCCGGCGGTAAGTTTAATAATAAAAACTATCAGTATTCCGGTGGCTTGCACGGTGTAGGTATCTCGGTGGTTAACGCGCTGAGTAAGCGGCTGGATGTTTGGGTGCGACGTGGCGGCCAGGAATATCACATCGCCTTTGAGAATGGTGCAAAGGTGTCACAGCTCGAAGTTGTTGGTAAAGTTGGCAAGCAAAATACCGGTACCACTATTCGTATGATGCCGGATGGCAGCTATTTCGATTCGGCTAAATTCTCTATCTCTAAGCTTAAGCACGCGCTGCGAGCCAAGGCTGTATTATGCCCCGGTCTCAATGTGACACTTTATGATGAAGTGGCGGATACGACAGAAGAATGGTTTTATATCAATGGCTTATCAGATTATCTTAAACAAGGGCTGGATGGTAATTCTGCTATTCCTGAAGGTTTGTTTACTGGTACCAGCGAAGGCAACGAAGAGCAAGCGGAGTGGGCTCTGGCCTGGCTTGAAGAAGGCCAGGAATGGATCACCGAGAGCTACGTCAACTTGATTCCAACTGCTCAAGGCGGCACTCACGTTAATGGCCTGCGCAGTGGTTTGACCGATGCTATTCGTGAGTTTTGTGAGTTTCGCAATCTGGTGCCGCGTGGTGTTCGCGTGACACCGGAAGATGTCTGGAGTCGTTGTGCTTATGTTTTATCGGTCAAGCTGGCTGATCCACAATTTAGTGGTCAAACCAAAGAGCGTTTGTCTTCGCGTGAGTGCGCGCCATTTGTTTCGGGTGTCGTTAAAGACGCGTTCGCGCTATGGCTGAATCAGCACACCGAAGAAGGTGAACGCATCGCCAGCATTGCTATCAACGCCGCCCAGGCACGCCTGAAGTCGAGCAAAAAGGTGGTGCGCAAGCGTATAACTGCTGGCCCGGCGTTACCTGGCAAACTGGCCGATTGTACTGCGCAAGACCTTGCGCGTACCGAACTCTTCTTGGTGGAAGGGGATTCAGCGGGTGGCTCGGCGAAGCAGGCGCGGTCACGGGAGTTTCAGGCGATCTTGCCTTTAAGGGGCAAGATTTTAAATACCTGGGAGGTTGCTTCCAGCGAGATTTTAGCTTCGCAAGAGATCCATGACCTTGCTATTGCCATGGGCGTTGATCCCGCTTCTGATGATATTTCCGGTTTGCGTTACGGCAAGATTTGTATTTTGGCTGATGCGGATTCGGATGGTTTGCACATTGCCACGTTAATCTGTGCGTTGATGTTACGCCATTTTCGACCACTGGTGGAAAGGGGGCATGTTTATGTTGCCATGCCTCCACTGTATCGAATTGATGCGGGAAAAGAGGTGCACTACGCGCTGGACGATGCTGAAAGACAGGGCATTATTGATAGTATTACCGCGAAAAAACCCAATGCTAAAATCAACGTCCAGCGCTTTAAGGGCTTGGGTGAGATGAACCCATTACAGTTGCGTGAGACGACTATCGACCCCGATACTCGGCGTTTGGTGCGACTGACTGTCGATAGCAGCGATGATGCGGATCAAATGCTTGATATGTTATTAGCGAAAAAACGCGCAGCAGACCGCAAGAAATGGTTGCAGGCTGAAGGCGATAAGGCAGAGGTGTAGCAGCACAAATTATGGCTGACAATAACGACGACAATATAGAACAACTGCCGCTGAGCCAGTTTACCGAGAAGGCGTATCTCGATTATTCGATGTACGTTATTCTTGATCGCGCCTTGCCGAATATTGGTGATGGGTTGAAGCCTGTGCAACGGCGTATTGTTTACGCGATGTCTGAGCTGGGTTTGGCGGCAAGCGCCAAGTTTAAGAAATCAGCGCGTACGGTGGGTGATGTTATTGGTAAATTTCATCCTCATGGCGATGGCGCCTGTTACGAAGCCATGGTGCTGATGGCGCAGCCGTTTTCGTATCGTTATCCATTGATCGATGGCCAAGGCAACTGGGGTTCAAGTGATGATCCCAAGTCGTTCGCAGCCATGCGTTATACCGAATCGAAGTTAACCCGCTACGCTGAATTGTTGTTGGGTGAGCTGAGCCAGGGCACGGCGGATTGGGCGCCAAATTTTGATGGCACGCTTGACGAGCCACGGATATTGCCGGCTCGCGTACCCAATATATTGCTCAATGGTACGACTGGTATCGCTGTCGGTATGGCGACTGATATACCGCCTCACAACCTTGTTGAAGTTGTTAAGGCATGCATCTATCTGCTTGATAATCCTAAAGCTTCTGTTGTGGAGCTGTTTGATATTGTCAGTGGGCCTGACCTGCCGACCAGTGCCGAGCTGATAACGTCAAAGCATGATTTGTTGGCGATGTATGAGAGTGGTAATGGCTCTTATCGCATGCGTGCTTGTTATGAGATGGAAGAGAATGAAATCGTGGTGACGGCATTGCCATATCAGGTTAGCGGCTCGCGTATCCTGGAACAAATAGCGGCGCAGATGAATGCTAAAAAGCTACCGCTGGTTGAAGATTTACGTGATGAATCCGATCATGAAAATCCGACCCGTTTGATTATTGTGCCACGCTCGAATCGTGTTGATGTGGCGACCTTGATGTCGCATTTATTCGCCACTACTGATCTTGAACGAAGCTATCGCGTTAATCTCAATATGATTGGCCTTGATGGCCGGCCGGCAGTGAAGAACCTGCGCGGGATAATAAAAGAATGGTTGCAATATCGCATCGCTACGGTGAGCCGTCGACTGCAATATCGCCTCGATAAGATCCTGGCGCGTTTGCATATCCTAGATGGTTTAATGATCGCCTACCTCAACCTCGATGAAGTGATTCGCATTATCCGTGAAGAGGATGAGCCGAAAGCGCAGCTGATGGCGCGCTTTAATCTCTCTGAGATTCAGGCTAATGCGATCCTGGATACGCGCTTACGTCATCTTGCCAAGCTCGAAGAAATGAAGATTCAAGGTGAGCAAACAGAATTAGCAGAAGAACGTAAGCAATTGGAATTACTATTAAGTTCTGATTCTCGCTTAAAAACACTCGTTAAAAAAGAGCTACAGCAAGACGCTGATAAATACGGTGATGAGCGCCGCTCGCCTATTATCGAGCGTGATACGGCAACCGCCATTGACCAGAATGCACTGTTGCCCAGCGAGCCGTTGACCGTGGTGCTATCTGATATGGGTTGGGTGCGTGCTGCCAAAGGCCATGATATGGACCCGCATTCGCTGAATTTTAAAGCGGGTGATGGTTTTTGCGATGCTGACCGTGGTCGTAGTCAACAGTCCGCTGTATTTCTTGATTCAGGCGGGCGCAGCTATACCTTGCCTGCCCATACGCTACCATCGGCTCGCGGCCAGGGTGAGCCACTTTCAGGGCGTTTAAAGTCGCCAACAGGTGTGAGTTTCCGTGGTGTTGTTATGGGCGCCGAATCAGAGCAAGTGCTGTTGGCGTCTACAGGCGGCTATGGTTTTGTCTCGTCTATCGGCGACATGGTCAGTAAGAATAAGGCCGGTAAGGCGATGATTAGCGTCGGCAAGGGCAGTGATGTATTAGTTCCACATCGTTTGACTGCGCCACAGGAGGACTATTGGGTTGCGGTCGCCACCAATCAGGGTTATTTGCTGGTATTTGAGCTGAGTGAGCTACCGCTATTGCCTAAGGGTAAGGGCGTTAAGATGATCAGCATTCCCAAGACCAAGGCTAGCGATGGCGAAGAATTTGTAGTAGGTACGGCCTTGTTGACTGAAACGGATACCCTGCGTATCCATGCGGGTCAGCGCTACATCAACCTTAAGCCAAGCGATTTACAAAACTTCACCCATGAGCGTGCCAAGCGTGGTCGCAAACTACCACGTGGATTTCAACGTGTTGATCRAATCGAAACGGTTGCCTAAGGTTTTGGCGTGTAGCRGGGCGAACAAATAAAATGRCCGACAGCAGAGGGTGCCATCGGCCTAATGTCTTCTTATCCAGGAGAGATAAGTTGGCTCACTTTCTATAGCGGCCGATTTTTAGGCTACTTTAGCCTTAAAGAGGCCTTTGCACGAAGCATCTTTTCCGCTGGCGGCGTTAAAAACAGTCTCATACCGCAAGGGCACGCAGAAATGCTCATTGACTCATGTAAACTCGGCAATGGCTCCGTGGTTTTGTCTCCTGAGTCGCTCTCACTCCTGCGTTCCTGCAGTCGTGCGCTTGCGAGGTGACCCCTCAAGGGGGTATTGAATAGAACCCTTGGGGTATGCGACGATTTTTGCCTTGTCCTAACGAAAAATCTACGTCGTGCAAAGGTCTTTTAAAATTGCATTTTTTGCTTTGAAATCGGTTGATAAAACCCAATAATAGTTCTGTATCGTTTTTTGTTTCGTTCTGAGGTGTATCGATGAAGCGCGTATTTCTGTTTTTAGCGACCAATATTGCCATTATGGCAGTGCTGAGTATTACTTTGCGTCTGTTTGGCTTTGAGGGCATTCTCGATAAGCAGGGTGTTGATCTCAACATTAATTCGCTGGTTATCTTCGCCGGTATCTTCGGTATGGGGGGTGCTTTTATCTCACTGGCTATTTCTAAATGGTCAGCAAAGCGTATGACTGGCGCTAAAATTATTGTATCACCCGGCAATGAGGCTGAGCGCTGGTTAGTCGCGACAGTGAAAAGCCAGGCTGAGAGGGCAGGCATTGGCATGCCTGAAGTGGCCATCTACGACGCGCCGGATCCCAATGCTTTTGCCACGGGTATGAATCGCAATAATGCACTGGTGGCAGTCAGTAGTGGTTTGATGCAGCACATGAGTCGTGATGAGGTTGAAGCAGTATTGGCTCACGAAGTCAGTCACGTTGCCAATGGCGATATGATTACTTTGGCTTTGATTCAAGGTGTAGTGAATACCTTCGTTATTGTCTTATCTCGCGTGATAGGACATTTTGTCGATCGTGTTATTTTAAAAAATGAACGTGGGCACGGTCCCGGTTTTTGGGTTACAGCGATTGTTGCAGAATTGGTCTTGGGTGTTTTAGCATCGGCTATAGTGATGTGGTTTAGTCGTCAGCGCGAATTTAAAGCTGATGCAGGTGGTGCGCAACTCGCCGGGCGTGACAAGATGGCAGCGGCATTACGGCGTTTGCAGGCCAGCTCAGGTCAGCCGCATTTACCAGATCAATTGGCCGCATTTGCGATTTCAGGTCAGATTGGTAGTGGCTTGAAACGGTTGTTTATGAGTCATCCACCTTTAGAAGAGCGTATTGCAGTGCTAGAACAGCGCCGCAATTAGTGGTTGTCCCCGATAGATGGGCTAGTCCAGGTCGAGGTCGTGAAGATCACTGGAAACACCGTCTAAAATATCGCTTAAGTCACTAAGGTCATCTGACGAAGAGGGGCCTATGCCCAGTGCATTATTCAGGTCTTCCATTTCTTCCCACAATGAGGCTTCGATGCGCTCATTTTGCAGTGCCTCGTAATCTTCGTTAACAGTTTTCAGTTGTTCTTCCAGATGTCGTTTTTCTTCGCTACTGGTTTTTAATTGTTCTTGTATCAGGCGTACTTTTTCATCGTCGTCACCAGCATTAAACGCTTGTCCGATGTTATCTAAATCGTTACGAGCTTGAATTAATAATTGCTCAAGCTCGGCGACGTGTTGTTTTTCATTTTGTAAAAGTTCTTCTGCTGCCTGTAGTTGTGATGT
Source organism: Gammaproteobacteria bacterium (assembly GCA_002400775.1). Taxonomy (GTDB): domain Bacteria; phylum Pseudomonadota; class Gammaproteobacteria. Next base: position 16,869 of record NVRF01000011.1, read on the forward strand.
TTTTTCTGATGCCTCTGCACGAGCTTGATCAATATCAGTATCGACTGATGCAGATTGTGATAGCAACTTGGTAAGTTTATTCTTATTTTCAGCTAGCTGGGTTTTAAGTTTTTTAACCAGCGCATCATTACCAAGTTTGTAACGTTTGACCTTTTTTAAAAATGCGGCGTAGTTATTCTCGGCCAGCTTTCGTTTTTCAGTTTCATTATTCAGTTGTTGAGTCAGAGTGTTCATTTGACTCTCTAATTTTTCATTTGCTGCGATCAGCTTGCCATTATCTTCAGTTGTACTGTCTGTTGGCTTTATTATATCGACAATATTGTTGTTGGCAGCGGGGGCGTTGTTGCTGGTGTAGTCATAGACTAGAGATAGACCTTCTCCCATGCTGCTGTCATCGGATGGCTTTCTGTCGGCTTTTAATGAAGCAACTTCTTCTGATAATCGCTGTTTTTCAGATTCAAGTTCCAGTTTAAGTTTTTTCTCATTAATCAATGCGCTATTTAGTTCACTGATGGTCTCAGTCGAAGGTGCTGCATCGGCGTCGATGAAAGAGGGGTTGATTGAGTCAGCGCTTTCATTGTAGGAAAAGGCGCTGAGGCCGTGTTGTACCAGAAAGAAGGTGGCAACACCACTTTGCTCTAGTGTTTCACCAACAACTATATACGGTTGAAAATTGTTCAAAGAGCTGGTTTCTTTGGTTAAATTTGCGAATGCAATGCAGCTGCTGTCACGCAGGTTATTTCCCAAGCGGGCGCTAGCACTGCGTAAATCAAGCCACTTGCCTCCATTATCGATATGTTCCTGCACAGTAGTACTGTCGGTATTTTTTACTAGAGGTGTGTAACAGAGTTCGAGAAAATCTGCTTTTGGCAGCAGCATGAGTGCACCACTGCTTTTCATGATGATTTTAGTGGGTTGACCGTTCTCAAGTAGCAAGCCAGCTGCACCAAAAGCGTCGCCACAGCGCCATTCTTGAGATGGGTTGTCGGCTTCGCAGCACGCCCCATTTTTTACTATGAAGTAGTGGTCGTTTATTTGACCGCGTTCTATTATGGTGTCGCCGGTATTGTATGCAACTTCAGATACACCAGAGAGCATTCGCTGCAGGCTGATAGGTGGTAGTTTTGAAAATGCTTCTGACTGTAGTACACGTGTCATCCAATCGCTGTCATCTCCGGCATGGATGTCATTGACTTCATAGGTATCGACACTATGTTTGCCGAGATGGAAGTCTAGTACAGAGGTGTCGATCATCACGATTGTTGAGGCTGACTGTATGCGTGCGGTAAATTTTCGTGGTAGGTCAGAGGCAAGCGGTTCGGCTGCTTCGTAGGTGCCGCCATCGATCGTCTGCGCGACATTTGATTTACTAAGAAGGGCGACTCGACCTTTGATTACGTAGAAGGTATGGCGATCATTATGGCCCTCACGGAACAGGTATTCGCCTTTTTTAAATTGTTTGATTTTTGCGCGCGCTGCCACCTCATTAAATTGCTCAGGTGACATGCTATCTAGGGGCGATAAGCTAGCGAGTATTTCCGTATCTACCATTACACGTGGTGCGACACTCATTATTTATAAACTCCGGAGGGCAGTATTTTTCTTATAAAGTATATAACGGTTCGTATCGACAATTCATTAGTTTATTGAGGTGCTGATTTGCTATATCTGATACCGGTATGCTGCGATATTTGTGTAATAAAAATAAGTGGTTATCAGAGTTTGACTAAGATCAGCCCTTGTAATACAGAAGGCGCACACCAAGTTTAACGGCTTGCAGTAGCACTGCTGCGTAGATTTGCCGTTACCTGATATGCGGCTGAGCATCAATTAAGCCTATACAGCTTCCTGATGGCGTTTAAGTGGTAATACGATCGAGAAGTTTGTGCCTTTATCTGGAATACTTTTAATGACGATCTTACCATCATTTTGCATAACCAGCTTCTGAGCGATAGATAAACCCAAACCCGAGATCTTGCTTCCGCCGCTCTCTTTGGTAGAAAAGAAGGGCTCGAAGACACGAACACGTGTTGCATCGTCCATTCCTTTCCCGTTGTCGACAACGCTGATAATAGCTCGGTTATTATGTTTTTTAGTGGAAATCATGATTTGGCCTTTGGCCTGGCCGGCTGATTTTATGGCATCTACCGCATTATTAATCATGCTGATAACGGCATCTTTTACCTCTTCGCTCGAGCCAAAGACTTCCGGTACAACGCTGGTTTTGGCTTTCAGTGAAATGTTTTCACCGATCTCGTCTTTTATTGCGTCGACGGCAGCCTGCACAGCATCGTTGATATTAAACCAGCTTTTAGGCTTGGGATCGGCACCGCTCAGGTTACGCAGCTCACCGGTAAATGTCTGCACATGCATAATGTTGTTTTGCATTTTCTCGATGGCTCCTGGTACATCTTTCAATGTTTCATCGCTATTTACTGCGCCAAGTACATTGCCTATGCCTTTCAAGTTGTTCATCATTTCAAGGGTATCAGCAGATTTGGCGTGAATGAATTTATCGACTTCGCCTTTAAGTGAGTCCAGTTTCTCGGCGCTGCCGCGAATTGCTTCCAAACTTTCACTTAATTTTTCAACCGGGTTCCCCAGCTCTTGCGCAATAGTATTTGCCATAGAGCTGATTGATCCCATATTGGTGCCGGGGCTGCTTTTTCCAGCATTGTTTTCGATCTCTTGCTCAAGTTCTTCAGTCGCTTTGGCAACGTTAACCTTAAGTTTTTTATCAAAGTTGAAAATGTTAACTACATACATAATGCCGGCAATAATAGCTATTGCAGCTAGAGCTAAAATCATCATGAAGAGTTGTTTGTTGAGGCCATCAGTTCCAGCGTCTAGCTTAGCATTCAGGCTGGCAGAAAAGCTTTTGAACTGCGTTGATAATTCTGTACCGGCTTCAGCAACTTCTGTTCCAAGCACGCGTTTGAGAATTCCATTCAAGTGAATAGTGCGTTCCATGATAATACGCGAGTGTGAAATATAGTTGTTCAGTGCGTTGCTAAGTTCCGGTGGATATTGCAGCACTTGCTCTTCAAATTCGCTCAGTTGAGTTAGTACACGTACTTTTGCACCTTCATCAGGACGTTGTGAGAAGGCAGAAACGCGGTCACCAATATCACGAATCCTTTTGGCTAAATCAGAGCGGGTAGCTGATGTGGCTCCATCTTTGGCTTTCGCATCACGTTCTATTTTTTCTGCGCTGACTAGCAGACTACGAGTCGCTACAGGTAAAAATTTTCGTGAGTTACGTATGACTGCGAAGTTGGTTTTGAATTGTTCAACCGTTTCTTCTTTAGACTCGATCAGACTTAAGAATCGAAACAGGCGATTTTTAAGGTTATCGGGAATGGTGCCCTCGGCATCAGCGGCTGTCGCCAAGCTTGCGCGAAGCTCGCGTAAGCGCGGCAAAAAACCAGCAACTTCGTCAAAATCAGAGTCTGTCACCAGACTGCGTAGAACCGATAGGCTCCATTCGCCATCTAATTGACGTAGGTTATGGATATCTTCAGTAACTGAAAATAAATTCCCCTTGGCCTGTTCTGCTGTATGAGATAAACGGTTGTGAGTGTAGATAACACTTGCACCGACAGCAACCGCCCCTACTAGCAAAACTATGCTAATTATTTTATTCATTTTTTCATCTCCGGATGCTCACCTGCGAGGGTTTTTATAAACGCTACGATGGCGTCTTTGTCTTCATCAGGGGCCTCGCGACCTAACTGAAATTTAAACATAATGTTTACTGCGTCACGCAGTGTGGCAGCATTGCCATCATGCAGGTAAGGCGGTGTCAGTGCGGCGAGACGTAAACTCGGCACTTTAAATGTGTGCTTGTCCATTACATTGCCAGTTACATTGAAGCGACCCATGTCAGCTTTGGTAATGTTGCCACGGGTTTGAAAATAGGAGTTGGCAACGCCAAAGAGCTGGAACATGTTTCCACCGACTGCCGCACCCTGATGACAAGAGATGCAGCCGTAATTTTTGAAGTTTTGGTAACCTGTTTTTTCAAGTTCGGTAATCGCGTTTTCGTCACCTAAAAGGTATTGATCAAAACGTGAGTTAGGAGTAATTAAACTGCGCTGAAATTCAGCGAGAGCACTTTTAATGTTTTTCCGGCTGATGCCACTGCCAAATGTGTCCTTGAATTGCTTGGGATACTCGGCATCTTCGTAAAGTTTGGCGACAATATCAGGCCATAATGAACCCATTTCAACCGGGTTCTGAACCGGACCATCGATCTGTTCTTCGAGGTTTTCAGCGCGGCCATCCCAGAATAAGCGGAAGAGGAAGGCGGTGTTATAGACAGTGGGCGCATTAATTGGCCCCTGTTGTCCTTCAACGCCGGTTGAGACCTGAACGCCATCTGCACCGCCGTGCGCTAGGTCATGGCAACTAGCGCATGACACGGTGTTGTTTTTAGACAATCGATTATCGTGAAATAGCTTTCTGCCTAAGGTGACCTTTTTTGGGTCGACATCGATGCTGGCTGGGATGGGTTTAATAGGCTCATTAAGCGGCTTACCAGCGAGTAATGGGCTGGCTGCTAAAATCGCTGTAAGTCCGATTACGGCAAATATTTTCAATTGTCTCGTCATAAGTCGCTCTGCTTCAATTTAAAGTAAAATTTTTTCAATTGTTTTTAAACCGCGTCATTGTAAACTGTTACATGTACCAATTCTATTTTCTCTATCATTGAGACCTTTGCACGAAGCATATTTTCCGCTGTGGCGGTGTTAAAAATAGGCTTATATCCCAAGGGCACGCAGAAATGCTCATTTACCTATGTAAACGGTGCTTTTTCGACGATTTTTGCCTTGCCCTAACGAAAAATCTACATTGTGCAAAGGTCTCATATTATCAGTTTATGTCAAAATTCCGGCGTCTTACGGCTAGTATTAAATCGTGCACTATTTTGGTTCGTGTCAAAAAATCATGCCTCGATGTCTATCTTTATTGGGTAAATGGCGAATCTTTAATCATTGTTGAAATAAGTATCGGCGACACAGCAGTCTTCTTTAGAGATTAATGATTGAAATTGTTACGTAAGAGTGGTTTTTTTAACAAATTATGGGTATGGGGGGGGGCAATAAAATTATATTAGAGAAGCAGTTGTGCTCTGTGAATACAGCAAAGCAGTTTGATAGTACGGTAATGTTGTGCGTGTTTTTTTGGGTCGGTTCAAACTAATTTTCAGGTTATATAAGTTAAGTGTAATTTGGACTGGTTTGTTCAAGACGATAGGTGTTATAGAAAGTAAGTCATGCATTACTCCGATGTTTTGAAAATATTAGACGGGCGATTTAGACGTGTGGCCGGCGTTTTCCCTAACCAGTTTAGGGACTAAATAGCCGGGTAAAGTCTTTTGTAGGGTAGTGATAAGATCTCGCGCGGTATTGCTATCGACATCGAAATGCAAGGCGCCCTCAACGCGATCAAGTAGATGTAAATAATAAGGTATGACACGACATTCGAACAGACGTTGGCTCAAGGCCGACAAATCTGCTGCAGAATCGTTGATACCTTTTAATAAGACAGACTGGTTGAGTAATACGGTTCCTGTTTGATGCATTCGGTGCAGTGTTGATAACACTTGGTCATCGAGTTCATTGGCATGGTTGGCATGAATAACAATGCTCACATCTTGTTCCAGATGAGCGAGCCAATCAATAAAGCCGTCATCGATGCGGTCTGGGAGGACGACGGGTATACGTGTATGTATTCGTAGCCGTTTTACATGTGCAATTGAGTTTAATTGATTAGTAATATTCGCTAGATGGCCATTACTCAAGGTAAGTGGGTCGCCACCGCTGAGAATAACTTCAGTGATGCTGTCATCGTTCTTAATATAGTCGATTGCTGCTTGTAAGCGTTGACCACCAATGTGAGATTCGGAGTAAGGGAAGTGACGCCTGAAGCAATAACGGCAATGAATCGCACAGGCACCGGTAGTAATCAGTAATACTCGGCCTTCGTATTTGTGCAAGACACCATCGGCTTTGATGGCAGCATGATCGCCGACTGGGTCACGAGAAAAATCGTCATGTTGTACCAGTTCTTGTGCTTGTGGCAGAACTTGTAATAACAGTGGATCATTGGGGTCACCTGGAGCAATACGATTAAGAAAAGCTTCGGGCGCGCGCGTTGCAAACAGCTTGTGGGCTTGCTCAACAGCGCTTGTATCGGCCTGATCGGTATGGGCAGCCAAGTGCAAAGGCATAAGGTCACGCACTGCGCGCAGTTGTTGCTGCCAGCTTAAAACTGTTTGCTTTATTACTGTAATAGGTGGCACTTGGCTTGAATAAATGACGTTAAAAAGAGGATATTCTTACTATAATAAATTAAACTGGCGCGTTTTGATGGAAATAGGAGAAATCATGGCCTCTGTTAGTACCAATGAATTTCGCAGCGGTCTCAAATTGATGATCGATGGCGACCCTTGCAGTATCATCGAAAATGAGTTTGTTAAACCCGGGAAAGGCCAGGCTTTTAACCGAGTCAAGATACGTAATCTGATGACCGGACGTGTGATTGAGCGTACCTATAAATCGGGTGAGTCGGTGGAAACGGCGGATGTTGTCGATACTGATATGCAATTTCTCTATAGCGATGATGAATATTGGCATTTTATGCTGCCGGAGACATTTGAGCAGCTTGCAGCCGATGAAAAGGCTATTGGCGACGCCGCTAAATGGCTGAAAGGTCAGGAAGATTGCATTGTGACCTTATGGGAGGGTCGTCCAATCTCAGTCAGCCCGCCAAATTTTGTTGAGCTTAAAATCACCGATACTGATCCAGGTTTACGAGGCGATACTTCGGGCGGTGGCGTTAAGCCAGCGACACTGGAAACGGGTGCAGTAGTTCGTGTGCCGCTATTTATCAATATCGGTGTTGTTGTTAAAGTTGATACGCGTAACGGTGARTATGTGTCACGGGTTAAGGGCTRRTTCTGTCGTTTCACGATAAGAGCGATCTGAAAGCGTGGCAACCTGGCGCATCACAAGCTGTACGTCAATTGCGAGCAAAGTTATATAAAGAGATACGAAGTTTCTTTGACCAACGTGATGTACTGGAAGTCGATACGCCTATTTTGTCATCAGCGGCATCGACCGACCCGATGTTAGATCACTTGCTGATGCTGAGCAGCAGTGATCAGCGTAATTATTATCTTCAGACTTCCCCTGAATTTGCTATGAAGCGCTTGCTAGCAGCAGGTAGYGGCTCTATCTATCAGATCTGTCGCTGTTTTCGCGCAGCGGAGTCGGGACGTCGGCATAGCCCTGAATTCGTCATGCTCGAATGGTACCGTGTCGGGTTTCAGCTACGGCAATTGATTGACGAGCTGGTTGAYCTGCTTCATAYRTGGTGGCCGCAACGTGCGGTTCAGATTCATGATTACCGACGGCTGTTAACGGAACGAACCGGCCTGGATTACGAGCAAACCAGTCTCGATGATATTCGCGCCTATTTATGTTCTAGTGATCAGTATTATTCGCCAGCGCTTTTGCAAGGTGAACGCGATGATCTCTATGACCTGGTTTTTTCTGCCAAAATTGAACCAACCCTGGGTGTCGGCACCATTTCAGTGTTGACCAAYTACCCGGCGTCTCAAGCACAATTTGCCCAGCTTAGCGACGATGGCAAGAGTGCTCATCGGTTTGAGGTGTACCTGGATGGGATTGAGCTTGCTAACGGTTATCTCGAATTACTGGACGAGCAGCAGCAAGCAGAGCGATTTCTTAGGCAGAACAGGCAGCGTGAGGAGCTCTCAAAGCCAATCATCGATGTTGATCAGCGACTTTTGGCTGCTCTCGAGCATGGCTTACCCGCATGCTCCGGAGTGGCGCTTGGTGTGGATCGACTGTTAATGCTGGTGGCCGGACAGAGTGATATTAATGGAGTTATCGAGTTYCCMCTGGGYCGCGCATAGGTTTCGTGTCGATATCTTTTACATTATTGTTTCGCATGTTGCACAAAATATTTATTAGGTGCAATATGCTGATGTAAGTTGTTGTTTTAAAACGTTTCATTAAAAATTGACGCTTTAGGCACAAGTTTTGCTTTGTTCAAGGCGTGTGACGATGTTGGGCATGGGAACAGYAAAAAAATGACAGAAAAACGTTGGAGCTCGCGCCAGCCGTTGCGGCTTGAAGTCGATGTCGAGTGTGGTAGCAGCTCGTTTACTGGGTGCACTATAGATGTTGGCCTTGGTGGTGCTTTTATTCAAACAGAGTCTTATAACTTTGAACAGGACAAAGACGTGATTTTGCGTTTTCAGCCTGAGCAAGATTCGCGTATTGAGTCGACAGATCTTGATGCTCGTGTGGTGAGAATATGTGACGATGGCATTGGACTGATGTTTCAGAATTTCGATGCCGATGCTTATCGGTCTTTAAAAACTGTTATGAGTTGTGCTTAGCCTGTGTCCAATAGTTGTTACAAAGCGGTAGCAATACGTTCVCCCAGTTTHACAGGTCGATGTGGTTGCAACTCTGTTTGCCACGATAGTTTTCCAGCTTCAAATAACAAAATTACTGTTGAGCCCATATTGAAACGGGCAGCTTCCTCACCGCGTTGTAACTGCGGGCGGGATCCTGCTTCGTAATCCCACCGTTGCAGGGCTTTAGGTCTGCGAGGTGTGATAGAACCATGCCACACTGTATCAATGCTTGATACGAACAGTGCGCCGACCTTCACCATGGCAAAGCTGCCAAGTTCACTTTCAAATATTGACACGACACGTTCATTACGGGCAAATAAGCGTGGCACGCTGCGTACAGTCGATGGGCTAACGCTAAAAAGTCGACCCGGCACGTAAATCATCGATTGTAATTCGCCTGTGACAGGCATGTGAATACGATGATAATCACTTGGCGATAAGTATATGTTGATAAAGCTGCCATTCTCAAATTGGCTGGCCAGCTCAGCATCGCCGCCCAGCAGCGATTGCAGAGAATAACTGTGTTGCTTAGCTTGAATAATGGTGCCATTTTTAATGAGCCCGATTGCGCTAATTCGCCCATCGACGGGGGAGACAATAGCGTTTGGTGCATCGGCAATAGGCCTGGCATTRGCTCTTAGCTCACGCGTAAAAAAGTGATTAAAGTCGGGATAGCCCTTTATGTCAGGGTTTTTTGCCAGGCTCATGTCAACCTGGTATTGCTTTACAAACCACGCTGTTAAGGTATTTTTGAAAAAAGGCCAACGTATGCGCATGATCCAATATACAAGACGTGATAAGGCATGATGTGGAATTAGGTATTGCGGTAAAGTACGCAGAATGTCGCCTAACATGATTACATAAAGCTCATTTTAGAAAGCGACGCAGTATAACAAGCCAAGCCAGCCTAAGGGTGGGCAGTGACCAGCATGAATACATTGATTGAACAGATTGCGGCGCAACTTCAGCAAAAAAACTGGTTGATGACGACTGCCGAATCCTGCACCGGCGGTGGGGTGGCGCAATGGCTGACCTCAGTGGCGGGCAGTTCATTGTGGTTCGACCGCGGTTTTATTACCTATAGCAATGCCGCCAAGCACGAGATGCTGGATGTTGGTGAAGGCCTTCTTGAGCAGTATGGTGCGGTGAGTGAGCAAGTTGCTGTGGCAATGGTGCGTGGCGCTCTGGCTCATAGTCGGGCGCAAGTTTCGCTTGCGGTCACCGGTATCGCTGGTCCGGGTGGTGGCAGCGATGCCAAGCCAGTGGGCACGGTATGGTTTGCCTGGGCAGTGGAAACGCAAACTAAAACCGCTTTGCAACGATTCGCAGGTGATCGTCAATCAGTGCGTAGTCAGAGCGAGCAGTTTGCTCTGAAAGGCTTGCTCGATATTCTTCTTGTTAACAAGTGAGTGCCGCCTGCAGCGAATTTATGGGATAATCCCGGGATAAGCAATTTTGGCTAAGACATCAGGTGGAATAATGGACGACAACAAACAAAAAGCGCTGTCCGCAGCACTAGGGCAAATCGAAAAGCAGTTTGGTAAAGGTTCTGTCATGCGTATGGGTGATTCCACTGCTTCGCGCGATATTCAGGTGGTTTCTACTGGATCGTTAGGCCTTGATGTTGCCCTGGGTATTGGTGGTTTACCGCGCGGTCGTGTGGTTGAGATCTATGGCCCGGAATCATCAGGTAAAACGACACTCGCGTTACAAGTGGTGGCCGAAGCACAGAAGGTTGGTGGTACTGCTGCCTTTGTTGATGCCGAGCATGCACTTGATACGCTCTATGCCGGAAAGCTCGGGGTTGATGTCGATAATTTATTGGTTTCGCAGCCGGATACCGGTGAGCAGGCACTTGAGATCACCGATATGTTAGTGCGTTCGGGCGCGGTTGATGTGGTGGTGATTGATTCCGTTGCAGCATTAACGCCTAAAGCTGAAATCGAAGGTGATATGGGCGACAGTCACATGGGGCTGCAAGCGCGCTTGATGTCGCAGGCTTTGCGTAAGTTGACAGGCAATATCAAGCGTTCTAATACCTTGGTGATTTTCATTAACCAGATTCGTATGAAGATTGGCGTTATGTTTGGTAGCCCGGAGACGACTACTGGTGGTAATGCACTTAAATTTTACGCGTCGGTTCGCCTTGATATTCGTCGTATTGGCGCTATCAAGCGCGGTGACGAAGTGGTCGGCAACGAAACACGCGTCAAAGTGGTCAAGAACAAAGTGGCGCCACCATTCAAACAGGCAGAATTCGATATTCTCTATGGTGAAGGCGTGTCGCGTGAGGGTGAAATCATCGACATAGGCGTCAAGCAAGGCATTGTAGAAAAGTCAGGTGCGTGGTACAGCTATGGCAAAGATCGTATTGGCCAGGGTAAGGACAACGTACGCAATTTCCTTAAGGAACATCCTGAAATGGCCAACGAGATTGATGCCAGGATACGAGAATCTTTATTGCCTAAAGTAGCAGAAGGCACAGAACAAGTCGCCTTGGTTGAAGCATAAGGTCAGTCATTTGGTTGCAGCGAGCTTGTTAAGCTGGTTTGTCCGTAGATTCTGATTTAAAAATCCGCGATTGTATTGTGCGCCTGCTGGCACGGCGTGAACACGCCGTCGCGGAGGTATGCCAAAAGCTCGCGCAACGTGGCTTTGATGCGGAGCGAACTAAACACTACGTCGCTTTGTTTCAGCAAGAGGGTCTTTTAAGTGACGCACGCTATGCAGAAGCCTATGCGCGCTCGCGTGTCGCCCGTGGTTACGGGCCGCTTTATATAAAGCACGCTTTATCAGCGAAAGAGGTGGCTGTTGAAGATGCGACTGCAGCGCTGCAGTCGTTTGACGATTGGGCTGGCTTGGCCTTGCAGGTACGGGCAAGGCGTTTTGGTAATGAGCTGCCAGAGGATTTTAAGTCGCGTGCAAAGCAAATGCGATTTTTGCAACAACGCGGGTTTAGTCATGACCATATACGTCATGCGATGGCAGAAGATGATTGAGTGTTAGTTATTCGATTCTTAAATATTTAAGATACAAGGTTGTATTATGCGCAGCACCAGTGAATTGAGAAGCGGTTTTCTCGACTATTTTAATCGGCACGGTCACGAGGTTGTACCGAGCAGTTCGCTCGTCCCGGGTAATGACCCAACCTTGCTATTCACCAATGCGGGTATGGTACCGTTTAAAGAAGTTTTTCTTGGTAATGAGCAGCGTGCAAATCCTCGTGCTGCCAGTTCTCAGCGTTGCGTGCGTGCAGGAGGTAAGCACAATGATCTTGAAAACGTTGGTTTTACTGCGCGCCATCACACTTTTTTCGAAATGTTGGGTAATTTTAGTTTCGGAGATTATTTTAAAGAAGAAGCAATCGACTATGCCTGGGGTTTTCTCACCAAAGAGCTGACCATTGATCCCAATCGTTTATGGGTAACTGTGTTTGAAGAAGATAATGAGGCAGCGGAACTCTGGTTAAAGAAAATAGGCGTTCCTGAATCACGTTTTCGGCGTATTGGCGCTAAAGATAACTTCTGGTCAATGGGTACTACCGGGCCTTGCGGTCCTTGTACTGAAATTTTTTATGATCATGGTGACCATATTGCTGGTGGCCCGCCAGGTAGCCCAGATGAAGACGGGGATCGTTTTGTCGAAATCTGGAACCTGGTTTTTATGCAATATGAGCGCTCTGCCGATGGCACGTTAACTAATTTGCCTAAGCCATCGGTTGATACAGGTATGGGCCTTGAGCGCATTGCCGCAGTTATGCAGGGCACGCATGACAATTATGAAATTGATTTATTTAAAACGTTGCTCTCGGCAGCGGCTGAAGTTACCGCAACCGCTACAGCAAACACACCGTCACACCGCGTGATAGCCGACCATATTCGTTCTTGCGCTTTTTTAGTGGCTGATGGTGTCTTACCTTCTAACGAAGGGCGCGGCTATGTACTGCGCCGCATTATTCGTCGTGCTATTCGTCATGGTTATGAGCTGGGTCAAAAGCAGTCTTTCTTTAGTAAGTTAGTTGCCCCGCTTTCAGAGGTGATGGGCAAAGCTTATCCTGAATTAGTGTCAAAGCAGGAGATCATTCGTTCTGCGTTGGCAGCCGAAGAAGAGCGCTTTGCTGAAACCCTGGAACATGGTATGAAGATACTGGGCGATGAAGCCGAGCGTGCTCGTGCGCAGGGTGGTGTTATTCCTGGTGATGTTGTCTTTAAGCTTTACGATACCTATGGTTTTCCGGTTGATCTTACTGCTGATTATGCGCAGTCCTATCAGCTTAGCCTTGATATGCAAGGCTTTGATAAAAATATGGATGCGCAGCGTGAACGCGCGCGCGCTGCGAGTCGTTTTGGTGCTGACAATACGGTTAATGTTGGCAATAATGTGGCGAGCACATTTACCGGTTATGACAATCTATCAGGTAATGCAGAAGTTATTGCATTGTTCAAAGATGGTGAGTCAGCAACGGAGTTATCGGCGGGCGATAGTGGTATCGTTGTGTTGGATCAAACCCCGTTTTACGCTGAGGCGGGTGGACAGATTGGTGATCGCGGACAAATAGCGATCGGTCAAAGTCATTTTGTTGTGAAAGACACGCAGAAACTGGCTGGCGGCAAGGCTCATGGGCATGTTGGCATGGTGGTCGATGGCGCAGTGCGTATTGGCGACAAGGTTAATAGCCAGGTTGATAGCAAACATCGTATTAGTACAGTACGTCATCATTCGGCAACGCACCTTTTGCACGCTGCGTTGCGTGAGGTGTTAGGTGGGCATGTGGAGCAAAAAGGTTCTCTGGTAGAAGCAGAACGCTTACGTTTTGACTTTTCGCATCCGCAACCCGTCAGTAAGCAGGAATTAGAGGCCATTGAGAAAATGGTTAATGAGCAGGTGCTGGAGAATGTTGAAACCGATGTTGCATTAATGCCAATCAAAGAGGCTATGGCTAAGGGTGCAATGGCCTTGTTCGGCGAAAAGTATGGTGACATTGTTCGGGTTTTACGTTTTGGTGATTTTTCTGTTGAGCTATGTGGTGGAACCCATGTTGCGCGCACTGGCGATATTGGTTTGTTTAAAATCACTAGCGAGTCAGGTGTCGCATCTGGTGTGAGGCGTATAGAAGCGGTTTGTGGTCGTCATGCATTGGCCTGGCTTGATAAGCTGGAATCAACAGTTGATGAAGTGGCCAGCCTGATGAGGGCAGACAGGGCAACCCTTGCGGGTAAGGTTAAACAGTTCGTCGATAAGCAGCGAGAGCTGGAAAAGACACTGGGTCAGCTACGTCAAAAGATGTCGGCACAGGCAAGTGATAACCTTGCGGATCAGGCGCAGGAGATCAATGGAGTCAATTTGTTGGTAGCACGAGTGGACGGTGTTGACGTAAAGTCATTGCGTGAAACCGTTGATCGTCTTAAGGACCAACTGGCGCCGGCCGCAGTTTTGCTCGCCACTGTAGACAGCGACAAAGTTATGTTGGTTGCTGGAGTCACTAAGGATTTGGTTGATCGCATACCAGCTAATCAGCTTATTAATGTCGTAGCGGAAAAGGTCGGTGGTAAAGGCGGCGGCCGGCCAGATATGGCGCAAGCGGGTGGAAGTCGGCCGGCTGAGCTTGATAGTTCACTGGCTTTAGTCCCTGCTTGGGTGGCAGCTAAGCTTAATGGTTAGTGTGCAAAATATTTTTTGACGTACCTATTTTAAAACAGCTTTAAAACATCTATAGTGTAATGATTTGCGGTAGTTCTTTCAATTTCTGCTGATTTAGCGTTTAATTACCGGCTTTTTACGGATTTCTATGGTTGGAATGCGGGTATTACTCGGGTTCAGCCCGTATTGGTTAATGTAAATGGCACTTGTTGTCCACAAATACGGCGGTACTTCCGTCGCGAACACAGAGCGCATTTGCGCTATCGCGGACAAGGTGTCGTTAGCCCGGCAAGCAGGTGACAGTATTGTCGTTGTTGTTTCTGCCATGAGTGGTGAAACAAACCGTTTGATAGGGCTTGCTCGTGAAATCACTGAGCGGCCAAATCCGCGTGAATTGGATGTTTTGTTATCGACTGGTGAGCAATCGACAATTGCCTTGCTCTGTATGGCACTGGAAAAACGTGGTGTTGCGGCCCGTTCTTATACTGGTGGACAAGTGCGTATTTTGACTGACGCGATGCACAATAAAGCGCGTATCATGGACATTGATACGGCCCGACTTGATGCAGAGCTGAATAGTGGCAAGGTAGTGGTTGTAGCTGGTTTTCAGGGTGTGGATCGGGATGGCAATATTACGACATTGGGTCGTGGTGGTTCTGATACGACTGCGGTTGCTTTGGCTGCTGCGCTAAAAGCGGATGAATGCCGAATTTATACAGATGTGGATGGTGTATACACTACGGATCCACGTGTCGTGCCAGGGGCGCGGCGAATGAAGCAGTTGAGCTATGAAGAGATGCTGGAGATGGCGAGTTTGGGTGCTAAGGTTTTGCAGATTCGTTCAGTAGAGTTTGCTAGTAAATATAATGTTCCGCTGCGTGTTTTGTCCTCATTTGAGGATGGTGAAGGCACGTTAATTACTAGAGAAGATGAATCGATGGAACAAGCACTGATATCAGGGGTCGCATTTAACCGCGATGAAGCTCAGGTGACCGTGCAGGGTGTGCCAGATCAGCCTGGTATTGCCTTTGGAATTCTTGGGCCGGTGGCAGATGCTGGTATCGAAGTGGATATGATTATCCAGAACGTTGGCGCTGATGGTTCTACAGATTTCACTTTTACTGTTCATCGTGATGATTATGGGAGGGCGATGGAGATATTGCGTAGCACTGGTGATAAGTTGGGGGCACGTGAAGTCTCGGGTAACGATACTATCGTTAAAGTATCGCTGGTTGGTGTGGGGATGCGTTCCCATGCAGGTATTGCCAGTAAGACCTTTGGGGTGCTGGCAAAGGAGGGCATCAATATTCATATGATCTCGACGTCGGAAATCAAGATATCGGTGGTCATTGATGAGAAATATTTAGAGTTGGCAGTGCGTGCATTACATAAAGAGTTTGAGTTGGAGCAGGCCGCGTAAAGTGGTCAGCAGAGTTTTTAGTTTGGGTGAACCTTGCCGATAAACATGATGGCCACCAAAGGAATAAGGCAAAATAACAGGGATGAATCAACAAGCATAGCCCTATTGATTTAAGAAATCGGAATTAGGAGAATATCGATGTTAATTTTGACGCGACGCGTTGGAGAATCGCTTATCATAGGTGACGATGTCACTGTGACAGTGCTTGGTGTAAGGGGGAATCAGGTACGTATTGGTGTTAATGCGCCAAAAGATGTGTCTGTTCATCGTGAAGAGATTTATGATCGGATTCAAAACGAAAAAGAACAAGGAAAAGAACAAGAAAAAGAATCTGACGACTGATGTATAATGCTTCGCTTTAAAAGAGCACGCTGTTATCAGGAGAGATGGCCGAGCGGCTGAAGGCGCTCCCCTGCTAAGGGAGTATAGGGTTTATAGCTCTATCGAGGGTTCGAATCCCTCTCTCTCCGCCAATTAATGAAAGGGACTGTTAGTCCCTTTTTCAATGAAGGGCACCCGGTTTGAAACTATTCACTTGCCCCGCTAAGTGGATAGTTGGTGATTGCTGGGTACAGTTTGGGAGCAAAGGTTCAGGGCAGGCTATCTAGCGCTAATAGGCGCTTAGTCTGGCCTAACAAACTTCTTCTTTTTTGAAATTTTTTTGACTGGCACCAATATTTATTGGCCGCTACCGCATTTTTTCAATAATGATGGCGTCGTTATCTCGTGATTGGTTTTCTGGCACCCTTGTCAGAAAATCAACTTGCTTACGCGGCAACTGATCCCTTTTCCCATAACGATCCTGTGTCTGTCACGACTCCGTATGACCTCGCTTATTTGCCTATCGGGGGGTAACCACCTTCGTTTTGTTTTGCATGGCGGTCAGTGACATCTAAAACTGTTTTGTAAGCATTGTGTTTTCTTCAGTAAGCCCTGACCACAGTGTTCGTATTAGTCTCGGATCCTTCAAGCTGTTACCCGGTCGTTGGTAATATTGCTATTCGTAAAATTTATTGGCTCGATATTTGCTTTAAAGCCAGTATGGTCTTTTTTTGAAAAATTACGGAATTTATTTAAAAACAGCGTCTTAATTTTAAAATGATTTCTGTCATTTTGTAGTTAGTTGCGTCTGCAAATCAATGGAAGTCGTTTTCAAACATTATTCGGGGCTGGAAAAGAATTGAATTTGGCGATTTGTGGTCGTTAAATTTTGTGGCGTTATTTATATCGTCGGTTTTTATTTTTGGCCATATTAAGCCGTCAGAATAAATAAAAATATGAGGTGTGCTAGTAATGCATTTGGCTTGGTTGAACGTAAATAGATTATTAGATGGCGTAGGGTTATTTGCGATAACTACACTGATTATGGGAAATAGCTATGCTGCTGAACTTTCTGGTTTTGTGGCGGATACCATCAGTGCTCATCCAAATGTACGTGAACAGGTGCATATATTTCGCCAAACTACGCAGGATAAGGTAATTGCAATAAGTGGTTGGAAGCCGCGAGTTGATTTTGACGCATCGGTCGGTAAGTTTGATAGTAAATCACCGGTTACTGGGCCAAACTCTGTTGAGTTTGAAAGTTCTCGCGCCGAATTGTCGCTGACGCAAAACCTTTATAATGGTTTTGATACGACCAACCAGATAAATCAAACTCAAGCACGTATCAATGCCGCTTTGTTTGAGGTGTACGATACAGCTGACAATATCGCGTTAGAGGCGACGCAAGCCTATCTGGAGGTTCTTAAGCAGCAGCGCTTGTATGAGTTGGCCATTAAGAATGTTGATTCACATGAAGATATACTCGAGCAAATTCAAGTACGAAGCCTTTCAGGGGTAGGGCGTCGTTCGCAATTAGAGCAGACTGAGGGTCGCGTCGCACGTGCACATGCCAGCCTTATTGCGCAGCAGAATAACTTGCAGGATGCAGCAACAGCATTTCATCAAGTCGCCGGGCGATATGTTGACCCATCAATGTTGGTGGAGCCAAAATTGCCTGAGCAATCAAGCTTAAGTATTGAAGACCTAACCACTCAAGCCTTGAAAAATCACCCTGCGCTGCGAGTGGCTGAATATAATATTCTTGCTGCTCAAGCAGATTACCGGCGTTCACGTAGCAAAAATCAGCCGACTGTTGATTTACGCCTGGCGCAAGAAGTCGGGCAAGATATTAATGGCCTCAATGGCAGTACTGATGATCTTAGTCTTGTGCTTAATTTCAACTATAATCTTTATCGAGGCGGTGCCGATCGAGCGGAACAGAGACAGAAAATCAGTGCGGTGCACGAGCGAGAACAATTTGCAGCGCGTGTGCGTAGGCAGGTGATTAACACCTTACGGTTAGCATGGGCAGCCGATAAATCACTTGGTAGTCAGCTCGCCTTTTTACAAGAGCACGTTGTTAAATCTGGAGCCACATTAGATTCTTACCGCGAAGAATTTTTTATAGGTCAACGTGCTTTGATTAATGTGTTAGATGCTGAGAATGAGCTTAACACTGCGCTCAACCGACATACTGAAGCGCATTTCGATTTTCTTGCTGCACGATACCGCATACACGAAGGTTTAGGTTCGTTGTTTGAGTCTCTGAATCTTGATGCAAAAATTGACGACCAGGATTTATTGATATCGCGGGTGCAAGCTAAAGGTGAGGATACACTTCCTTATAATATGGATCGTGATACAGATACCGTTGTGAACCTAGCTGACCATTGTGACAACACTATTGAAAAGGACAAAGTGAATGGTGTTGGATGTAAAAATCAACCGGCAATAGACTTTGATAAATACCAGGCTTTTGATGTGTCTGCGGGTGATGCAGGCTACAGGGCGTTTGCCATAAAAGACGATACGAATGTTATCGCAAGACAGTTAAATACTGCACCGACACTGATTGATGATGAACTGGAGTTGGTGCAGGATACAATTTTTACTATTCCTTACCAAATTTTGTTGGCTAATGATAGCGACGCCGAGAATGACCTTCTAAGCATTCAACGATATTCCCAGCCTGATAATGGTAAGTTGGCGTCAGATGATAACGAAAACCTTATCTACCGCCCCTATGAAGCGTATGTCGGGAAGGATAATTTTACTTATACCGTGTCAGACAGCGAAGGTAATTCATCGACTGCAACCGTACATTTACTGGTTTCCTCGGCAGACGGTATTGACTTGACGGAAGCGCAATATGTTAATTTCCTCTTTAATGAAACAAAGCTGACCGATGCATCTAAAGATAAGATCGATTTGATTGTCGCTGCCTTGAAAAATGCCCCTGATACAGAGGCTTGGGTCTTTGCTCATACCGATAATCTTGGTTCTAACAGTTATAACTTGTCACTTTCGAAACGTCGCGCCAATGTACTACGACAGTTGCTCATCGATATGGGCGTTGATGAGAGAAAAATCAAGGCTAATGGCATTGGCGAAAATAAACCGCTTGCCGATAATAATACAGGGGCTGGTCGTGCTATTAACCGGCGTGGCGAATTTCATTTTCGCGCCAGCTCAGGCGTTCAGCAAGAACAAAAATAATGGCGATGTATTTTAGCCGTTTCACCCTACCAGCCATGAATATTATGCTGGTGGAATAATTGTATAGAGTAATTAATGTTAGTGCGAGCAACTGGATTGCAGAATGGTAGGGTGCGATATTTATATCTGGGCCGCGGCGCTGTTATCTGCACATTTTTTTTGCTTACGTCTCTATTTCCCCCACAGCAACATGCAAAGTCATTTGCGGATGACTTGATGTTAGGACGCTTGCTTACTCAATATAACGTTGATGCAAAAAATCGTGGCACTGAGCTGAACAATCTACTTGCAAAACTTGTCGAAAAACCGCCGATTGAACAGCTTACAGGGATCAATCGATTTTTTAATGCCTTCTCATATAAAGACGATATAGCTCTATGGGGCGTGAAAGATTATTGGGCGACACCTGAGGAGTTTATTGGTATTTATCAGGGTGATTGCGAAGATTACGTTATTGCAAAGTATTTCGCGCTGCGAGCGCTAGGGGTAGAAGATGAGCGCCTATATCTTACTTATGTTAAAGCGATTAGAGAGAATGTAGCACATATGGTGTTAAGTTATTTTGAAACACCAGAAGGTATTCCATTAATTTTAGATAATTATGAATTACGCATTATGTCAGCAGATAAACGTACTGATTTGTTGCCTGTGTACAGCTTTAATGCCAAGTCATTGTTTTTAACTAATTCATCGGCGGGCCTGGGACAAGCGTTGCCGACTGATAAGGTTAAAAACAGTAAATGGGAAAAATTACTTAATGATGTAAGCAGGATGAATTCATGACCATGTTTAAACAAATAGCTCTGTTGGTTTCTTTGGTGTTTTTGATGCTGGTTATTGCAACAACTGTCGGTGATTTCCGTCGATCCAGTGATTTTCTGGAGGGCCAATTACAAACCACTGCACAAGATATGGCCACAACCCTGGGTATTAGTATTTCAAGTAGCTCTATGGGTACAGATGTAGCTTCGCTAGAGACATTGTTTAACAGCGTTTTTGATAGCGGATACTATACCCGTATAGAATTCACTGATCCAAGTGGCACGTTGGTTCATAAAAAAGAGCAAAAACTCGAGATTCGAAAAGTTCCTAACTGGTTTATTTCTCTAGTGCCTCTGCGTGAAGCAACTGGAACAAGCCGTATTCAGAAAGGCTGGGTATATATTGGTCAATTATCTATCACTGTACACCCTGGTTTTACCTACGCGAGTCTTTATCATAATATTAAGGTGACTTTTATTTGGGCCTTAGTGTTATTCGTTGCCGGTCTGGCACTACTTTGGTTTTTACTGCACAAAATTATGAGTCCGTTGGAAAGGGTAAGAGAGCAGGCGGAAGCGATTCATGCTAATCAATTTGTGCAACAATCTGTGCTGCCGTCGACTCCAGAACTGCGGCGTGTTGTTCAGGCTATGAATCGTATGGTACAAAAGGTTCAGGGTATTTTTATCGATCAGCAGCAGACCCTTGGTAGATATCAGGATCTATTATACGTCGATAGCCTGACCGGTTTGGGTAATCGAAAATATATTTTCAGYCAGTTAGAACAAAGTGAATCTGAGGATGCGATAAGCTATGTCAGCATGGCGATGRTAAAGCTGCAYGGYCTYGAAGCATTGCGTGAAAGTCAAGGCTACGATGCGGGGGATAAAATTATTCGCTTAACAGCAGGTTTWCTGACTAAATATTGTGTTGTAGATGCTGAAGAGAAATGTGCGCGTCTTTCCGATGATGAGTTTTCTGTTCTGGCTTGCGTAGAGACTGATGTTGTGATTGAGCGTATCCACGCATTTTTCGACCGATTTAAAAGCAATGTTAAAGATTTTTCTGATTCGTATCATATAATGTTGACTGCCGGTGTAACACGACTTCCAATGAAAGGTTCTGTTAGTAATGTATTCGCGGATTTAGATTTTGCTCTGACGCAAGCTTCGGGGAAGAGTCCTTATACCATTATTGAAGCAGCGCGAACTGATATCCATTTACCACACGGTAAGATGCAATGGCGTAAATGTCTTGAGG
Organism: Gammaproteobacteria bacterium; assembly: GCA_002400775.1. Lineage (GTDB taxonomy): Bacteria > Pseudomonadota > Gammaproteobacteria. Next base: position 37,940 of record NVRF01000011.1, read on the forward strand.
ATGCGTTGGCTGATAATCGCCTCTATCTTGCGAGCCAACAAGTATTTAATATTGACAATGAAGTGGTTCAGCACGAGGTCTTTGTGCGATTGAAAAATGAACATGGAGAAGTGATTCCTGCGGGCATGTTTATGCCTATGGCATTGTCTCTTGGTTTTGGTTTGGAGATAGATCGAGCTGTATTCAAATTGCTGGGCCACGTTGCTAACGTCAATAGCACTATCCCGATTGCACTTAATTTGACTGCATCGTTCTTTAATAATCATTATTATATTTCTAAAGAATTTTCTGATCTTCTTGCAACTTTTGAAGGGGTTCCGGGTGGACTTTGCCTGGAGGCTAGCCATGCTGTGTTTAATCAATATCCAGTAATGTGCATGCAGGTTGCTGATCGTCTGCGCCAACTTGATCACCAGTTTGGTATAGATAATTTTGATTTAAAGGAGTCATTAGGCGTATTGCAATCTATTCGCCCGAGTTATATTAAGGTTAATGCAAATACTTTGATTGATCTTACGCCCGAAGATGTTTCAAGTGCCTATCAAGCATTGCGCACTCTTGTTAAGACTTTGGATATTCAACTTATTGCTGTTGGTGTCGGGTCACAGGAAATGTATGATCATTTACGTGAATTGGGTGTTGATACTATGCAGGGTAACTTGTTGGCAGAGCCTCAGGACTTATGATGAGTGAAGCTAAGCTTAAGCTCGAGAGTGCACCAGAATATGATCCTTTGCTGGAATGTTTGGTTATTTTTGCCAAGCAATTTCATAGGCCCATTTCTGTTGACGCTCTGATTTCTGGTTTGCCGGTAAAGCCAGGTGAGGCCGGCCCCGAAATGTTTTCGGTTAAAAGCTCAAAAGGACTGTTTTCACGTGTAGCGAAACGTGCAGGTTTTTCGGCTAAATTAATAAAAAGAGATCTGGCCGATCTGTCAGATTTATTGTTGCCTTGCATATTGGTACTACAGAACCGTAATGCGTGCGTGCTTGAAAGTATTGATTATGAGAAGGGTCAGGCTAGGGTCATATTGCCTGAAGTTGGTGATGGTGAAGAGTGGATTGATCTTGAGCGATTACAGCAAGAGCATACTGGCTTTGCTTTCCTCTTAAAGCGAGAATTCCAACAACGCAGCCTTCCTTTACGTTTGATTAATGCTAGAAAAAGCCATTGGTTTTGGGGGACGCTCGCACATTCAAAGGAGATATTTGTCAGCGTGCTCCTGGCTTCGGTATTGGCCAATTTGTTCATTGTGGCGACCCCTTTGTTTACCATGAATGTCTATGATCGTGTCGTACCCAATGATGCATTGGACACCTTATGGGTCTTGGCTATTGGCATCTCTATTATTTATATCTTCGATGCATTGATGCGATTTATACGTAGCTATTTACTGGAGGTGGCGGGTAAAAAAAGCGATATAATCATGTCGTCTATTTTATTTGAGCAAGTGCTAAATTTGCGTATGGATCAATGGCCCAAGAGTGTAGGCGCTTTTGCTAACAATTTACGCGATTTTGAAAGTATTCGCAGTTTTTTTACCGCGTCGACGATTGCTACATTGGTTGATCTTCCTTTCGCATTCATATTTCTACTTATCATTTGGTACATCGCTGGGCCGATGGTGATAATACCCTTGGTGATCATAGCGACCTTGTTAATTTATAGCGCAATATTAGTCAAGCCATTGCGTGACAGTATAGAAAGTACTTTTGAGGCATCGGCAAACAAGAATGCACATTTGATTGAAAGTTTACATTCGATTCAAACTATTAAGACATTGGGCGCGTCCCATCATTCACAATGGGTTTGGGAAGAAGCGACCGGTCAAATTGCAGCTAAATCAATGCGAGCACGTTTATTGTCTGGTTCAATAACGGTGGTGACAAACCTGCTAGTGCAAATCAACACTGTTGGCCTTATTATTTTTGGTGTTTATCAAATCGGCGATGCTCAGCTTTCGCTGGGTGGTTTGATTGCAACAGTGATGTTGTCATCACGCGCTGTATCACCTATGGGTCAAATAGCAGGTCTTATTACTAATTTTCAGCAGACGCGTACTGCCTATAATGCTCTCGATGGTTTAATGAACAGCGCAGTGGAAAGACCTGAAAACAAAAAATTTGTACGTCGACCTGCATTTGAGGGTGGTGTCGAATTCCAGCATGTTAATTTTTATTACCCTGAAGCTCAGCGCGCTTCACTCTCTGATATAAGTTTAAAAATAAAGCCAAAAGAACATATTGGTGTTATTGGTCGTGTGGGCTCAGGTAAGACCAGCATAACCAAACTGATGGTTGGTTTGTATGCGCCAACGGAAGGATCTATTTCTATAGATGGTATAGATATTAATCAGATAGACCCAGCGGATTTGCGTCATCACATCGGATATTTGTCGCAAGATGTTGAATTAATGCGMGGTACGATACGTGAYAACCTTGCCTTTAAAGACTTGCATATAAATGATGATCGTTTGTTGGAAGTCGCCGCCATATCCGGYGTTGATCAATTTGTGAATAAGCTCCCAATGGGTTTTGATACACCTGTAGGCGAGCAGGGTACATGGCTATCAGGAGGGCAGCGTCAGTCAATTGCTTTAGGTCGAGCGCTGTTGCTGGACGAACCTATTTTGATTCTTGATGAGCCAACCAACAGCATGGATAACACAACAGAAACAGCGATCAGAAAGCGTTTGTTTGATTACACGCGAGACAAGACCTTGATTCTTGTGACGCATAAGGCGCCGATGCTTGCTTTGGTTGAAAGGCTGGTGGTGATTGAAGATGGACGTATTGTTATGGATGGGCCTAAAGAAAAAGTGCTTGAGGCGTTAAAAGGTGGCCAAAGTGAGCTTTGAGTCAAAACGAGTTACTACAGCACGGCGTAATGACCAAGATATTGCCTATATGCGAAGTTTGTCTGCTGCCGTTATACAGCGCTCGCCTCGCTACTTGATGATGATCGTTTTACTCATTGTCGTATTAGTGGGGTTAGTCATAGCGTGGATGAATTGGGCGCAAATTGATGTGGTAATACGTGGCAATGGTAAAGTCGTGCCGGCTGGTCAAGTTCAACTCGTGCAAAGTTTGGAAGGTGGAGTAGTCACAGCGATTTTAGTTAGAGAGGGGGCTTTGGTTATTGCTGGCCAACCACTGATAAAAATCAGTGACATCGCTTTTTCTGGTTCATTCGAAGAAAACCGGTTGATTTATTATGAGCTCAAGGCGAGAAGTGCACGTTTGCAGGCAGAAGCGACGGGGTTAGAGTTTGTTCGTGATGAAGGTCTTGATCAGACCGAGGTACATTTTCTTGATTCCGAACAAAGCCTGTTTGAGAGTAATCGACAACAGCTTGATAAAACGGTAAGCATATACGATGAACAAATTAGCCAACATGAAATTGCCTTGGCAGAAGCACAATCAAAGCAACGACAGCTTAAAAAATCGCTTAACCTGGTTAGGCAAGAAATTACTATTAAAGAACCATTGATGAAGCGGCGCATCATCAGTGAGATTGATTTTTTGCAATTGCTACAACGTGAAGCAGAGCTCGAGGGCGAGCTTGAAACCATTGGTATTTCTATCCCTCGAATTCGTTCAACCGCGAATGAAGCTCGGCGTACCCTGGAACAAAATAAACTTGATTTTCGTAATAAAGCCAAGTTGGAACTGAATCAGGTGTCCGCCGAAATCTCTCGCTTGGTCGAGGCGCAAGCAGCGCTTAAAGATCGAGTGCGGCGGACAACATTACGCTCCCCTGTCGATGGCGTTGTGCAACGTCTGTATACCAACTCTATAGGTGGTGTGGTGACACCCGGCAGTGAAGTGCTGGAAATTGTACCGAGCGGCGATGCGTTAGTGGTTGAGGTTAGGATAAAACCCGCAGATATTGCTTACATTGATGTTGGGCAAAAGGCGAGGATCAAATTTTCAGCTTATGACTTTGCTATTCACGGTAGTGTTGAAGGTGAAGTTAGTCTTATTAGTGCCGATACCATTACAGATGATGATGGTGAGAGTTATTACGTTGCTAAAGTTGTACCTGATAGGCCGTACCTTGGGCATGAATCATCGTCGTTGTATATCAAAGTAGGAATGACAAGTGAAGTGGATATTATTACTGCTAAAAAATCTATCCTTGAGTACTTGCTTAAACCGATTTATCGCGGTTTGAACAAGGCAGCGGTAAGTTAGATGTTATTAGTCTGTTCGCAATCAGATTCATTTAATCGCCACATTAAAAATATGTATGGTGATCAGGTAATAGTGCGTTCTCGATTATTGGAGCCCAGCATCGAGAATGGAAAATTACAAATAATTCATGCTCCGTCTTATTCGGATCAACTCATGGATTGGCTCGACGCTTTTGCGGAAGCGACACCGGTAGCGATAGCGGTGGCTTCAGATGTTCCCGGTGTGGAAGAGATGTTGAATTACACTCGTAGCGGGGTAAAAGGTTATTGTAATAGTTACATGGCGGAGCCTTACTATAAGCAATTGCAGCGATTACTGGAAAATGATCAAACATGGTATCCACCATCGCTTTTGTCCAGGACATTTGAAGTGGCACGTCAAAGTCTCAATCGCTCATCTGCCTTCAATTCATTAAGTCAATTAACATCGCGTGAAAAAGACATTTCTTTTGCTGTTGCCAATGGTAATAGTAATAAAGTAATTGCAAAGCGGTTTGGTATTGTTGAGCGTACCGTTAAGTCACATCTCACTAATATCTTTGAAAAATTGCATGTCAAAGATCGCGTTGCGCTGGTAATATATCTCAATCAATTCAATTTTAGAAGAGAAGATAAGACGGGTACATTTTAATTATCCTGACAGTCAGCAATTCATCATACCTTCCTAGTGTAGTGTCCTGAATCACCATTCTGTTCAGGACACTACACTAGGGCCTGTTAACACTAAAAAGTGTATCGACGATCAATGCGAATTGGATGAAAAACATAAACACAACATCCAGTTTATCAAACCGTGAAAAGATTCT
>NVRF01000012.1 GCA_002400775.1 Gammaproteobacteria bacterium
TATGATTGTTATCCCACGGCATCAACTGAAATTGATTTAAAGCAAGACATCACCTCTTCTGAAATTTTAAGAAAAATATATTCTGCTAATAAACAAACTAAAGACGTCTATATATCCTATAAAGATAAGGTCATGACAATTTGGTCTGCTCGTCATAAAGACAGGGTTAGCGATCAAATCCTGGAGACACAAGACTGAGTTCATTGCTTCGACTCAGGTTCGTTTGGCTTGAGGTCACATACTCATAGCTTAGAACGTTGCTCGCCAAGCAGTTTGGTGTTACGGCAGACATTAAATTTATTGGTATAGGCTTATCTGTTGAGGAGAGAGACATGCAACGCCAAATTATCGTAACAGACAAGGCACCTGCCGCTATTGGCACTTATTCACAAGCGGTTCGTGTTGGAAATGACGTCTATTTGTCTGGTCAGATCCCCTTGGTGCCAGAGACCATGATGATGGTTGAGGGTGATATTGAGGCGCAAATCACGCGTGTGTTTGATAACCTGAAAGCCGTTGCGCAGGCAGCAGGTGGCGATCTTGTTGATATTGTTAAGCTGAATGTTTTTCTCACTGACTTATCTCATTTTCCAGTAGTCAATGAGGTTATGGCACGTTATTTTAGTCAACCTTATCCGGCACGTGCCGCGATTGGTGTCGCAGCCTTGCCAAAGGATGCGGGCGTTGAAATGGATGCGATTTTACGTATCTGCAATTCTACTGATTAATATGAGGTTGCCGTAGTGACTGCGCTTAGCGCTGCGGTAAGTACGCTTTCTGGTGTTGGGCCAAAAAAGGCTGAAAGCCTGCAACGGCTCGGTATTGACACTCTCATCGATGTGTTGTTTCACTTGCCGTTGCGTTACGAAGATCGCACGCGCATTACACCTGTCGATAAGCTTGTTCACGGTGTCGATGCGCAAATAGAAGGGCGCGTTATTGACGTTAGGATTACCTATGGTCGCCGCCGAGCCATGCTCTGCATTTTAGAAGATGATAGCGCAGAAATAAGCTTACGCTTTTTTCATTTCAGTCAAAAACAGCAGCAGCTGTTGCAACGTGCCAACTGGTTACGTTGTTACGGTAACCCGAGAATGGGCCTGCCAGGCCACATCGAAATGGTGCATCCGGAATACCAGCTACTGACCAAGCCTGGCCTTAGTGGAACGACCGAGGGCTTAACAGCGGTTTACCCTGCAACGGAAGGTATTGGTCAACAKCTGTTGCGYCAGATTAGYGATGGTTCGTTAGCGGTGTTGAATCAAGGRGGTGCTTTAGCAGAATTGTTGCCTRCATCAGTGTGCGAGCAYTTACAGTTGTCTTCSATGATCGATGCAATTAACTATGTRCATCGMCCACCCGCTGACGCGGATCTGGAAAAACTTGTYGATGGCAACCACCCTATGTTGCAACGATTGGTGTTTGAAGAGTTGCTTGCACATCATCTAAGTTTGCGCCAGCGGCGCAGTGTGCGTGAAGGGTTTTGTGCCCCTCTTATAAAACCAAACTCGGATTTGTGTCGGAAAATGATTGATGCGCTGCCTTTTTCTTTAACCGGGGCGCAGCAGCGAGTGATTGCCGAAATCGCAGAGGATTGTTCATCGTCATTACCCATGCAACGTTTGTTGCAAGGTGATGTGGGTTCCGGCAAAACAGTGGTGGCGGCAGCTGCCTTGGCAAATGCCGTTGCCGCTGGTGAGCAAAGTGTCTTAATGGTGCCTACCGAGATTTTGTCAGAGCAGCATTATCGTTGTTTGCTCGCCTGGTTYGAACCGCTTGGCRTTCGCGTTGCCTGGTTGCATGGTCGYGTCAAAGGYGTAAAACGTAGRCAATTACTTGCCGAGCTTGCCAGTGGAGAGATTCATATATTAGTTGGTACGCATGCTGTTTTTCAGGATGAAGTGATTTATCAACGTCTGGGCATGATTATTATCGATGAGCAACATCGTTTTGGTGTGCCGCAACGGTTAGCCTTACAGCGCAAGGGCGAGCGCGAAGACAGTCGGCCTCACCAATTAATTATGACAGCGACACCAATACCGCGTTCTCTTGCCATGACCTTTTACGCCGACCTTGATYTGTCTGYTATTGATGAGTTGCCACCAGGTCGTCAGCTTATAACGACTACCGTGATATCGGGTCAGCGGCGCAACGAGGTGATTGAGCGCATTCGTCATGCTTGCGGTGATGGCCGCCAGATCTATTGGGTCTGTACCTTAATAGATGAGTCGGATCTGATAGTAAGCCAGGCCGCTACCGACACGGCAGCAGAATTGACCGAGCAATTGTCAGATTTGCGCATTGGYCTTGTCCATGGCCGTATGAAAGGCGACGAAAAGGCTGCGCAAATGGCGGCGTTCAAGGCCGGTGAAACCGATGTGTTGGTGGCGACAACGGTGATTGAGGTGGGTGTCGACGTGCCTAACGCCAGCCTGATGGTAATAGAAAATGCTGAGCGTCTAGGTTTGTCTCAGCTTCATCAATTACGCGGCCGGGTCGGTCGCGGCGAGCAGAAAAGCCACTGCGTGTTGATGTACTATGGCACGCTTTCGCAAAGTGCGCGTTCGCGTCTGGCTATTATGCGAGAAACCAATGATGGCTTTGCCATCGCGCATAAAGACCTCGAGTTACGGGGGCCGGGTGAATTGTTGGGGGTTCGACAGACAGGCGATATGCGTTTGCGTGTGGCACAGCTCGATGCTAGTGAAGCCATGCTTGATGATATCCGGTCCGTTGCTGATGAGTTGTTATCCAGCAGTCCAGCTGTGGTGCCGCAGTTATTGCAACGCTGGTTGGGTAAAGCGCAAGACTTTGCCACGGTGTAATCAGGATAAGTAGTGCAAATACGTTGGGGTCGATATATACAAGAACCACATTGGCGAGACTTGTGCCGCCTTGATGATGTTCCTGTTGCCTTGCGTCATTGGATATTGACAACCGATTCTTTAACGCAGCAGGTGCAGGCACGCTGTCGTGGTCACTTTMATCTGGAAATAATACGTCATACCTGGGTTCGTCCCCAGCTCAATGAGCGTCGTCTTTTATTGCTGCCAGATGCAGCACAGGCACTGTGCAGAGAGGTGGTGTTGTGTTGCGATAACACACCGCTGGTGTTTGCGCGCACCATTATTCCCAACACCACACTATGTGGCGCGGGGCGGCGTCTATCGCGCCTCGGTCGCAAGCCTTTGGGTGAGCTTTTGTTTCGTGATCACTCGGTGCTGCGTAGTCACTGGCAGGTGACGTCTGTTGCGCACGATCACYCTATGTTTGCGGATATTCAAAATATTCAGGCAAAAAATACSCAGACAGAGACAGGCATATGGGGGCGTCGTAGTGTATTTTTCTTTGCCGGGCAGCCGTTGTTGGTGAGTGAAATGTTTTTGCCTTCGATAGGTGGTTTATGAGCAATATATTGCCTRATCGTTTGCAAGGTTATGCGCGTTTGATGCGCCTCGACAAACCCATAGGCATACTATTATTGTTATGGCCCACTCTATGGGGATTGTGGGTTGCTGCAGAAGGCGTTCCTTCGGCACATATTCTTGTTGTGTTTGTCGCCGGGGTGGTGCTAATGCGCTCTGCGGGCTGTGTGATTAATGATTACGCGGACCGTGGATTTGACGGCGATGTTGAGCGAACCCGGACACGGCCGCTGGTGAGTGGTGTTGTCACAGCGAAAGAAGCGTTGCTGTTGTTCGTCGTGTTAGTTGCGCTGGCGTTTTTATTAGTRCTTACTCTTGATCGTTTTACTATAGCCTTGTCGGTAGTAGCATTATTGTTGGCGGTGGTTTATCCCTTTACGAAACGATATATCAACACGCCTCAGCTTGTGCTGGGGGYCGCGTTCGCCTGGGCTATTCCTATGGCGTTTGCAGCCATAAGTGGTGGCATCCCATGGGTGGCGTGGTTGCTATTTGTGGCAACGGTATTGTGGGCAGTGGCATACGATACTTTTTACGCAATGGTTGACCGCGATGATGATTTGCGAATCGGTGTTAAGTCGACGGCGATCTTGTTTGGTCGTTATGATCGATGGATAGTTGCAGCCTTGCATGTATTCGTGATTGCTATGCTTGTGTTAGTTGGCAAACTGATTGCTGCAAACAATGTTTATTATTTAAGTTTGTTGGCGGCGGCACTGTTTGCGACGTATCAACAGTGGTTGGTTCGTGATAGAGAGCCAGCTGCGTGCTTTAAAGCATTTTTGAACAACAACTGGTTTGGGCTTGTTGTTTTTCTGGGTATTTTTTTAAACTTTGGTATTGATTGATATGATGATTTCCATTGCTGCAGTCGTGGCAGGCCTTGTGTTTCTGGTGTGGAGCGCGGATCGCTTTATTTTKGGTGCGGCGCAAACTGCCACACATCTTAAGGTGCMGCCAATATTGATCGGRTTAACTATAGTTAGTATTGGTACATCTGCGCCGGAAGCTATGGTTGCACTGTCAGCAGCCATGCAAGGTAATCCGGGGCTTGCCATTGGCAATGTCTACGGATCGAATATTGCCAATATCGCTATGGTCTTGGGTATCACTGCATTGGTAACGCCGTTGGTAGTACATTCAGACACTTTGCGCCGGGAGTTGCCGATATTATTGCTTGTCAATGTAGGCGTGATCGCATTGATGTTTGACGGGGTGYTGAGTCARCTGGACGGGRTTCTGTTGCTGATWGCGATGTGTGTTGTGATGGTTATCCTGATACGTTTGTCACGCAGTGCCGGCGCAAATGATCCCATCAAGATGGAACTCGACGGTGAGCGGAAAGAACAAGGGTCGATGAGAAAGGCCTTGTTATGGCTGATTGTGGGATTAGTAGTATTGGTAGCCAGCGCCAAACTATTGGTCTGGGGCGCGGTTAATATTGCCCATGTCATGGGCATTAGCGATTTGGTGATAGGACTGTCGATTGTGGCGATCGGTACCAGCCTGCCTGAACTTGCGGCCTCGGTTACCAGTGCATTAAAGGGTGAGCATGATCTCGCCATTGGCAATATTGTCGGCTCAAATATTTTTAATTTTTTGTTGGTGTTGGCGATGCCGGCCTTGTTTGCGTCAGGGCCTTTTGCGCCAGAAGTATTGTATCGTGATGCACCAATAACACTGGCATTGACCGTGGCCTTGTTTGTAATGGCGATGGGGATTCGTAAGGCCGGTCATATTATGCGTTGGGAAGGCGCGATATTGCTTAGTGTCTTTATTGCTTATATGGTGTTCATTTACTATCAATCATTAACTGCTGTGGCTGCCTGAGTAAACGCAATGGATAAAACTAAGCTGAAGCAGTTAGCAATGGCGGTGATTGATACCGAGATGCGTTCTATTGCCTTATTAAAAGAGCGTATTGATGATGACTTTGTCCGGGCCTGTACGTTGATGCTCGAATGCAAGGGTCGCATTATTGTTTTAGGTATGGGCAAGTCAGGTCATATTGGTAGCAAGATTGCCGCGACACTAGCCAGCACAGGGTCACCAGCGTTTTTTGTTCATCCCGGAGAGGCGAGTCATGGCGATCTCGGCATGATTACCGCTGATGACRTTGTGCTGGCGATTTCCAACTCCGGCGAAACCGATGAAATTGTTATTCTTCTGCCGATCATTAAGCGTTTGCATGTGTCCTTGATTGCTATGACCGGTAATCATTGTTCTACGATAGCCGAGACGGCAGATGTTCATCTTAATATTGGTATTGAAGAAGAGGCMTGYCCACTTGGTTTGGCGCCCACTTCAAGTACCACGGCGACTTTGGTGATGGGCGATGCCCTGGCCGTTGCACTGTTGCAAGCGCGYGGCTTTACTGCGGATGACTTTGCTCGTTCGCATCCGGGTGGTCGTTTAGGGCGACGCTTGTTATTGCATGTCGCAGACCTTATGCGCAGTGGTGATGCCATACCCACGACTAAAGCTGATGCCAGTTTCCATGATGCCTTGCTGGAGATGACCAAAAAAGGCTTGGGAATGACCATTATTGTTGATGACAGTAATAAGGTTGTTGGCTTAATTACCGATGGTGATTTGCGACGCTTGCTCGACGGCGAATTTGATATTCGCAATACCAGTGTGTACGAAGTAATGACTCCGAATTGCAAAACTGTTGGCGCCAGTATACTGGCTGCCGAGGCTTTGCAGATTATGGAAGAATATAAGGTTAATTCCTTTCCGGTGGTTGATGACAATAATATTGTCATTGGCGCTTTCAATATGCATGATTTACTTAAGGCAGGGGTTGTGTAATRGGGATGATTAAGTTGGAACTGTCTGATGATGTTGCGCAGCGTGCGAAAAAAATTCGCTTATTGATATTTGATGTCGACGGTGTGTTGACCGACGGCCGTTTGTATTTTGACGATAACGGTGTTGAGTCCAAGGCGTTTCATTCACGTGATGGTCATGGCATTAAAATGTTGCATGGTAGTGGTGTCGAACTGGCCATTATCACCGGCCGCCAATCTGATACTGTTAAATATCGTATGCAAAACCTGGGTATCACGCTTGTTCATCAAGGCCAAAGTGATAAACGACTTGCCTATAAAGCCTTGCTTGAACAGCTTAATCTCGCGCCAGAAGAGGTCGCCTTCATGGGGGATGATGTCGTTGACTTGCCCGTGATGACGCAAGTCGGTTTAGCGATTGCGACGGCGGATGCACATCCTTTTGTGCTGGAGCATTGTCATTGGGTGACAGCGAAAAATGGTGGCGCCGGTGCTGCACGCGAAGCCTGTGAAATGTTGCTTAATGCACAGGGTAAGCTAGACGCGATGTTGCAGTCATATATAGCGCCGAACGGTAATCAGCGTTAAGCTGTAGCTATGACAGGTTTCATCAATCGCAGTAATGCACTGATATTTGTTGTCGTGCTGATAATGGCTGCGGCCAGTCTTTGGCTGCGCAGCCAGGCGCGCGACCCAGCGCCTGCCGTGGCTGGCGTGGCAGTTGTTCCGCATATCCCTGATTTTACACTGGAAGACTTTGAAGCTGTAGCAATGGATGCCGAGGGCGTGCCGCGTCAGCGCATGATCGCTCCGCAATTATTGCATTATGCTGATGATCAAACGGCAACTGTTGCAAAGCCTCATGTTGTCATTTACAACGCCACCACGCCAGCATGGACTATTGATGCAGCGCAAGGCTGGCTTTCCGCAGATGGYAATACTCTGCGACTTAATGGTGAAGTGGTTGCGCAACGTGAGCGTGACGCCGTCAATGAGGCAATTAAAATTGATACCCGYGATGTTGACGTCAACCTGCTYACAGATGTTGCTGTGACCGATGCTGAMGTRCTTATTGTCGCTGACAGTRGCGTGACAGAATCGGTCGGCATGCGCGCGCGCTTTGCTGAAAATCATTTGTTTTTAAAAGACCAGGTGAGAGGGCGCTATGCGGTTCCTGGTTCTTAGTATCGTTTCTTTACTATCGTTAGTATTGGTCGCTCCGCTGTATGCCTTGCAGAGCGATAGAGAACAAGCAGTTTATGTCGAGGCTGACAGCGCCGACCTTGATGAGGCCAAGGGTATTGGAATTTATCGCGGTAATGTTTTGATAAAGCAAGGCACGATGGAAATTCGTGGCGACGAGGTGACCATTAAAACGCGGGATAGCAAATTCAGTTCGCTCACTTCTATTGGCGCTCCTGCCAAATTTCAGCAGCAGCTTGAATTGAATCAGAGCCCAGTGCTGGGGGATGCAAAAAATATTCATTACAGTGTTGTTGACGGTATATTAACGCTGCGTAACCAGGCTAAATTAACGCGTGACGGCGATGAGTTYACAGGGAATTATTTGCGTTACGATACGGTTAACGAAAAGGTTAAAGCAAGGCGCGCTGATGATGGCAGCGAACGTATCAAGATAATCATTCAACCCGGAACATTAAATAATGGCGAGGCCACTGGCCAGTGAGCCGCCCAATGAATTGTCAGGTAATTTGGCGCATGAGCGGAAACAAGTGATTTCTTTATGAATACGCTACGGGCACTGGGTCTGGCCAAACGCTATCGATCTCGCCAGGTTGTTAGCCAGGTATCACTAGAGGTAAGTCGTGGCGAGGTTGTTGGTTTACTTGGGCCAAATGGGGCGGGCAAGACAACCTGTTTTTATATGATCGTAGGCCTTGTTGCCGCTGATGCGGGCAAAATTCTYATCGATGACACTGACCTGACCCGCTTACCGATGCACACCCGTGCGCGTTTGGGCCTGGGTTATCTTGCGCAAGAGGCCTCTGTATTTCGCAAACTGAGTGTCGCAGATAATATAAATGCTGTGCTTGAAACGCAAGCCCAGTTATCACGTAGCGAGCAGCAATTGCGTTTGCAGAAACTATTGGATGAGTTCAGTTTGGCGCATTTGGCCCAGTCACTGGGAATGTCGTTATCAGGCGGGGAGCGACGTCGATTGGAAATTGCCCGTGCATTAGCCAGTGACCCCGGGTTTATTTTGCTTGATGAGCCCTTTGCGGGTGTTGATCCGATTTCTGTGGTCGATATACAAAGAATAATCAGGCAGTTAAGTGAGCGCAATATTGGCGTTTTGATTACTGATCATAATGTCAGAGAGACCTTGTCGATTTGTCAGCGCGCCTACATTGTCAACAGCGGGGCCGTTATCGCTGAAGGCAAGCCAGAAGAAGTGCTTGCCAACGAGCAAGTGAGAAAAGTGTACTTAGGGAAAGAATTTAAAATATGAAAACGCTGTGCTGGCATATAATTTGCGCTAAAATGAAAACATGTCTCAAGTGATGACGGTAAACAAGCCAAGTGCGTAATACAAGTACATGAAACAGAGCCTTCAACTCCGTCTGGGACAGCATCTGACGATGACGCCACAGTTGCAACAGGCGATACGTCTGTTACAGCTTTCAGCACTGGAATTACAGGCTGAAGTTCAAGAGGCACTTGAGACCAACCCGCTGTTAGAGATGACGGAAGAGGGGGCTCAAGATGAGCGTGCCGATAGCAAAAGCGGTGTACAAGATCATGATGGTGACAATGGCGCCTCTAGTGATCAGCCAGATCAGTCCGACAAAGATATTAATCTTCAAGATAGTCAGAGCATTCCAGAAGACCTTCCGGTTGATAGCGCCTGGGATGATGTCTACGATTACGCGCCAACCGCAATGGCAGCGCCCGCCGTGTCTGACCGCGACTTTGAACAATCTGACAGCGCCACGCCCTCATTGCAGGAGCATTTGAAGTGGCAAATGATGCTGACTCCGTTCAGTGACACCGATGCAGCCATTGCTGAGGCAATTATCGATAGTCTGGGTGAAGATGGTTATTTACAGACTTCACTAGAAGACTTGCAGCAAAGTGTTATCGATGAGTTTGAAGATGTTGAGCTTGACGAGATCGAGGCTGTATTGCGTCGCGTGCAGCACTTTGATCCATTAGGTGTTGCCGGCCGCGATTTGCGCGAGACATTACTCATTCAGTTCAGGCAATACGACAAGAATGTTGAATGGTATGCTGAAGCCAGGTTGTTACTGGAGGAACATATTCAGTTGCTGGGTAGTCGTGATTATGCGCAGCTGACACGGCGCATGAAATTGTCGCGTGAAGACCTGCAAAAGGTTGTGGCCTTGATTCAGCAGTTAAATCCCAGGCCGGGGGCGACCATTAGTGATAGTCATTCCGAATATATTGTTCCCGATGTCATGGTGAAAAAAGATAAAGGCAAATGGAAGGTTGAGCTTAATACCGATTCATTGCCTAAAGTTTCTATAAATCAACATTATGCACGCATGGCACAAAATGGCGGGCGTGGTGAAGATACGACCTATCTTAAAAACCAGATGAAAGAAGCGCGCTGGTTTATTAAAAGCCTGCAGAGTCGCCATGAAACCTTGCTAAAAGTGGCCAGCTGCATTGTTGAACATCAGCGTGGTTTTCTGGAATATGGTGAAGAAGCCATGAAGCCGTTGGTGTTGCATGATATTGCCGAGGCAGTAGAAATGCATGAATCAACCATTTCTCGTGTTACGACACGAAAATACATGCGCACACCGCGCGGAGTATTTGAGCTTAAGTATTTCTTTTCCAGTCATGTAAGCACCGCCAGTGGCGGTGAATGTTCCGCGACGGCCATACGTGCCTTGATCAAAAAACTTGTTGCAGATGAAAACGTAACCAAACCATTGAGCGACAGCAAGATAGCCAGCTTACTGGAAGATCAAGGTATTAACGTAGCGCGTCGCACGATCGCCAAGTACCGTGAGGCGATGATGATTCCACCCTCGAATGAGCGCAAGCGCTTGACGTAGGGTGGTTAATAACCTAAAAGCCAGTAAGGAGATCTTATGCAACTCACTCTAAGCGGACACCATGTCGATATTACTCCGGCGTTGAAAGACTATGTTAATACTAAGTTTGAGCGACTTGAGCGACATTTTGACCAGGTTGGTAGTGTTCATGTCACCCTGACGGTTGAAAAACCGGGGAAAAAAGCAGAGGCGACGGTGCATGTTAGCGGTGGCAATCTGCATGCCGAGTCGGTTAGCGATGATATGTATGCTGCGATTGATGGTTTGATCGATAAACTTGACCGTCAAGTGATAAAATTTAAAGAAAAACAGTCCAATCATCACCCACATTAACTTGACCCGTATAAAATAGATAAAGAGACAGGTCTGGAGCCCAAACAGTGATTCATATTGCTGATACCATTTCACCGCAACGTGTTGTATCTGATGTGCGTGCGACAAGTAAAAAATGCGCACTTGAGCACCTAAGTAACCTGGTTGCCAGTGATGAGCACACCTTGGTTGCGACAGAGGTATTTGATAGCCTGGTTGCGCGTGAGCGGCTGGGCAGTACGGGAATAGGCCATGGTGTAGCGATACCCCATGGCCGTTTGGGCAATCTCGATCATGCCGTATCTGCTTTTGTGCGTTTAGAGAAGGGTGTTGATTTTGACGCGATTGATAACGAGCCTGTTGCCTATATGTTTGCTTTGCTCGTTCCTAAGGATTCCAATGATGATCATCTTCATCTTTTGGCGCAGCTAGCCAAAATGTTTAGCAATCCTGCTATGCGCGAGAAGCTTAGGTTGGCGTCAAACAGTGAAGAACTCTACGAGCTATTGTCACACTCACCAAAAAACGATTCTGCCTTTTCTGAATCCCCAGGGTAGGCATGGCCAGTCCGATTACAGTCGGTACTCTATTCAGACAGCATAAAAAAATGCTTATGCTGTCATGGGTGACAGGTGAAGGGGGCGCTGATCGAGCTATTGTTACTGCGACTGTTAATGGCGCGAGTGATGATCCGCTACCGTTGGTCGGTTTTCTTAATGTCATTAAGCCAAACCGCATTCAAGTTGTTGGCTCCAGTGAGCTCGAATTTTTGCAAGGCTTAGGTAAAAATTCCTACACTGATACCATAGCACGTCTTTTTTCGACGAAGCCTGCGGCAATCATTCTCGCTGAAGGTATTGATGTCCCCGATGTGCTTAAGACGCGGGCGCGCAACACACAAACACCCTTGCTACAGTCCAATGCGGGTAGTCATAAAATCGTCAACCACCTACGTTATTATCTGACTCAGCTCGTGTCTCAGCATGTGGTGATGCCCGGTGTATTTATGGAAGTGTTAGGTATTGGCGTTCTATTAACCGGCCCGAGTGGTATAGGTAAAAGCGAGTTAGCGCTTGAACTGGTTAGCAGAGGGCACCGTCTGGTGGCTGATGACGCACCACTTTTCATGTTATCAGGGCCAGATACAATAAAGGGTAGTTGCCCGCCGCCACTGAGAGATTTTATTGAAGTGCGAGGGCTTGGTGTTCTCAATATCAGAGCCATGTTTGGTGATAGTGCGGTGAAGAACACCAAGCAATTGCGTTTGGTTATTCATATTGAATATCTTGATGATGAGCAACTGGCCCAGGTTGATCGTTTGCGTGGTAGTCAGGATAGTATTGATATCCTTGGTATTGAGATCACGCAGATTGTTTTGCCTGTTGCCGCCGGCCGTAACTTTGCTGTTTTAGTCGAAGCAGCGGTTCGAAATCATGTGCTGGTATTTCGCGGCTATAACGCGGCAGATGACTTTCTTGGCAAGCACGATGCGCAATTGATCGCAGAAGATAAAGAATGAAGCTCATTATAGTGAGTGGCCTATCGGGCTCGGGCAAAAGTGTCGCCTTGGGTACTCTGGAAGATCTTGGTTATTACTGCATTGATAATTTGCCAGCAGGTTTGTTGCCAAATTTTGCCAGGCAAATGTTGCTCTCCGATGATGGGGCGGTAAATCGCCTTAGTGCAGTAGCGATTGATGCACGTAATATGGTGCAGGATATTCGAGATTTTTCTGATGTACTAAAGGAAATTCGCGAGCTTGAAGTGCCCATCGAGATTCTTTTTCTCGATACAGAAAAAGAAACTTTGGTTCGTCGTTTTAGTGAAACACGACGTAAGCATCCGTTGACGAATGCCGATACCTCGCTTGCCGAGGCAATTGACGAAGAAGCTTCTTTGCTTTCGGAGATATCAGGATTCGCCGACCTTCGTATTGATACAACGCATACTAATGTGCACCAACTGCGCGATATGTTGGTGCAGCGCGTAGTTAAAAAAAATAGTAATAGCTTTTCAATTTTATTGACTTCATTTGGTTTTAAAAATGGCGTGCCTGTTGATGCTAACTTTGTATTTGATGTGCGCTGCTTGCCTAACCCACATTGGGATCCGCAATTACGTAAGTTAACCGGGCTGGACAATGACGTAGAATTATTTCTCGCACGACAAGAGGACGTCGTCGATATGTTGGCGGATATTAAGCACTATTTGCAAAAGTGGCTTCCGCGCTATGCTAAGGAAAATCGGAGTTACTTGACGATTGCGGTTGGTTGTACAGGTGGCCAGCATCGATCAGTTTTTTTGGTGGAGCAGATAGCTAAGAGTTTGCGTGACCAGTATGCGTCACTGTTAGTGAGGCATCGGGAATTGATATGAGTGTTGGTTTGTTATTGATATGCCATGAATATGTAGGGGCTGGTTTATTGTCAGCTGCCAAGTCGATTTGTGGCGCTTATGAAGGTAATGTTGATGATGTGGCGGTCACACATGCGGCTCAACCTGAAAATTTTTTGCAAAGTATTGAGAGACAGCTGGAGCCGCTGGATAGCGGCTCTGGCGTGTTGGTTTTGAGCGACTTGTATGGCAGTACGCCAAGTAATATTGCTACCCAGTTTTATCAACCTGGGGAGGTGGCGGTTGTCTTAGGGGTTAATTTGCCGATGTTGATCCGTGTGTTTAACTACTCAGGTAGCGACCTTGATGAGTTGTCAATTAAGGCAGCGTATGGTGGCCGTGATGGTGTATTTATATACCCACCGCAGATAAAAGAAGACGGCTATGCAAAATAGGGAGGTTGTGGTTGTGAACAAGCTTGGTTTGCACGCGCGTGCCGCGGCTAAGTTTGTCAGGTTGGCGTCAAGTTTCAAGAGTTCGGTGCAGCTTGTGTGCGACTCTCATTGCGTTAATGGTAAGAGCATTATGGGGGTTATGATGTTGGCGGCAAGCAAGGGCACGAAGCTGGAAGTGATTGCCGATGGGGTAGATGAAAAAGAAGCGCTTGATAGTTTGGTTTGCTTGTTTAATGCCGGCTTTGATGAAGGCATGCATTAATTATGCGATCAAGATGTGACATCTCCGTCACAATGGTGCTATGACTATAGCCCTAACAGGAATTGGAGTAACGCGTGGGCTCGTTATAGGTCGTGCGCATATTTTTCGTAGCATTCAGCCTGAAGTAGTGGAATACAATATTCBGCAACAAGATATAGABGGCGAGGTTGCTCGCTACGAGTCGGCATTGGAGCGCGCGAAACAACAGTTGGCTGTCATCCGACAACATATTCCTGCGTCTACGTCAGCAGAAATCGCAGCGTTTATCGACACACATTTATTGATGTTGGAGGATAGCGCACTTTCTAAAGTACCGGTTGATTACATCCGCGAGCATCAATGTAACGCCGAGTGGGCGCTGAAGTATCAGCGTGATGCACTGATTACGGTGTTTGAAGAAATGGAAGACCCTTATTTGCGTACCCGGCGCGACGATGTGGATCACGTTGTTAATCGTGTGCAGAAATTGTTGGTTGATCCAGATGTGTTAGCGGGTGTTGACGCTGCAACGTCATTGGCCGGACGCGTTGTTATCGCTGAGGATGTAACACCAGCAGAAATCATATTATTCAAGTCGCAGGGTGTTGTTGGCTTTGTTAGCGAGCATGGTGGAGTTAACTCGCATACTGCGATTTTGGCACGTAGCCTTGGCATCCCCGCAATCGTTGGCGTGCATCATTTGCGTCGCTATATATACCATAACGAGACGGTAGCACTGGATAGCGAGCGCGGTATGGTATTGGTGGGTTGCGATGAGGCGTTGTTGCAACATATCGAAAGCCGCCAGCAAATTACTTTACGCCAGCGGGCGCGGCTTGAAGCGCTAAAAGAGCGCTCGGCAATAACGCTTGATGGCGTTAAAATTGATTTGCTTTCAAATGTTGAAACTGACGAGGATGTTGTCTTAATGCATGCTGCTGGCAGCGACGGCATTGGTCTTTATCGCACCGAGATAGTGTTTATGATGGAGCATGGAGTGCCAACCGAAGAGGCGCAATATCAAGCGTATCGCCGTATCGTTGAACGGGCGAATGGCACGCCAGTGACGATACGCACTTTAGACCTTGGCGCTGATAAACAAGTCGATGGTGTTGGCCGTGTTGGTGCTATTGCAACGAACCCGGCGTTAGGTTTAAGAGCGATAAGATTATGTTTGAAAGACCCGTCCTTGTTTTATCCGCAGTTGCGTGCGATTTTACGTGTGTCGGTATACGGTAAGCTACGTATTATGTTGCCGATGCTGACTAATGTCGAAGAGCTGCTGCAAGCAGTTCAGTTTATTGATGACGTTAAGCGAGATCTACGTCAGGCAAATATACCGTTTGATAACGAAATTCCGTTAGGTGGAATGATCGAAGTACCCGCTGCCGCATTAGATGCAGGTGTTTTCGCCCGCCATCTTGATTTCTTATCAATTGGTACTAATGACCTTATTCAATATACATTAGCAGTTGATCGGCTTGACGAAGATGTTAACCATCTTTACAAGCCTGCGCATCCGGCCGTGCTTAAATTGATTCGCATGACCATCGAAGCAGGCATCAAGGCAGGCATTCCAGTGACGATGTGTGGCGAAATGGCAGGTGATGTACGTTATGTTCGTTTGCTTTTGGGCATGGGCTTACGGATGTTTAGTATGAATCCACGTTCTTGCCTTGATGTGCGTCGTATCGTTGTGAATAGCTCGGTATCAGAATTGTCTGCGCTCATGCATAGCGTGCATCGGGCCGGAACAAGTAGTGAAGTTGAAGAGTTACTGGATCGTATTAATCAAGATATTCAGTAAAGATGCCCAGTAAAACTATTTGGTTAGCACTTTTTTGCTCTAGCTCGACTACATTACTACCGGGCAGGGGTTTTTTATTCATGAATATTGTCTACACTAGAACAGATTAACGAGTTGGTTGCACAGTGAGCTATGGCGGGCGAAAAACAAGAATTTAAAGAACAGCTAGAGCGGTTCATGGCGCATTTGCGCAATGATGCCCATGATGACGCACGCGCATTACTGGCGGAGCTGCATCCGGCTGAGATCGCTCATATCATCGAAAGTTTGCCCAGTGCCGATCGTGAAATGGTATGGCAGTGGTTAGCCGCAGATATCCGCGGTGCAGTGCTATCGCATTTACACGATGACGTTCGTGTAAGTTTTATTCATAACATGGGTCTGCCGCAGTTGATCGCCGCAACGGAAGGCCTCGATACCGACGATATTGCAGATATTTTGCAAAGTCTGTCCGACGAGGATAGCCGCGAAATCCTCGAAACCATGGACAGGCAAGACCGCGAACGCGTAGAGCAAGTGCTCTCTTATCCTGAAGATACTGCCGGTGGGTTGATGAACACCGATGCTATCACAGTGCGGCCTAATGTCAGCCTTGATGTTGTCTTGCGTTATTTACGTTTGCGTGGTGAATTGCCAGAGTCAACCGATAAGTTATTTGTTGTCGATCGCGATGATAGTTATTTGGGCGTTTTACGCATCGCGCAAATTGTTACATTGAATGCCACAACCACTGTTGCCGAGGCCATGATTAGCGACTTTGACGCAATCAATGTCGCCATGCGAGAAGCCGATATCGCTAATCACTTTGCACGTCACGATATTTTGTCGGCGCCCGTGGTCGACGACCATAATCGTTTGTTGGGTCGTATTACTATCGACGATATCGTTGACGTTATTCGAGAGCAAGGTGCTCAGTCATTAACCAGTATGGCCGGTTTGCGCGAAGAAGAAGGCCTATTTTCGCCCATCTGGATCAGTACTGGTCGCCGTGCGGTATGGCTTGGCGCAAATTTATTAACGGCTTTTGCTGCCTCGGCGGTAATTGCGCAATTTGATGCAACCATAGAAAAAATTGTTGTCTTGGCCGTGCTTATGCCCATTGTTGCCAGTATGGGTGGTATTGCTGGTAGCCAGACTTTAACATTAGTTATCAGGGGTTTGGCTCTTGGTCAAGTGAGTTCCAGCAACTCTGTACGTCTGTTGCGTAAAGAGATGGCAGTGGGTGTGCTCAATGGTTTGCTATGGGCGGTAGTGGTCACAATCGTAGTGGTATTTTGGTTCGATGACTATCAGATTGGCGCTATTATCGCGGTTGCACTAGTCGTTAATTTGATCGTTGCTGCGTTTGCCGGAGTTGCCATTCCGTTGCTGCTTAGGCGTATGGGCAGTGACCCCGCGCTGGGTGGTAGTGTTTTACTCACCACGGTGACTGATGTCATCGGGTTTTTAGTCTTCCTCGGTTTAGCCACGGTCTTTTTGCTGTGATGATCTGGTAACAGCTTTTGTGATCCATGTATAGCTATAATAACTACAAATTTGTTATCCTTTAGGCGTTTTTTCGGCTCTGTCGGGTTTGGGTCGCTAGTGAAATAACGGGAGACCTTTGCACGAAGCATCTTTTCCGCTATGGCGGCGTCAAAAATAGTCTTAAAGTGCTCTTTACTTTTGTAAACTGCGCTTTCGAGGTGTACCCCTCAAGGGGGTATTGAACAGAACCCTTGGGGTATGAGATGATTTTTGCCTTGCCCTAACGAAAATCTACGTCGTGCAAAGGTCTCAACTAAAGCGACAATGAGTAAATAAAGAGAATGGGGATTTTATCCATGAAGTATTGTTTGAGTTTGTTGTTGTGCTTGGTGTGCAGTTTATTACTCGTCGGTTGCAGCGGTGGCGGTGGTGGTGGTGGCGGTGAGCAGACGACGAGTATAACGGGCTCTATCTTTGCCGTGGCAGGCTCTGAAGTAGACAGCGATGTTAACGATCCAGAGTCGCCTTTTGTCTCCGCCAATGACAGCTTCGTTTCAGCGCAGTTGATAGCTAACTTTGCTACCTTGGGTGGCCATCTCAATCAACCTGGTGAAGGGCAAGACGGCCGTACTTTCCTTGCTGGCGATGTTGACGATTATTACGAAATTGATCTTCAGGCCGGGCAAAGTGTTGCTTTGCTTATGGAGGCTTCGCCTGTTGATAGCGATATTGATCTGGCTTTATTTGATAGTAATCAAATGATGGTTGATCAGTCGATCAGTAACGGTCCTGAAGAGTGTGTTGAAAATCTCGCGGCTGGCAAACATTTTATCCGCGCCGATATCTTGCGTGGAGCTTCAAATTATATTTTTTCAGTGACTTCATTTTCGTGTAGCGAGACGGTGGCGTCATCTGGTTCGTTACGCTTGGCAGTCGACTTGATGCCCGACGAAATGGTAGTGAAATTTCGTGACAGCGAAGCTATGTCTGCAATGCATAGCGATATGAGTGCGATGGGTATGAGCATGGAAATGACGTCTCATCAGCGCTATGCGCGAGTTTACATCAAAGATATGGCAATGGCACTCAACAGCATGGCGGCAGCAGCAATAGATGAAGGCCACATGCCTGAATCGATGCAAGCCAAAGCGAGGACATTGGCTGCAATCAAGGCTATGCAACGCAATAGTAATTTTGAAATGGCTGAGCCTAACTATATTCATCGCACGTCTGCAACGCCAAATGATCCCTTTTTTCAGCGTCAATGGCATTATCCTTTAATCAGCCTGCCCGATGCTTGGGATCAAGCCGTGGGTGGCAGTGGTGCCACGGTGGCGGTGCTTGATACTGGCGTTTTGACCGAGCATCCTGACCTGCAAAGCAATTTAATCGCAGGCTATGATTTTATTTCTGATTTAGATAGCGCCATTGATGGTAATGGTATCGATAATGACCCTGGCGATCCTGGTATTGGACTGACGCCTGGGTCGAGTGCTTTTCACGGCAGCCATGTTACGGGAACCGTTGTCGCGGTGAGCAACAACAGCGCCGGGATTAGCGGGGCAGCATTTTACAGCAACATTAAGGTCATGCCCTTGCGCGTCGTGGGTGCTGGTGGTGGAACGTCTACCGACATATGTGAAGCTCTGCGCTATGCCGCGCGTTTGTCTAATGTGTCGAACACGCTGCCGACTAGTGCTGCCGATGTGGTCAATATGAGCTTTGGTAGTATGGCATTTTCCCAGTTTTTTCAGGACTGTATCAATGACGCAAATGCCGAGGGTTTGATTCTGGTCGCGTCTGCCGGCAATTTTGCGAGTACTGCACTGGTCTATCCTGCGGCGTATAATGGTGTAATCGCTGTCAGCGCGGTTGATTTGAGTGAGAACCTGGCGAGTTACTCCAGCTTTGGCGTGTCGATTGATGTCGCTGCGCCCGGAGGCGAGTTTGGTGATGACAATGGTGATGGTGTTATCGACGGCGTGTTCAGTACGGTCGGCGACGATAGTAGTGGCACAATTATTAACACTTATGGTTATCTTGTCGGGACCTCGATGGCTGCGCCACATGTGTCGGCAGTGGCTGCTTTAATGAAGTCAGTGACGCCGGCGTTAACACCAAGCTTGTTTGAGGCTTATCTTACCGCTGGTGAACTTAGTGATGACCTTGGTTCTGTTGGCCGCGACGACAGCTTTGGTCATGGTCTTATCAATGCCAATAAGGCAGTATTACGGGCACAGGGTATGGATGTGAATTTGAGCACTCCTGTGTTGTCAGCCGCGCCTAGCGGCATCAATTTTGGATTTAACGAGAGCGTTGCCCCGCTAAGTGTCCGTAATGTTGGTGGTGGCAGCTTGAATGTCAATATACCAACAGAAAATTCCGGTGGTTGGCTTAGCATTACCGCCCCGGTTGGCAACGATGAAGGTGAATACACTATAACCGCTAATCGCAACCATCCCTCATTGGCGAATCCTGGTAGTTATTCTGCGATCCTTTCATTCACTTCTAACGGCGGCGCTATCAACTTGCCGGTGTCATTGCAGGTATTGCAAACTGGCCAATCGGATTCGGCTAATGCAGGCCATCAGTTTATCCTTTTGTTCGACGAAGACAGCGGTGAGCTTGTTACAGGTGTTGATGTGGACGTTCAAGGTGGGCGCTACGATTTCAGGTTCGATAATATCGCACCAGGTACTTATTTGTTGTTTACTGGTACTGACAACAATAATGATTTCTTTATCTGCGATGCGGGCGAATCTTGTGGGGCCTTCGGTACGGTTGATGCGCCTATTTCGATTGTGGTCGATGCAAGCGGTATTGTTGATGTTGGCAGCTTCTTTACTCGTTTCAATTTCGCCCCTTCAGCAAGCCCAACCTCAGCCGCAGCCTCGGTTATATCGGCCAAGGGCATCGCGCGGCGTTGATTAATTGATCCGGAGACTGCGAATGAATCGCTGTGCTTGTTTGCTGCCGTTATTGTTTGGTTTGATGGCGGGGTGCAGCAACGCTGCACCCCGGCTGGCGATTGATTTAAATGTCGAGCAGTTGTGGTCGCATACACAATGCGGGTTTGTTGAAAAAAGTGCTCGTGTCATTGATAACGAGCATGTTTTTCGTCAAACCTATTTTCAGTTGGGCCAGCATCTTCTTGTTGGTAATGCTATTGATAAAAGCCAGCTTAACGATTTGCCACAGGTAGACTGGTCCAACAAAATTGTGTTGTTGTTGGCGATGGGGCAAAAACCAAGCGCAGGCTATGCTGTGTCGCTAGCTAAGTCGAAGTCGCTTGTTAACAATAACGTGTTGTCAATTGAGGTTAACTGGCAGCAACCGGCGGCAGACAGTTTTCAAGCTCAGGTAATAACCAGCCCATGCCTGTTGCTGGCGGTTCCTCGTCACGGCTATCGAAGTATCAGCGTGGTTGATCATAGTGAATCATTAATACAACGATGGACGGTTTTGCCCGCCCCGCTATAGCGGAAAAGATGCTTCGTGCAAAGGTCTCAGAGTCGTTTATAATTTTTCTTTTCACCAGCAATTGGTAACCTGCCAAGTATCGTCTTGTGGCCAATTCAGCAAGCTTGCGGCCGTTTACGAATTGTTTGCGGGTGGTTGCTCCGATCCAGAGCAATAAATAATATTATTGATGAACATGTCGCCACTGTTGGCACCGATGATATGGATGTTTTGTTAAGCAGTGGTGGTTTTGAAGATAATGGTGTGTTTTTACAAAAAATGATAACGGTAACTGGGCTTGCTGTCATGTATGATGCAGACAATGGATAAGCAAATATTGGTTAGTGTAGATAAAGTAGGCAGGCACTACGGTGCTTTAACTGCTGTCCATGAGATCAGTTTTTACCTCAATCGAGGCGAAGTTCTGGGCTTTCTCGGTGCTAATGGGGCCGGTAAGTCAACCACCATGAATATGTTGTGCGGTGTGCTTGCACCGTCGCATGGCACGATTACTGTGGCCGGTCACGATATTGTTAAAGATTGTATTGAGGCGAAGCGCCAGCTCGGTTATTTGCCAGAACAGCCGCCCTTGTATCGCGATCTAAGTGTCGATGAATATTTGGATTACTGCGCGCGCTTGCGCCAAGTGCCCAAGGCGCAGCGACGTAAGCGTATCAGCGAAATTAAAAAACGCTGTGGTCTTAGCGAGGTCGGGCGACGCATTATCGGGCAGTTGTCCAAGGGTTATCAACAGCGTGTGGGTATTGCCCAGGCAATCGTGCATTTACCTGCGTTAATTGTGCTGGATGAGCCGACAGTTGGTCTTGACCCAGTGCAAATTAGAGAGATTCGTGCCTTAATCCGAGACCTTGCCCAGGACCACGGCATAATTCTATCGACACATATCTTGCCAGAAGTGCAGGCTGTCTGTGATCGCGTACAGATCCTGGATAATGGGCGCATTGTTTTTGCTGACGATATTGCTGCCTTGTCCGCGCGAATGTCCGCTAAAACTTTATTGCTCTCGGTGCGAGCAGAGCCTGATCATAATGCCTTATTAGATATTGACGGAGTTATCGCTGTTAAGCGTGTTGGTGAAGGACGTTTTCAATTGGAAATTGATGACGCTAATAATCCGGCAGAGCGTGTCGCCGAATATACAGTGATTAACCGGCTTGGTCTTTATGAGCTTATCCCGAGACAAATGGACCTAGAGCAAGTGTTTGTTGATATTACGACCAATGATAACGCATTGCACCCCGAGGGCACCTTGCACCCCGAGGGCACGTCGCCGTGATCACAACTATTGCTCGCCACGAATTACGTAGTTTATTCTTGTCGCCCCTGGCTTGGGTGGTGTTGGCATTAGTACAGTTGTTAATGGCTTATATTTTTTTATTAAATATTGACAATTTTATAGCTGAGCAGGACAAGTTGGCACTTTTACCGCAGGTATCAGGGGTTACTGTGTTTGTTATTATACGCTCGTTAGGTAATGTCCCCACTCTGCTGATGGTGGTAATACCTTTAATTACCATGCGTATGTTAAGTGATGAAAAACGTTTGCATACGCGCGTGCTATTACTAAGTTCCCCGGTATCAATGCGCGCTATTGTGTTGGGAAAATATTTATCAGTGATAGCCTTTTTTAGCATTAGCTGGCTGATCATTGGATTGATGGCGATATCGCTCAATCTGGGTACACAGCTGGATATCGGGCATATTGCTGCCGCGTTATTAGCAATATTTTTGATGATAATGGCGATCGCTGCAATTGGCCTTTATATGTCGTCATTAACAGCGCAATCGGCGATTGCAGCGCTGGCAACGTTTGCCTTGGTGCTATTGCTATGGATTGTAGATAACGGTAGCAAGTTTGATGGCAGTGAAAATTTGCTCGTCCATCTTTCGATGAGTCATCATTATCAAGCTTTACTTAGTGGCCTCGTACCATTGGCAAGCGTCATGTATTTTTTATTGGTGACAGCAGTATTTCTGTTGTTAGCGGTGCGGCGCCTTCATCGCGAGCGAGTCTATGGTTAACGATAGTATCTTGCGCCGCGTGTCGGCTGTACTGCTTTTTATGTTGGTAATTTTGATTGCTGCTGCTATCTATTGGTGGGTGTTGAAGTGGGATCGACAGTTCGATTGGACCCAAACACAAGGCAACACCCTTTCATCAAGTAGCGTCGCTGTGCTTGCCGAGATTAACGATAGCCTAAGTGTGACGGCCTATACTCGTGAGCAAAATAGCGCTGTTCGTAAGGCCATTACGCGGCTAGTAGAACGTTATCGTCGTTATAAACCCGATATCGATTTGTCTTTTGTTGATACTGATGCCGAGCCGCAGCGAGTGCGTGACCTCAATATAAAGGTCGATGGTGAAATGGTGTTGCAGTTAGGTGACGCTAGCGAACATGTAAAAAGTTTACGTGAACAATCATTCAGTAACGCTTTGCAGCGCTTATTGCGCCAAGGTGATCGTTGGCTTGCTTTCGTTAGCGGGCACGGTGAGCGCAAGCCTGAGGGAAAGGCGAATCACGACATTCAAAATTGGGTAAATGAATTAAAAGAAAAAGGCTTTAACATTGCCAACGTTAATCTCTCGGAAACTGGCGGGGTGCCTAATAACGCAGCGATGTTAATCATTGCCGGCTCGCAATTGAACTGGCTGCCTGGTGAGGTTGATCACGTTATCAAGTATATCGATAGGGGTGGCAACCTGTTATGGCTGGTGGATCCGGGCAGTGATTACGGTCTTTCTCGACTAGCAGAATATTTGACGCTTAGTATCGATGGCGCGACTGTGATTGACCCCTTGGCGCGCTTAGTGGGTATTGATAATCCGACCTTTGCTATTGTTGCAAATTATCCAAAGCACCCCTTATGGGAGCAGTTTGAGGCAACAACTCTATTTCCGCAAATTACTGCGGTTACCCCTCTGGCTGACGCCAAAGATTGGCGGCAAGATATTATATTGCGCAGTGGTGATCAAAGCTGGCTTGAACGCGGTGACCTTGCCGGCAACGTCAGATTGGGCGATGACGATTTGGCAGGCCCAATCCCTCTCGCAGTATCGCTGCAGCGCCAGTTTGCGTCAGGCGAGAGTTATGAGAAGGCACAGCGTGTTGTCGTGCTGGGGGATGGCGATTTTATTGCTAACCAATATATAGGTAATGCTGGCAATCTCGGGCTTGGCTTGAGGCTTATTAACTGGTTGAGTGAAAATGATAATTTGATCGCCATCCCAACGCCTGAGCGTGGTGATAGAGAGCTAATACTTTCTTTTTTCGAGTCGCAATTAATTGCAGTAGGCTTTCTTATCGCGATACCTGCGCTGTTGTTGTTGACCGGTATGTTGATCTGGTGGCGCCGCCGTCGGCGCTCTTGAAAAGAGAGTTTCGTGCCCGAGCTACCTGAAGTGGAAACCACGCGCCGTGGGATAGCGCCACATATTCAAGGCCAGCGTGTCGCCAAGGTTATCGTGCGCAATCCAAACCTGCGCTACGGTGTACCCAAGATTTTGGCTGCTGAGTTTCGCGGACAAATTGTTCTTAGTGTCGAGCGCCGCGGCAAGTATTTATTGCTCGTGAGTGGTGCTGGCGAAATGATGGTTCATCTGGGTATGTCCGGTAGCCTGCGTTATCTTGAAAAAGCATTGGCACCGGGCAAACATGACCATGTTGATGTCGTGTTTGAAAACGGTGGTTGTTTACGTCTGCATGACCCGCGGCGTTTCGGCAGCGTGCTTTGGTTGCCAAAGGGTGCGGCAGAACATAAACTGCTGGCCAATATAGGTCCCGAACCGCTGTCGGATGATTTTAACGGCGACTATTTGTTCAAGCGCTCGCGAAGGCGCAGTGTCGCTGTAAAGAATTTTATTATGGATAGTGGAGTTGTTGCCGGAGTAGGTAATATCTATGCGAATGAGGCCCTGTTTATGGCGCGTATTCATCCGTTACGTGCAGCCAATCGTATCCCAATTAAACGTTACCAAATATTAGTGGATGAAATAAAGCGCGTGCTGCAAGCGGCTATAGAGAGCGGTGGCTCGACCTTGCGCGATTTTGTAAACAGYGATGGCAAGCCGGGTTATTTTGCGTTTGAGCACAAAGTCTACGGTCGCGATGGCCARGCCTGCGAGGAATGCGGTGCAACGCTCAAACTGGTGCGGCTAGGGCAGCGCGCAACAGTGTATTGCAGCCGCTGCCAGCGCTAGGCGCTAAGGTAAATCCTGTTGCCGCACCTCTATGATCACGCCGCCGGGTTCACGTGTCAATGTCGCCATTCTGCCGCTGAGGCGCGCGATTTGTCGCGCCAGTGCCGCATTAGCCGGGTCGGTATGGTCAAAAATAATGTGGGTAAGGCCCTCGGTGATTGCAACGAACTTTTCATCGTCATCGGTTGTCGGGGGTAGCGGCAGTGTTGCCTGTTTTAAGGCCAGCATGGTGCGGCCTGGCCATTGGCTGCTGACCTGCAACTTCTCTTCGTCACTATTGACCGATGCCACCAGTGTTTCTATAAGACGGTCGTTATCACCAAAGTCTGACCTTGCTAAAGCGGCATGATGAGCCTTGTCGCCTTGTGTAAAGAGGAAGGCAACGACAAATAATAAGATTAGGGCGATGCCGCGCTGCGCAAAAAAGCCGCGCATGCCAAACTTTTGGGCATTAATCAGYTGTTGCGTGCCGAGGTACAGTAGCAGTGTCAGTAAAATCAAGGCCCAAACATGATCAGCGCAGAACAGGCCGATGATTGAAGCGCAGAATAGGCTGCTTGCCAAGCTGTCGTTAAGTATCAATTTGCGAGATCGGAATGTCACTATCACAAATAGACTTAGAGCTAATGCTCCGGTGAACCAAACCGCGCCACTGTTGGCGTCGTTGATACTCAACAATGCACCACCAATGACGGTGACGGGGTTGTTGAGCCATTCGATGTCGATCCAGCCTGCTTGCAGCAGGCCAACAAAGACCGCACTCAAGCCAACGCCGATCAGCATTTGTTTTTTCATGGCATCGTTGACGGGGTTACACTGCCAGAACCAGAGTATGCCAAGCGCATAACCGAGGCCAATCGGGTGCATGCTGATGATTGCGGCAATTACGATAAGGTGCACGAAATACCAGGCGGTGAGCAATATTTGCTTGCTGCGAACACGCTGATCGAGCCAAACGCCAAGGCCAAACGTGAGCAATAGATAGACACCAGCACCGATGGCGTCGATTTGCTGCAAGCTCAGTGGCGCGATAAGGAGCAGGCCACTGGCGATCATGGCCACTTCAGTGTCGAGGGTGGCGCGCGCCCAGCGATACAAGAACAAAACTGCTCCGAATAAGGCGAGCATGGTAAAGATTTTCGCGGCTAACAGGCTGCCGCTCCAGTACAGCGCCAGCGGAACAAAGATGAGCGCGCGAAAATCAGGGGCGCCAAAAAAAACGATAGGATTAACGACTCGTTCGGCCAGCGACCACACTAACAGCAGGGCGCGTGAGGCGCCTTCCTCTATGCCGTAANGGGCTGAATTGAACCAGTTTGAACCACAGTATCAAGCCGCCCCAAATGAGCAGAGTGGCGAGAATTAGTGCGCGCTGTTTGATTTGCTCGTGAGTCATGGCTTARAATTGTCGACGTTTCATATGGCTGCGGAGCATAACCGAATCTATGTCGGTGGTCATCTGCCGTAATTACCCYAAATTATTTGGGACTATGTTTGGGCTTTTGATGTACAATTGTTTTTCATTTTAAATCAATTTGTTAGCAACAATTCAGGGTATGTATAGTTGTTTTGGCAAGTTCAATCAGGGTKGCCTGAACTTGCGCTGAGCGSCMTRGTCGTGGTATATACTCGCCCGTTTTATTTGCTAATTTGAATTACATAATTGAGGTGAGTCATGCTGGACACTGCTAGTGTAGTCATACTTTACGCGATTTGGTTCCCACTCGCTTTTGCGTTCGCCTGGTTTTTGCTTAAGAAAAGCTCTTGAGTAGAATTTTATGGTGAGTGATTTGCTCGCCTGATGCAGGTCTGGATTTTCGATTGCTGCGTGTTGATAAGGTTTTTCATCGTGGTCGTCACATAAGACAAGTATAYAAAGGCCGRGTRCGGTCTAGACATAATTCTTTTGGAGGGTGTAGTAATGCGTTACTCAACTAAGTTGGCACTGAGTTCGCTTTTTGCYTTTRYGTTTACAGCAAGTTCTGCTGTTTTCGCCGGCGGTGTGACTGTCGATATAGCAAATGGTGAGAATATTTATAATAATGGCAAGGAAGCAACCGGGGTGCCTGCATGTTCCGGCTGTCATATGGCTGATGGTATGGGTAGTGATGATCTTGGTACGCCGCGTCTTGCCGGGCAGATTTTCCAGTTCGTTGTTAAGCAGTTGGAAGACTACGCCACCGATGAGCGTGAAGATACCGTCATGTATATTATGAACGCCAATGCGAAAGGCCTTACTCCGCAAGAGCGTTTGGATGTGTCTGCTTACATCAGTGAGTGGCAGCATGACAGAGAGACTGTTGATGCATCTGTTTCTGATTTAAAAGCGTTGAAAGCAAATGGCGTTGAAGTTGGCGAAACCTACCTGGGCAAGGCAATTGTTAATCATGGCATCCCTGAAAAAAATGTTACAGCCTGCCGTACTTGCCACGATTTTAATGGCCGTGGCGTTGAGCCCATGTTCCCGGTGATTGGTCAGCAAAAATATACCTACATTGTTGCTCAGATGAAGCAATGGCGCGAGGGTGCCCGTGCTAATGATACGGGAGCGATAATGCGTAAAGTTGCTAAGGGTATGTCTGACGAGGACATTAACAATGTGGCTGCCTATCTGAGTTCACGCGAAGCCTCTCCGTACAGCATGGGCAACTCTCGTTTGCCTGCGCGTCACGTGCCATACCAGTACTAAGGTATGGCGTAACTGCGTCATGCTATGACGCAGACTTGAACTAAGCAAAGGGTGGTTTGTCCACCCTTTGCTGTATCTGGAATTACTTGAGAGGTTGTCATGGCTGCAAAGTCGGGATTAAAGCGTGGTGAAAAAATCTTGTTCGGAATCTCCGGTGTTTTTGTGTTGGTGGCCCTGGTTGGTTATGTTGGGCTGGAAGGGTATCGGTTAACCACGAAGAAGCAGATTTTTTCCAACCTCACTAGCTTTGATCTGTCTGTAGAAGGCAACGCGGGGCATCGAATTTTTAAAGGCAATCGCTGTTCATCCTGTCATCGCGCATTTTTATCAGGCACGAGTATGGGTGGTCAGACCACGCTCGATGGTATCGGTTCGCGCCGCAGCCAGGATTGGATTCGGCGTTTCCTCAGTGATCCTGAGCCCGTCTACAAAGCAACTTATCGCGCAGCCACCCTCGACCATGGACGCGGCAAGGAGGCTGGCTATGTGGCTGAGTTGACTGAGCGAGATCACAGCTTAATGGCAACATTCTTGTCCGAGCTGCGCTCCAAGCAAGGTGCATCGACAGCGTATCTGCCTCCCGAGGGGCGCTCACCGTTTATAGAGAGCATGCTTAGTATTTGGGCTCCAGAGAGCTGGAAAGACAAGTATGAGGATGTACGCACCAAAGACTTTACGCAAGATGTAACGTCGCCTACTTCTCAGTCAGGTGCCGAGCAATGAGTTCTTCGGACAATGCACCGTGGGAAACAGATGTTGAATACACACGTTATACGCTATGGTTTCTTTATGCCTGCATTATCTACAGCATTATCGGGTTTTCATGGGGGGCGCTGATGGGTGGCATTGCCGAGTTGCGCCACTTTGTTGATCATCGGGCGCATGGGCAATTGATTGTTCGTGCACACACTCACGTTAATCTGCTGGGTTGGGTCGAAATGGCGATCTTTGCTGCCGTGTATTATTTTGTGCCACGCTTGGTTAAACGGCCGATTTTTAGTTTAAAGCTGGTTAAAATTCATTTCTGGATTCACAATATTGGTCTCATTGGTATGGTGTGTTTGTTTACTATCGCCGGTGTTCTTGGCGGAACTGCTAGCCTCAGTATGGCGCCGGATGAGGTGGAAGCTGTAATAAGGCCTTGGTTAGCGGCTATGGGCATTTTCGGTACTATGGTCTTATTGGCCAACTGTATCTGGGGTTACAATGTTTTTCGTAGCTGTGTGGGCTGGGAAAAACATGTTCCTGTCAATACTACATTGTAGTGAAGGAGAGATGATGAAACGCTTCATAACGATAGTGGCGGTATTTGCCGTGACAAGTGTGTTGAGTGCTTGCGATATTTCGCCTGAGGGGAGCCTTAAGGTAGGTTCGATAGTGCCGCCGCTAAAAACCAAGACGTTGGCGGATGTCGGTGGTGATTTTAGTCGTATCACCACATACCGGCAGCCGGATGAGCGTATGTATCAGCTCTCACTTGATGAAGCCTTGGCGCAAAATAAGCCCATTTTGTTGGAATTTGCGACACCTGGGCATTGCACAGTGTGCGATAAACAGCTGCAAATGCTTAAAGCAATTTTGACCAAATACGAAGACGACGTTCTATTTTTACACATGGATCAATATCAGAACCCTGAGGCTTTTATTGCTTTTGGTGTTCAAGGGGATCCGTGGACCTTTGTGATTGGCGCGGATAAGCAGGTCAAGTTTAAGCGTCCAGGCCGTATGCTTTACGGCGAAATGGATGCTTTGATGGCCGAGACGCTGGCAGGCGAAGCAGGATAGGATTTTGGCCAAAAGTGATTATAAGTTGACGCCTGATAGTCGCGGCGCTGCTTGGGATGCGCTGCTGTATCTACCGGTAGTAGTCTTGTTGGGTGCTTATTCCTTGGTGCTTTGGTATCAGAACAATCAGATGTTCGCGTATTTGTTGATGTTTCTCGCCTGTTTTATGGGGTTCATCGGTGGCAACCGTATTCTTTCAGGTCGGCTTATGCTGCTGCCGAGCGCGCCAATTGCACTAAGCGTGAGCAAGCAGCACGTTACCATTGGGCTGCGTAATAATGAGCAGGTGTCTTTGGCGAAGGAAGTGCGTTTTTTTTCAGACTACGCGGGTAAATCGTTTGGTTTAACGGGTGTCGACATGTCAGGTAAAAAGCGTCAATACGTCTTTCATCGCGGTCAGTTTGAATCCCAGGCGATTTATGACGACGCTCTAGCTAGCCTTCGTGTTT
The DNA here is from genome assembly GCA_002400775.1 of Gammaproteobacteria bacterium. Classification (GTDB taxonomy): domain Bacteria; phylum Pseudomonadota; class Gammaproteobacteria. Next base: position 29,475 of record NVRF01000012.1, read on the forward strand.
ATAAATAACTGCCTCTAAGGGCGCTTCTCAGCCCTATTCCTGGCGTTGTTTTTTGACGTCGTAAGCCATAAACCCAATCACTATGGCAGTGATAGTGCAAATAACAGCGATAATGATTTTCTCGGTTGTTGGGCTGACCAAGCCGCCAATCAACATATGTACAGAATAACCTGTGACAAATAGCCCGGTTGCAATGGCTATCAGGTAAATAAAAATCTCTTTTAGCGATATCCAGTTTGCATTAGGCATAGTTAATAACTAAATGGTTTGCTTGGGTTGATGTAAATTCTAAACTATTCATAGCGATGATAGTCACAATTATCACTAGGCAATTATATTGCAGGTCAAGCTGTTCATTTTACATTCAAGGTGCATCAAGACTTGACTACAAAGGCGCAGTATGTGAATATTCCCCCACTTTTTGCAGGGTGGGCAAATCGGTGCCCGCTCCACGATAAATTCGTACAATCTTGTGCTTTTCAGTGACTGCTGACGGCGCATATCAAAGAGGAGTTTGTATGGACAATTTAGTGCCATATTCAAAGACTTTCTGGGTAAGCCTAATTGCTGGTGTCACTACCGGCATGGGCAATGGCAGTGTTTTTGGTGCTGCGTTAATGTGTGCTCTTGGCCGAGGTCGTTTTGATGACTGGGGTGGCTGGGGTGGCCAGATATTTGATCCGACTACCTTTATGGGCTTTATGAATTGGTGCATGATTGTCTTCGGTTTTGCCTTTATGGCGATTATGATGATTGCTACATCACGTCATGGTGCTTTAGAAGCGCAGGCGCGTGCTGCGGCCTAATCGCAACGCTTACTTAATAGAGGAATAACGATGGTCACAATGATCGCAACTGTATTTTGTATTGTGCTGGCTTTTTCTAGCATGTGGTTTGCGTGGTATTTAATGATGCCAGGTAAGCACTAAACACTAGCGGAGCTTTGGCTGCGGTCAGTAGCCACTGCTGGTAATATAATTTTAATTTTAATAAGTTTAATGTCTTAAGCGGAGCGTAGGTTCTATGTTCAAGTATCTCTTTGCGAAGAACGAAGATATTCCGGCAGGTTCAGCGGCTGTATTTTTCGGGTTTTCATCGATCATCTGGTTCATTATTGGTACGGGGCTAGGTTCTTTCAATGCGGCAAAGTTAGCGTTCCCGGATTTTGTTACCGGTAGCTATATGTTTGCTTTCGGTCACATGCGCCAGGTTCATGTTATGGCCGTTATTTTCGGCTGGATCTCCATGGCGTTTGCGATGGCGATGATGTATATCACTCCGGCCTTGGGTAACACTAAACTCTGGTCAGAAAAGCTCGGTGTCTGGACTTGTTTTAACTGGAACGGAGGTCTTGCCGTTGCTCTGTGTTTAATGTGGGCCGGAATGACTTCCGGACGTGAGTACACTGACTTTCCTTGGTTCATAGATCTGATCATCCTGTTTTTTGTTTTGCTACCTTTGGGTATCAACGTTTGGATGACGATTGTTCATCGTAAAACGCAGGGTATTTACACCACTAACTGGTTTTTCGGTGCAAGTATTTTTATGTTACTGATTGTGGTATTCGTTGGTAACCTGCCAGAATATTTCTCATTAACAGGTTTGACTGAAGCCTACCTGACCTGGTGGCATGCTCATAACATTCTTGGTTTGTGGATTACCCCGGTTGCTGCGGCGATTGCGTATTACACGGTGCCAAAGATTACGGGTAACCCACTGTATTCTCACCGTATTGGTCATTTGCATTTCTGGTCGGTTGTTGTGTTCTATTCAACACCAGCGGCACATCATTTGATGTCATCACCGTTGCCTGAGTGGCTGAAGTCTTTTGCTTCCGTAGAAGGCGTGTTAATTCTGGTGCCTGCGATTGCATTTGTATCTAACCTGTTGCTAACCATGACGGGTAAATGGCATTACTTTGTTGATAATATCGAAATTCGATTTACTATTACCGGTGTGATGTTAGCCATCCCTTTGAATATGCAGGGTGGTTTTCAACAGACTCGTGCTATTAACTGGTATGTTCATGGTACGGGGTGGATTGTTGCCCATGCTCACTTGGCTTTGCTTGGCTTCTCGACATTCCTCGAGGCTGCGGCAGTTTATTATGGTTTACAAACGATTCTGCGTCGTAAGTTGTATTCGTTGGCGTTGGCTAACTTTCACTTCTGGTTCTTATTGATTGGTTTTGCTACTTACTGGATCTCTATCACCATCGCTGGTTTGATTCAGGGTGCTGCTAAAATCTACGAAGTGCCGTATATCGACGTTGTTATTGCCGAGCATCCGTACATGATTGCACGTTGGGTTGGCGGTACTATGGTTTTCACTGGAAATATTGTTTGGCTCTATAATATGTGGATGACGGCCCGAGCAGGTACACCAGTACCAGTCGGACGTTTGCCTCACGAAATCGCTTACGAACGTTAATTGCTGATTCGTTTTTGACATCAAAAAATACGAATAGTATTAACCCTCAGCGGAGATAATAAGCATGGCTTTTAGAGAATATAAAATTGGTACCCGTATGTTTGGTATCGCCTTGGGTGGATCAATGATTATCACCCTGTATATGCCTAGTTTGGATATTTACAGTGTTGGTGTGACAGAAACCGGCTTAGTCAAAGGTCTTTCTTATGGTAATAACTCTGGCTTTAGCTATGCTGACCCGTTCTTGCAGGGTAAGGGTAAGCCACTTACTATCACGGTAAAAAAAGACCCGGTTACTGGCGCTGACATCGACCCTGTAGACGCCTACGTTTATAAGCCTGGCATCCCCTTCCCAAGTGCTATTCGTAACCCGGGTATATTGGGTGCAGAGGTTGCAGCCTTGAGTGCCGAAGATGGTCGTGTAGGCGATGCTAGTGAAGCTGAGGGTGCTGTATTTTTGGTGTCGCGCGGTGATTACGAAGGTGAAACATTTTCTTATATTGAAAATGTGAGTGCGACGCGTAAGTGGACGACTGAGAAAGTGTTGACTGAGGCTGCCGACAGTGATACCTATCATGTGGGTAGTGGTAAGACCATGTTCGTTCGTGAAGGTTGCTGGTGGTGTCATACGCTGTTGCCAGAGCAAACGCAGGATTGGCAATATTTTGGTTTGCCACCACGTTTAGGTGATTTTAACGGTGAGTCACCGACTGCATTTGGTTCTGATCGAAAAGGACCTGATTTGTTACATGTTGGTTCGCGTAACTCTTCAAAAGAATGGATGATGATGCATTTCTTCAATCCAAGGCTGGTGCAGCCGCACTCTATTATGCCGCGCTTCGATTATCTGTGGGGTGAAGTGGATGAAAACGGCAATGAGATCGATTACGACCAGTGGCGGTCTGACTATAATGCTTATGTAGCTGGTGAGAACATTTATCCGCCTGTGGTGCCAGATTATGCGCCGAATAGCGAGATCCGTTATCTCATGGATTACGTCTTGAGTTTGAAGTAATTAAGTTCTCTTGGGAGGAACAGCCTCATGGCTTGGAAATACGATAAACCACTTTATTCGCTGGCAACTGAAGACCAGAATGATCACGCAAAGCACGTTTGGGAAAACGAAAGCCTGGGCGGGATTATGGAAGATAATCACAAGCTGCCCCAGGCAGTGGTATGGTTGTTGGTTCTGACAGTTATTACCGCATTTTTGGTCACCGCACCTTTGTGGGGGCAGCGTCCAAAGGCTGCTATATATGAAGAATATATCGCACTGATGGATACCCCCCAGGTTGTGGCTTTGGAGGGCGATGAAAAGAAAATGGAATACATCGTTAATACAGTGAGGTCGGAGGGTTCAAAGTGGGCTGGCGATCAGGATCGCCATCCACTGACCATGAATGACTTGCGCCTTATTAAAGATCAGATTGTTGAATTGCAGCGTGAAAATGTTGATATGGATTACTACACTGTAATCGGCAAAGATGTTGCCTTGGCCAATTTTGAAGGTGAGGTTCGTCCAGATGGTGTTAAGAAGCGTGTGCAGCCTTCTTGGGACAAGGGTTACACCATCGATGTTTTTTACGTAATTTATTTCTGCTTGGCGGTGATGATTACTGTTAAGCGTCTGCCTCCGTCTGATTGGGAGCCTGATCATTCCGTTGGTCACTAAGCTTACTTACTCAAATAGGTGAAATAAAATGATTGAATTAGATAATCCGCCGCTGGTAATGTTAATACCGATTTTAATTGTGTTTGTCGCGCCTTATATCTACAGTTTCATGGTCGATAATTTCGATAAGTCAGATAAGAAATAAAAATCCAGTACTTCGTCTCAGAGCGTACTAACCGATAAAAATGCCGCTCGACTGAGCGGCATTTTTTCTTAAAATATTTAAACCTTTCTCCGTATAGCGTTGTCTATACTTATGGTAGTTTACGTGTAGTCAAATGAATAAAGTTGATCAGCAAGCGATAACTCTATCTGATGAAGAACTTGACCGATTCACCATCGAAGGGATGAAGAGTCAGGAATACAGTATCGGCATTTTTATTTTTATGCTGGCGGGTATTGTGTTGTTTGCTGTGATTATTTATAAATTTACGCGGGATGCAATAAAGGATGGCATGCGACGTGGTGAAGTCTTAATGTTTGCATGGCTAATATTTGGACTGGTTGGCGCTATTATTTATGGTGCCGCRCAATTGCTCTTTGGGCAGCTTATTTAGGAGAACACAAATGACTGAATATATGCAATCCTTGCCGGACGGTTGGACGATTTATCTTTGGATGGTTGCTGCTGGCGGAATTATTATTGCCGCGATATTCGGGCTTCGTTGGGCCTATAAAAACGAACAGTTTGATGAGGATATTAAATATGTCGTGTTTGATGACAACGATAAAGATAAGATGAGTAAAGAAGACTTTGCCAAGGCGCAGGAGGTCAATGCGGCRCAGGAAAAACGCCGTACTGAGGTTTTAGCAGAGCAAAAAGCTGCACGTCAGGCCAAACAAGGTCTCTAATGCGCAATGGTGAAAAATGGATYYTAGGTGTTATRGGGACGGTGGTGGTCGTYCTCATGATACGCAATTACTTTGGTATTATCGCGGTGCCGACTCAKGAAAAATCGATCCCGTTTTACACCACTGCTTCGCCTGAATTAACTCGRGCAGGGAGCGCCTTATATAAGGCGAATAATTGTAAGAGATGCCACTCACTGTGGACAGTGAAGAACGTGATGGCTACTGTCCCTGCACCAATTCTTGATGGTGTCGGATCCTTGCGCAGTGAACAATGGTTATTAGACTATTTTTCGGCGGAAGATCCTCAAACTATGCTTAAAGGCCGTTTAAAAGCTGAGTGGAGTATGCCATCGTATGCGCATTTGCCTATAGAAGAAAGAGAGACTTTGGCAGCGTATATGGCCAATTTGAAAGTTGAAGACTGGTATCTTGAAGACCTCAAAAAACTGGAATACAAAAAGTTAACCGGTAATGAGTGGCTTGATCCTAATGATAGCGATCAGCAATAAGCTTGARACGCTAAAATGGGCYTTGTTTGCCATCATGAGCGGCGCGGCCGCTATGTATGCGTTGAACCAAGTCTTCGATGTYCGCATGGAATTGTTTGGTGATCTTRCTACGTATTTTCACCCACGGCTGTTTATTGGCCTGGTTTTAACTCCCTTTATCGCYGGTGTGATYGTCTCTTTAATYTACGGTCTTGGWGGTAAGSTGCTRTGTTANTTTCCMRSYYTWNATGGTGTATTTGTATCAATATGSCAGYACCAAATACGGCATCAGTACCTTGCCTGATGATATGCGTCTGTTACCTATAGGCTATATGGGATTTATTATTATTGTTGCCATTGAGTGCGCTGCGGTGGGTGGGATATTGGGTGAAATATGGGTAAAAAAAACCTATGGTAGVCGBCCCCGYCACCTGCTTTACAAGGCAAAABCTGATGAGACGAAGCCAGGTAAATAAACATGGCGCTGAATCTTCCAACACGGCCTGAAGTTAATGAGGCGGAGCGTGAAAAGCGAAAAAGCTATTTGGCTGCGACCTTAGTCACTTGTGTTTCGGTTGCGACAGTATTTGCTTTTTATCATATTGTGCAACTGGGTGGCAGCCGCATCGAGCAGATGCGGGCCAGTGCGAGTTATGACTTGTCTGAAATGGAGTCCCGCATCCGCGCCGCAGGCGAAGATATTGTTCGGCATAAAGATAACGAAGCATTAAAAACCGTCGAGACTACCTATACTGTTGATCAGGCCGAGCAACTGTTACAACAAGAAACGTGGGTCGAGCTTGGGACTTGGGTCGACATACCTGCCGGTGAATTTATTATGGGCACGGATCGCAATTTGGCTAATGATCAAGATAAACCACAACATAAGCGTGTGCTTGAAAGTTATCAAATCAGAAAATATCCGGTTACAAATGCCGAGTACGCGCGTTTTGTCGCGGAAACACAATATCGCCCGCCTTTGCATTGGGATGGCGGCCGCATGAGGCCTGGGGATTTGTTGGCACCAGTGACCATGGTTTCCTGGTATGACGCTGCAGCATATTGTGATTGGGCGGGTGCAAGGTTACCTCGCGAGGCAGAGTGGGAGAAGGCTGCACGTGGCGATGATGGTCGGCGCTGGCCCTGGGGTAGCCGTATGGACTCTGATAATCTGAATACCTATTATAGTGTAGGTTCAGCGACGGATGTGACGCGTTATCCATCCGGGGCCAGCCCCTATGGTGTGTTCGACATGGCCGGAAATGTCAGTGAATGGACGGCTGATGAGTTTAAGGCTTATCAGGACAGCAATGCGTCGTCAGAGTTATTTATACCTAAAGTTGGAAGGGCTACCACTACACTGGATAAATCATTGAAGGTTGTAGATTTGGTTGAAGTTGAAGCGACCTATGTAGTGCTGCGTGGAGGTTCGTTTAAGAGTGACCCTTTTGCCACTGTAACTTATCATCGTAATTACTCGTTTCCTCATTATGCTTCGAACTTTTACGGCTTTCGTTGTAGTAAGGACATTGAGGGTGCAGAAGGTTAACCATGTCTAAATTTAAAACAGCTTTTTCTGTATTATTACTCCTGCTGCCGTTCGCTTCGGCACAGGCYGCTCTCGATAGTTACAGTTTTTTTCATGTCACTATCGAAACGCCGTGGGCAATTTTTATCTTCCTCTGCTTTCTTGTTTTAGCACCTTTTGTCTTGTTAGCTATTTTGTATTGGCATTTTGCTTTACTTCGACATCGTGCTAAGGCTAAGCCTGACACCAGTTCTGAGTGATCGTTATGTTGTTATTATGTCGCCATTGTTTGATGGCGAGTATTTTTATTACTGTGTTTTTTGGTGGTCTTGCTATGGCTTCTACCGACACCACTACAGCGCCTGATAGTGCTATGGATGTTATTAAGGAATTTACTGGCGGTGAAATAGATCTCGGCCCACGTGCAATCAGCACCAAGCAAAAACATACAATTCTCTTTGTTATGGGTAGTACCTTGCTGTTGCTTGTGCTGACGACTGCTGTGCTTGGTATCAGTATGGCTGTGTACGGAAAGCAGGTGTTTGTCTGGCATATGATCAGCGCTGGTCTAACGGTGACACTGGCGCTGGCACATGGCATTGCTGCAGTAGTTTGGTTTTTCCCGTTTTAGGGATGCACCATGACCTCGATGCGGTCAAACGGAACAGTAATCGCTGTAAGCCTTGTTATTCTCTATGGGCTATCTGGTCTGGTTGCGCTTTCCTATGAAGTGCTCTGGATGCGGATGCTTAGTCTTCAATTTGGGGTAAGTAATTTCGGCGTAGTGATTACTGTCAGTGCCTTTATGCTCGGTTTAGGTGTTGGCAGTATACTGGGTAGGAGCTTATTGTCGCGATTGACACGGCCGTTACTTGTCTTCGCTTTAATCGAAATATTAGTTGCTGTATATGTCTTAATTCTGCCAGCAATCAATGAACATTGGGTTAACCTGCTTGTAAGTTCTCCTGTGGAGGTCAGCCTGGCCGCATGGCATGGCAAGGAAATTCTTGCTGCATTGTTGTTTATGTTAGTGCCGGCAACGGCGCTGGGGATTGGTTTTCCGCTGATACTTGCGGTGATAAAAGGCGGCCCTGTTTCTGTTTCTCATCTTTATGCCGCTAATACTTTAGGTGCTGCGCTGGGGGCGTTAATTCCGGTTTTATTGTTCCCCGCCATAGGTTGGACAAACAGTCTTTACAGTATGGCTGCTGTGGGAGTGGGGATTGGCATCTTGTTTCTTTTGTTGTCGTTGACTATGGCGCCGCTAACTACCTCAACGCATGATCGTTCCAAACGTCCAGCCAGTATTGATCTATTAAGTTACGCATTAATTGGTGCTGCAGCACTCATGCTACAGGTGGCCTGGGCGCGTCTTTATGGTATGGCGTTGTTGCGTACCGAGTATGTGCTGGCAGTCATACTTGCCGTGTTTCTCGCAGGCACCGCTACCGGCAGCTTAATGTCGCAGTGGGGCAGTCGCCGGGTCTGGTTGAATCTGTTGCCAATCTTCGCAGCGTTGGCCGCGGTATTTTCTTTAGTAAGTTTGTCGTCAGTATCGGCCTGGGCAGAAACACTGGTGTACAGCTCGCTCATCAACGTACTGGTAAAACAAGGGGCTGCACTGGCATTAGTGACTGTTGCGGTAACGTTTTGCCTGGGYGCGTGGCTGCCTTTATTGGTGAGGGGCTATTCTGATACGGCAACAGCAGGTGCATGGCTTTATGGAGCGAATGCAATTGGTGCTGGGCTAGGCGCTTTGTTAGCCGGGTTTTTATTGATGCCTTTGGTTGGTACTCCGGCGACGATTACTATCGCGGCACTGATATTGTTTGTTGTCGGGATGCGTTGGTGTCAGTGGCGCGCATTATGGTTAGCCTYGCCCTTGTTTATTATTAGTATCCTTGTTTTTCCTCGGCTGCCTCTGGTCTCTGAATTGTTGCCGCAGGCACATGCCCAAAGCCGCGCCACACTGTTTTTGCATGAGGATGCTATCGCTATTACACATGTAGTCGAGACTGAACAAGGCCAGCGCTTACTCTTGTCTGACTTGCAACGTATGGATGCTTCTACGGAGCCAACAGCTGTCGTCGCCCAGTACAATCAAGCCCGTTTACCGTTGTTATTGCATCCGGCAGCAAGAACAGTGTTATTTCTAGGTCTGGGTACGGGGATTTCTGCATCGGCTGCACTCGATTTTAATGTTGAAATAACGGCCGTTGAGTTGTCTGACGGCGCCATTCAATCTGCTGCGAAATGGTTTGCACCGCTTAACCGAAATATCGTTGATAAGGCTCGTATCGTACACGACGATGCACGACGTTATCTTATGCGTACCACTGAGCGCTACGATGTGATTATMGGTGATTTATTTCACCCGGATATGGTCGGTCGYAGTCGTTTGTTGTCAGCACAACAATTTGAGCGCGCCAAAGTACGCTTGAATGATAATGGTCTTTATGTGCAATGGTTAGCACTTAACCAGTTTGATCTCAAGGCATTACAAATTGTACTCAACAGTTTTCAGCAAAGCTTCCCYCARGSCAGTTTGTTTGTTGATGGTTTCAGGTTAGCTATGGTGGGCAGTAAGGGCGCGGCTATTGAGGCTAGCGGCTTGCTTGTAAGTGCTGATAACGTCCAATTGAATAATGCCTCATTGAATGACATGAAAACCGGAGGAGAAGGYGCCTGGACCTGGCTGGGCCGTTATTATGGTCGTATTAACAGYCCCTCTGATTTAATTGAAGATGAATGGCGACCACGTATTGAATACCATCTACCGCGCGTGCGTTACAGCGGTGAGATTGATTTACAAAAAGTGATTAATTGGTTGCTTGAGCAGCGTCCACCGGTGCAAGAGGCTATACAGCAACTTGCCATTGGGCAGTTCGATCAACAGAACTTTGAGCGTGTCTACTTGTCTGCAGATGCATCCATGCGTAGCTGGCTGGCACAGTTGAATGGTGATAATGAGCGGGCTCGACGTTTCCTTCAGTATGCCTATCGTGGCAATCCGCGGGATCAATGGGTCAGTGGTACACTGGCCGATAAGATGCTGACGTCGATGTCGCGCAGACCCGCTAATGCAGAGGCGGAGAAAGTTGGTTTAATTAGTATTTTGGCGATTAAAGCGGATCACATGCCGACGCTTGAGGCATTATTTCGATTGGCACAACGATCAGGTGATACCGAAGCAGCTAGTCAATATCTGCGACAGATGCAGCAAATCAGTCCGCTATATCAGCCAGCAACTCTTTTCAATAAACCTAAGCAAGACGATGTGAAGCAGCTATGAACCAACCATCCTCTCTCTCACAAATACCGGTTACTGTTGTTAGCAGTAACAGCCCCGGTCAGAAATTACATCGTCGTCGCCGGTTATTGCAGGCAATTACCGTATTGGTGGCAATATTAATTCCCTTGCTGGGATTTTTTCGTATGGACGTGTTGGCAGGAGCCTTTGTCGTTCTTGGCAGGCAGATCAGCTTTGGTGATTTTTTCATTATTATCGGATTTTGGTTGATGGTATCCAGTGCCTTGATTGCCACCTATTCAGCGTTAGGCACTGCTTTTTGTGGATGGTCATGCCCACAAAACACCTTGTCGGAGTGGGCAAACTACTGGCATCGACGCTTGCTTGGAAAGCGTTCGGAGATTTCTCTCGACGGTGCGCCGATGCAAGTGTCATCGGGTAAGAATAAGCTCGTTAACTGGCTAACTTTGGGCGCTATTCTGATCGGTTTTTCTATGGTAGCCGCCTTGATACCCATGCTCTATTTTTATCCGCTGGATATGTTGTGGAACTTTGTTACYTTCCGCAGCGTAGAGCGCATGAATGGTTCTGAGTACTATATCTATRGTATTTGCGTGTTGATCATTTTTATCGATGTCGCCTACCTGCGCCATTTCTTTTGCCGCTTTATGTGTGTCTATAAAGTGTGGCAGCATTCTTTTAAAACAAAAGAAACTTTACATATTGTTCATGATAAGTCGGCAGCAGATGAATGTGCTCATTGTAATTTTTGTGAAACTGCGTGTTTTGTGGAAATCGACCCGCGCCAAACGCAAACCTACGATGCCTGTATAAACTGTGGTGAGTGTATTGCAGCCTGCGAGAGTATTCGCGGTGCGCGTAAAACCGGCACCAGCTTGCTTGGTTTTGAAATAGGGCAGCCGCTAGCCGAACAAGAACAACCGCGTAACGCCATGATCGCCTTGCGTTCACGTTTGTTCTGGATTGTTCCTTTAGTATTGCTAGGTATGGGTATGTTTACCTGGGGAATGATAAGTTATGAGCCGTATGCCTTTTCGGTCTACCGTTCCGACACAGCCCAGGGACGTCAGATCAGCGAGTATCGTATCTCAATGTCGCGTAAACTTTATGAGCCAGGCGAAGTGTCGTTTGTCATCGATGGTTTACCTGCGGATAGTTATCAGCTTGAATCCGATGTTGCGCGGTTTAGTACGGCGCAGCGGCAAGATATAAAATTTCATATCAAAGATAATTTAAAGCCGGGTTTGTATCCGTTTTTAGTGCGAGCAAAATCGGATGACGGTTGGCAAAGTACTTTTCGTGTTCATCATGTTGCGGTGAAAAAATAATGATTACTAAACAAGCAGTTGAGAGTAAAGATACTGATCCGGCAGCTAACAAAGTTGCCTTAACATCGGCTGATTCTGAGTGGGGCAAGGAGTCTGATGACTTTTATGGCTATAGTTCGGAAGAAGAACGCTTGGCCAAACGAGGTCTTGAAGACTGGGAGATGGTTGATAAAATTCCCGAATCGCAGGCGGCCATACCGAAGTGGTTTATCGCTGTGATTATTGCCGTGTTGTTATTTGCCATTGGTTTGAGTTTCCCATTTTGGGGGGATCGCGAAGGCTTCGAACGTGAATGGTTTAACTGGGGCTTTGCCTTGGCGCTGGTTTATATTGCGATTTGTGCAGGTTTTATTTACGCCATGCTTAATCTGTATGGTTCGAAAGCGGGTGGTCGATTAGACACAGATAAGGAAGCTAAGTCGGATGATAATGATGGGGCGAATAACTAGGTGACCTCTGATTAATTCATGGCCCGATGTCTAATGGCTAAAATCTTCCATCTCATCGTTGCAAATCTTGGCACCCCAAGAGCACTTCCTCAGCAATGCTACCGCATTGCCTCAGGGCGTCATAGTCCGGCTATTACCAGCGATTTACGCCTCGATCTGAAAGATTTTCTCTCATCATTCATTCAGCCCAGAATTAATCAGAGGTCACCTAGGGGCTGTTCTCAATTAAGCCATATTATGGTAGCGACCAAGCTTAACATTGCCTGATATGTCACCGCTAAACGTTCATACCGAGTGGCAATTGTGATAGCGAGCCTCAGTCACCTGAGTCGACAGTATCGGCGCAGGGTAGTCAGGCCGATAATGTTTTAAATCACCTTTGTGGTGGGTGCCATGTATTACCTAAGCCAGCAACAAAAACAGCTGCAGAGTGGCCGTCGGTAGTCTGGCGTATGCAAACACATCGTTCGCAGCGGGCCATGCGATTGCTTAGTGAGACTGAGATTAACGAGATTACAGAGTATTTAATTCAAAATGCAAAGGAACAATAAATTGATGCGTCAGTTATTATTCATAGTGTTGTTAAGTGTTCTTACCGTTGCTTGTGGCAAAGGTGAAAAGGCGCGTATCCCGGCACAGGTTTGGAAGGATATTACGTTCAAGATTGAAACACACCCCTATCCCGTGCGCGCAGGGCATAATGAGATTTGGTTGAAAGCGACTAAGCTTGAAGGGGGGCCAGCATGGAACCTGGTTGTTTCTATGCGTGCCAATGCGTCGCAAGAGTGGGTGCAGTCAGTGCAAGATGGTCATATTGGAGTGTTTCGTCGTGCCGTCAAAATTACTGAGGGGGATCGATATCTTTATATGCACCTACGCCGTGGCAAGTCAGAGACCGAGCTTAAGTTTGAGCTGCCCTGGGTTGAGAAATAACTAAGACTGTTTTTGTTGCTTAAGGCGTTGTTCTAATTTCGGGCTTGCTTGCCAGCGACGCAGTAATAAAATTTTGTCGCCACCACGGCTCTCGGCACATCGCGGACAGGTTAGATGGCAAAGATACATTTCTTTCGGCAGCTTACCTTCGTCTAACAAGCCTTGCTGAAGTACGCGTGCGCTATTGCGTAAAGTCGCCATCGTTCCTTGATGGATTATGCAGC
>NVRF01000052.1 GCA_002400775.1 Gammaproteobacteria bacterium
TCCCACTGGTCATCCCGCAGTATCAAACGATCCATTGCTATAACTCCATCAATGAGTTGGAACTATAGTTTAACCTTAATTGTTAACACGGCCTAGTAATCGCTGATGCCATTGCTGCAAACAATCACCACCGGGGTTATTCCACGGAATACCGATTGCATACACTTTACGGCCAGGCGCCTGACCAATAATCAACAGACGCGCGGTCTTACGTACAACAACAATAGGACGCGGCTTGTTAGGCAGGTGCGCTGCGCAGATCTGGCAGGCACGCACCTCTCACAATAATTGTTGTAATGTTTGCTTCATAAAAACAGAACCACATTGTAGCTTGCTACAGTGCAGCCCTTCTCACAAGAATAAGCGGGACTGCTAACAACCCCGCCCAGATTCAGTTGTGAGCTTTATTTCAACCATTGCGGCTGTGGCGAAGTGGAGAAAGGCTTGAGATATTCGTATGGTTTTGACCATCGTGATGAGCTTGTGTTTTGTGTCACTGCTAATGGTGCTTTATTGGATTGGAGAAGTCATTGATGTCACTGGTCATCGGGTTATGTTGCGGGCAAGCACTTGTAAGCTATTTAGATATTGGGTAAAAGCCTGGGTCTCTGCACCGTGTTTCTAACCGGCCAAGTTGGTGATAGAGAAAATCGTCAACCGCCTCTCGAAAAACAGGACAAAGAGTAACAAAGTGACCCCCACCCCTGACATATAAAGAAAAGACCCCTTTACAAGAACCTGTTTGCCGGAGTAGCCTTGGCCCACAACAAGGAATAAACGGAGTTTGTGTCATCAGTTTTACGATGACCCGTTAGCGGGGCTGACGTCAGGCTTATTCAGCCTGCCTGATCCCCGTATTCTTTGGTTGATCTTGAACCAAGCAAAAGGAAAAGTGACATGAATACCAAAAACCCTGTGGACAAAAAACCGTTTCGCCGCGCCTGCATCCCCCTGGCACTGACCGCCTTGTTGCCGTTAAGCACCATGGCCATGCCCCCTGATCCCCTGTTTATCGAAGCCGAAAATTATAATCCGGGCGGCGAAGGCGTGGGCTACCACGACCTCGATAACCGTAACCGCGGTAACTACGACAACGGCCGCGGTGAGACCGTTGGTCTGAGTCGAGTTGGTGCAGAGGCTAGTACCAGCGATGGCCCTGCGACTGTGTCATATGTACGCGCCGGTGAGTGGTTAGCGTATGATATCAACGTCCCCGAAGCAGGAACCTACCAGTTTGAAATACGCAGCGCCCGTGCGCCAGCCGGTGAGGGCCGCATTCATCTTGAAGTAGATGGTGTCGATGTCAGCGGCCCCTTGACGATCGCCTCAACAGGCAAGCCCTACATTTATCAAACCTTTAGTTTCCCTGACATAGACTTGCCAGCTGGCGCCCAGCAATTGCGATTGGTTTTTGACAGTGCGGGCACCAACACCAACTGGTTTCGCTTGAGTCTGGCGCAACCTGAAGCGCCGGGCAATACTGCACCAACGATCATCAACCCGGGAGCACAGACACACACCGAAGGCAGCAGTGTGAATGTCTTGATCGAGGCCAACGATGACGATGGCGACAGCCTGACCTATCGTGCCGAGGGGCTGCCTGCACAGTTATCGATGAATTCCGGGACGGGCCGTATCCGCGGCACCGTGACCGGAGCCGGCAACCACCCGGTCATCATCACCGTGGATGACAGCAACGGCGGCACCGCGACTGCACGCTTTGACTGGGTAGTGAATGAGACGCCCGTGCTTGATCATCCTCTCGACTGGTCGGCGGAGATCGCCGCGCGCGTCAGCGCAGGCGGAACGGTTCGGACGGCCAACAACGCTGCAACCTTTAATAATGTTGTGAGCGCATCGTCGTCGGGCGACGTCGTGTTGCTGCTCGACGGCACTTACGGTGGTGGTACGAATTACAACATTAACAAGGACGGGCTGCTGATTACTGCCCAAAACTTGGGGGGCGTGACAATCCAAAACGGCGCGCGGTTGACTATCACGGGAGATGGCAACACGATCGGCGGGTTCAATTTCAATAATCTAAATCAAATCAGTGCGGTTGATTTTAATGGCGCCTCGAACAATCGTTTCACCGACAATCGCTTTGTCAATTCGGGACCGCCCAATTCTCCTAATTCACGGATGATCCTGGTGACCAACGGCTCCAACGGCAATCGAATCGACAATAACGACTTCGCAGGTAATCGGGCCTTCGGCTTGTCCATTGACCAGCCAGGGAGTAGCGGCGCCACTTCCTACAGCCTGGATAACCGAATTGATCACAACGTTTTTCGAGATATCCTGGATACTGGCGTTAGAGGGAGGGTACCGATTCAGCTTGGAAATGGCGATCTTCTCCTTCAAGACACTGGGACGCTAGTGGACAACAATGAATTCCGCGACCTCGCGATACGAGGGAGCATCATCAACTCGAAGAGTAGTGGCGTCACGTATCTCAATAACCGGTTCATTAATATTCCCCGAGGGCATCTTTCGCTTCGAAGCGGTGATAACAATTGGGTCGAGGGGAATTACTTTGAGAATACCCTGAGAGGCGTCACGGTCCGCAGTCTCAATCAGACGGTTATTAACAATGTGATCATTAACCCAAGGGAAGCAGGTATTCTGATTGCCAACTGGGGACGAGCAAGAACGGCATCGGGTTTTCTTTTCTACGAAAGAACGCAAAACGTTCTGATTGCCAATAACACGATCGTCGGCTCGCGAAACAGCGCAATCGAGATCGGCCGAAATTGGGGATTTGGCGGGGGAGCCAATCGCCCTACCGAAGATGTCCGGATAATCAACAATATTTTTCACGCTTCGGTAGGAGACCTGATCGATCTTAAAACGACGCAGACCCGTCTCACCATTCGGAACAATCTCTACTACGCGACAGGTTCTGCGATCAACGGAAATATCGGCATGGACTCGCGAGCGATTGTTGGTAATCCAAATCTTACTCCCACCTACGAGCTTAGCACAGGCAGTGCGCTCGCCATTGATGAGGGAGTCACCCTGCCCGAAGTGACCAACGACTTTGACAGCAATGTTCGTACTGGGGCGAACGATGTGGGCGCCTATGAGTTTGGTAGTCAGTAAGCCGTTGGGAGTTCGGAAGCAACTTCCGCTAGCGAGCCAAGGGGAGCGAAGCGAGGGCGAGTAGTCGCCGATAGGCAACGCTGTTTATTTTTTCGTAATGAGGAGCGCTAGCGAGTAATGGAGAAGAGAATAAACAGCTATCGTTGCCGTAGAGTCATTGAGGTAGTGCTGCGTAGCCAGCTACGAGCTTGTGATGCAGTGGCGAAGCGGCACGGACGCAGGACGGTCGGGGCATAATAGGCTGCCGCGTAGGCGAGTCGATTTTGTACAGGGAAGTACAAAATCTATCACGAGGTAGCGACACTCTTGATATTCTGCCAATAAAGAAATCGGAACGTTCAGCGTGACGATGACAAGGTGCTAGACCAGGAACGACACAAGATTGAGTGCCTCTCTAGTTTTTTCAAGCATGACAGACGGTTATTCTCCCGCTTTGAAAAAATAGCATCAAGATTTCAAGCCTTCCCCCACTTCGCCACAGCCCTGCAATGGTTGAAATAAAGCTCACAACTGAACCTGGTACCCGGAATAATTAACCGGGACAAATCACCTGGGGAACCTCTGATTAATTCTGAGCTGAATGGATAATGAGATGAAATCTTTCAGATCGAGGCGCGAATAGAAAGTAATAACCGGACTATTGCCAAGACCAGAGATTCCCTAGATGGTTTTTTGCCAACCAATGTGAAAGATACTGTCCACTTCCAGCTGCGGACCGTCGAGATTTTGTTGAATCGGGCGCAAATACTCAACAGCCAGACGATGCCCTTTAAAATAGCCGCTACGTACGAGGTAATTAACACCTATACCCAAGTCGGTGCGGCGCCCGCCACGCAGATCCGTTCTTGCAGTAGGCACAATATYAATACCGTTCATTGGATTRGTCACCAGTAAATCGGRATCAGCACCATCGATGTTATCCCATTTAGACCACGCTACACGGGCACTGGCACTAAAACTTGAGCCAAACCGTTTGGCTAGCCAGCCAGTTGCGGTATACCTGTCACCCAGCGTGTAATCCCGGCTATTCTCACCCAGGCGAATAGTTGCCATACTCTGCGCCCCCCACGACCAGGAACCTGTGGACTGACCTAAATAAGTAATACCCGGCATGAGGTCATAAGTGCCCGAGCCCAAACGCATGGGGTAAGGCAATAAACTGTTCGCTCCCATCGGCGTCGCATCCCTGGTATCAATATCGCCGGTAGGAGCGCTTAGTCCAAAATTCGCATGCCAACGTTGGCCCTCACTATCAAAAAATTTATACATTCCTCCAACACGCACATCACCAATACCTTCGGCCTCAGTCGTAAAATTAACGCCCGTGCGGGTAAGGTGATCCATGTTTAACTTTATATAAGGCAGCATACCCGTAAGCGATCGGTAAACCCCATCTAAAATTCCATTCTTCATACTGTTACCGTGCCGTTTTCTCCACCACCAAGGAAAGCAGCATGACTTCAGAAAACCTGGTGAACCATCAGGGCCATTCAATACTTGCTGAGCACTGAGACGATCACTGCCATCGCGATTACCATCCATATCCATGTTCATATATCGGTACGACAGCATTAATTCGCCGACTTTATGATTATGGTCGCCCATAACACCAATTGGTGCATGACTGTCAGGCACAGCCAGATCCCAATCATGGGCTTGTGCTACGGATATACCGGCCAAAACAAAAACAAGAAGAAAATTCACTTTACGCATCAGACACCCTTAAAACACAGCTAATCTTGCATAAGATTTTAAGGTGAAAGCCCTATTGTCGAAACATACTGCGACAATTTGCCGCACTCTGTTTTTTTAAATGCCGTCTACACTGATCAACACTTTTCTGCCCTCCGCACTGCCATCAAGCGGCAAGGCGCTGAGCTTGCCACCCCAGATACAACCCGTATCCAGGGCCACCACACCATTCCCGATATAACCGCCGATAGTCGACCAATGGCCAAAGACAATCGAGAGATCACGGCTGGCTCGATCGGCCAGCGCAAACCAGGGTTCGAGTCCCTCGGCCTGAGTACCA